>JBKOZJ010000141.1:0-8530 GCA_046725875.1 Actinomycetota bacterium
CCCGGGCTGGCCGCTGCGCGAAGAGTGGGCAGACCCGCGGCGGCGCGAGCACATCCTGTTCGCAGCACGGTCAGTCGAAACCCAGCCCTCACTCATCGGCTTCAGTGATCACCTCATCGCTGCCGCAACCAAACCATAGGAAACCCCGCCCAGAATGCCGATCGGCATTTCCGGTCGATCAGGCGGGGGTCACACGCCACACTGGCTGCGTGAAGGCCCCCGAACCGAACCCCGCAGTGCGTGACCGCTTCCAGGCAGCCGTCGATAAGATCCGAGGGCGCCGCCTAGCTCGGCTGCGCCGCGGCCCCAGCGAAGGTCCCTGGGTCAGGACCAAACCTCTAGCGGTTGTTCGATCTGCTCGCCAGCGAGGAAGGCCGGGA
Source organism: Actinomycetota bacterium (assembly GCA_046725875.1). Lineage (GTDB taxonomy): Bacteria > Actinomycetota > Actinomycetes > JAKEEW01 > JAKEEW01 > JBKOZJ01. The sequence continues at coordinate 381 of JBKOZJ010000141.1, forward strand.
GCAGGGTGGGGAGTCGACCGGGGTAGAAGCGCTCGCTGCTCCCCACGATCTCAGTGATCGGCCACCACCGGAATCCGAAGTAGTCCTCGTTCTCGAAGTCGACCCGTTGCGACCCGTCGACCGCGGGACCCAGTCCGGCTAGCCGAATCATCACCACCTGCTCGTGCTGCAGGCGGCGCTGCCCCCGATACCGGTAGGTCGCATCCCGCCGCCACCTCGGCAAACCCACCTGCCCTGGGGCGGCGGCGATGCCGGCCTCTTCGCGGAGCTCCCGGATCGCTGCGTCTAGGTAGGTCTCGCGGTCCTCGATGCCGCCGCCCGGCAGCTCCCACCACATGCCAAGCTCGGGGTATGTCGGGTCCTGGGTATGGAACAACAGCACTCGGGCCTGAGCATCGAGCACGACCAGACGGACGACGTCACGCTCCACGACAGGCAGATCAGCAGGTAGCTCAACCATCACCCCACCTCCTCACCGTGACAAGCCCTAGCGCGCCCGCACCGATACTCCGCGCGGTTAGCATTCGAATCGTCGTAAGACCGCCTCATATCAAGCATGAGAGTATGTCGCGTTCTGGCGACCGGGCGTGAGCAGAGAGACGGCTGGGACATTCAGACATCCGGTGGCGAACGTCTCCTACGCATTCTCGCGCTGGTCTACGGCAGACTCGGGGCTGTGCTGAGTTTGCGAGCCGTCACGGCAGGCGACTGGCCGGTGTGGCGGGATCTTCGCCTCGCCGCCCTCGCCGAGGCGCCCCGCGCGTTCAAGTCTCGGCTCGAAGACTGGCAGCTAGGCGGGGAGGAGCGGTGGCGCTCTCGCCTTGAGTTGCCGGACACGTTCAACATCGTCGCATTGCTGGACGGTGGAGCCGTTGGCATGGCGAGCGGCATTCCTCGTCACGACGGGGTCTGCGAGCTGAGGTCCATATGGGTGAGTCCGCAGGCTCGAGGCCGCGGCGTGGGAGACCAGCTGATTGCGGCAGTCGAAACGTGGGCCCGGCAGTCGGGCGCATGGACGCTGAAACTCGCCGTCATCTCAGGCAACGAACCCGCCATCGCGCTCTACCGCCGCAACGGCTTCGTCATGACCGCGGAGCTTGGCGGCCTGTCGCCCGACGGTGCGACCAGGGAGCGGGTGATGGTGAAAACGCTTCGCTTATCGCAGTGCGCCAGACAGGCGTGTAGAGGAAGGCATTGCCCAGAGCACGCCGTCATCGAGACGATCGGCCGCAGATCCGGATGTGCGTGGTCAGTTGGCGGGGAGCTGCTCGGGTGCCAGCGGTTCAAGCACACAGAATTCGTTGCCTTCCGGATCGGCCATCACCACCCAGGTGACGTCGGCGCCCTGTCCAACGTCGACGCGGCGCGCGCCAAGTCCTTCAAGCCGAGCCACCTCAGCAGCTTGATCTTGCGGTCGTAGGTCGAGGTGCAGGCGATTCTTGCCCGCCTTGCTTTCTGGGACGCGGTTGAATACGAGGTCAGGCACGACTCCGTCGTCGCGCGTACCGGACGGCGGCTCGAGTACCACCTCGTCGGCGCGCTCGTACGTGCGGCGCCACCCCAGAGCGGACTGCCAGAAGCTCGCTAGCCGCGCCGGATCGGTTGTGTCAATGCATAGGCATTGGATGCGAAGGTCCACGCCTCCACCCTGTCCGCGGAGTAGGCACCGGTCTAATGGATTTCGCGGCAGTGCCGCGCAGGCGTGCCGCATCAGCGGAATCACCCGCCCGTCGCGCCTCCGCCTCGACAAGCACCTCGGCGGCGTGGACTGTCCCGCCCTGGTAGTGCCAGTGCACGGGCGCTCGGCGATGGCTGATGCGGTATCCCTTGCCGCCACGTGACTTGCCTATCCGGCCGGGGCGGGCATTAGGATTCCGCGAGGCAGCGTTCTCGAAGGCAGGGAGAGCATGATGCGCCGGATCGGCTGGGCCGCGGCGGCCCTTATCTCCGTAGCGGTGGTTTTGACCGCCTCGCAGGCGGGTGCGATCAATTCGTACAACGCCACCCCGGCGCCTGAGCGAACGGAGACGGGCGCGCTGCTGGTCTTGTGGGACAAGGACGGGGACGGCACGGCGGAGAACTTCGACTGGCACTGCAGCGGCGCGATGGTTGATTCGGACACGTTCCTGACCGCGGCCCACTGCGTAACTGATTGGTCGGCGGACCCGGCCGACGACCGCTACTTCGCCTCGCTCGAACAAGACGTCCAGACGCTGATCGACACGGCGCCGTACGACTTCGAAACGCAGGGTCCGCAGCTGGCCGCGTGGTTCGTGGCAAACCACTACGCGGTCGAAGGAACGGCCGCGCACGACCCGGCCTTCGGCCACGACCAAGCCGACTCCCACGACATCGGCGTGGTCGACTTCGCCGGATGGGCGAGGACACCGGCCGATGTGTGGAGCTTCACCCCGGCGACGCTGCCGACCGCGGGGCAGCTCAGCGCGCTCGGCCGCCGGGCGTTGGAGGCCCTGGACTGGATCGTGGTTGGCTACGGCACCCAGGAGGCGGTCCGCGGGCCGGGCGGCCAGACGCATCCAGGCGGCGGTGTCCGGATGAAGGCACCCGAGGACTTCATCACGCTGACCAAGGCCTGGGTGTGGCTGTCGATGATCGAGCCGCAGGGCAACGGCGGCGCCTGCTACGGCGACTCCGGCGGGCCGAACTTCGTCGGGATCGGCGGCAAACTGGTGCTGGCCGCGACGACGATCACCGGCGACGTCCCGTGCTACGCCACCAACGTCGCATACCGGACAGACACCGCCTCGGCGCGGAACTTCCTCAAGGCCTACGTCGCGCTGCCGTGATGCCGCCTTGCCTGTCGGCTCGAAGAGTGGCAGGCGTGGCAGATGAGGATTGCTGATCGGCAAAGTCCAACTGACCCAATCGGTGTCCTCGCCTACAGTCGCAAGCATGGCGGATGCCGTCGTCATCCCTGGCCGAATGTACGGTCCAGCGGCTCCATTGCCCATGTACACCGGGGACGTGGCCGAACGCCGCGGTGCTGCCGTGCACCGGCACTCATGGTCGGCGGAGCCGCCTGACCACACGCAACGGGAGGTCGAAGATTGGGTCTGCGGCCAGGTGGCACCACTGCTGGATCAGCTGGATGGCACGCCGCTGCTGATCGGCAAGTCGCTGGGTACTAACGCTGCGCGCCTGGCCGCACAACGTTCTCTGCCGGCGGTCTGGCTCACGCCCGTTTTGCGGTTCATGCCCTGGGTGGTCGAGGCACTCGCGACGGCGAGAGCACCATTCCTCCTCGTCGGCGGCAGTGCCGATCATGGCTGGGATGCTGACCTGGCTCATCGGCTGACGCCGCATGTGCTCTCGGTCGACAATGCCGATCATGGGATGTACGTGCCGGGCCCACTGCGCGACTCGGTCGAGGTACTTGCTCTCGTGGTCGATGCCGTAGAGACGTTCCTCGATAACGTGGGATGGCCGAGATGACAATGACGGAGCTCCCCCTGGTGCGGACTCCGCGGATTGCTGTGACAAGCACCTATCACGGGGTCGAGATCAGCGAGGACTACCGATGGCTGGAGGACGCCTCCTCGGAGGAGACCACCGCCTGGACGAACGCCCAGCAGCGCCGGACGCGCGCCTACTTCGCGGGGATCCCGTGGCGGGATGCTCTGCGGGCCCGGGTCGAACAGCTGCTGAAGTCCGAGAGGACGGCATACAAGCGGGTCCTGTCTGGTGGACGCACCTTCTTCGCGCTGAAGGTGCAGACGCCGCGACAGCAGCCGTTCCTGGTGGTGCTGGCCGACCTTGACGACCCCGCGACCGAGCGTGTCGTCGTGGATCCGAATGACATCGACCCGTCGGGCGAGACCACCATTGACTTCTTCGTCCCGTCCCCGGACGGCAAGCAGGTCGCGGTCTCGCTGTCGGAGCACGGCACCGAGGACGGCTCGCTGTACGTATATGACGTCGAGAGCGGGAAGCTTGTCGCCGATCCGATCCCGCATGTGAACCTGATGGGTGGCTCGGTGGCTTGGCGTCACGACGGCTCAGGTTTCTGGTACACCCGCTGCGCCGACCCCGCAGGCTTCCGACAACAGGTGTGGTTCCGGGAGCTCGGTGGCACACCGGACCGCGTTGATCTGGCTGGCGGCTTCGCCGACGAGCGGATCGCGGAGAACTATCTGTCCGCCTCGCCCGACGGCCGCTGGGTGATGGACCGGGTGCAGAAGGGTGATGGTGGTGAGTGGCAGGTCTTCCTGCGCAGCCAAGATGCCGACGGCGTGTGGTGGCAGGTAGCGGACATCCCCGACAAGTGTGTGCATGCCGTGCTCGGCACGGACGCGCTGTATCTGCTTTCCCGCCGGGACGCGCCGCACGGCAAGGTGCTGCGCCTGCCGGTAACCGGTGGTGCCACAGTCGCCAGCGCCGACGAGATCGTGCCGGCAGGTGACATGGTCATCGAGGACCTGGCGGTGACCCGCGACACCGTCTGGGTAGTGGACATCGACGGCGGGCCGCAGCAGGTGCGCGCCTTCGACGGCACGGGCAGGCCACTGCCCCCGGTGGAGATCCCGCCGATGAGCTCGGTGTCGTCGTACAGCGCGCGTCTCTCGACGCTGGGACCGGACCGGATCGCCTGGTCGTGCGAGTCCTTCACCGAGCCGGCGACCTGGTGGGTAGCGGCCGACGGCCAAGCACCCCGACCAACCGCGTTGCGGACGACTATCTCCGTCGACCTGTCCGGGTACGAGGTGACCCGCGAGTTCGCCAGGTCCACGGACGGTACGCGTGTCCCCCTCAACGTGATCGCCGCGCCTGGCACACCACGGGACGGCACCGTGCCGGCCCTGCTGACCGCGTACGGCGGCTACGGCATCTCGCTGGTGCCGCGGTTCGATCCCGAGCTGCTGCTATGGCTCGAGCAGGGCGGGGTCTACGTGGTGGCCAACATCCGCGGCGGCGGCGAGTACGGCGAAGAGTGGCACCACGCCGGTCGACTCGCCACCAAGCAGAACTGCTTCGACGACTTCATCGCCTGCGCGGACCATCTTCAGCGCAGCGGGATCACCAGCCACGACCGGCTGGCGATCATGGGCGGTTCCAACGGAGGGCTGCTGATGGGTGCCGTGCTCACCCAGCGGCCGGACATCGCCCGTGCGGTGGTGGCAGCGGTGCCGGTGATGGACTCGTTGCGAGCCGAAACCACCATCAACGGGAGGTTCAACACGCCCGAGTACGGCACCGTGGAGGATCCGGAGTTGTTCTCGGTGCTGCTCGCCTACTCGCCCTACCACAACGTAGAGGACCGGACGGCCTACCCAGCCGTCTTGCTGACCGCCGGCGAAAACGACACCCGGGTCGATGCCTGGCATGCCAAGAAGATGACGGCTCGACTCCAGGAGGCGACCTCATCGGACCGGCCGGTGCTACTGAAGTTGGAGTCCACAGGCCACCTGGCCGGATCGCTCGACCAGTCCATCGATACGACAACAGATTGGCACGCCTTCCTCTTCGACCAGCTAGGTCTCGGCTACCGTCCCGTCGCCGCTGGGTAATCGGTTCGGCAGCCAAGCCACCATCTGCAAGCGGCATCCGCATATCGAGCGACATCGGCATATCAAGCATGAGCGGCTGTTGATGCATGCCGGCATGACACCATGCGAAACGTAAGGAAGCAGAAGCGGATGCTTCTCGGTTCATCCTCCGACACCTCGACACGATTGCACGACGCTACGTGGCCGAGCAGTACCAGGATGCCGATTCAATTCAGGCCCGAGCACACAGAGCTCGTACTGGATGATCAACTCATCGGACCATTTCGTGCCACGGAAATCCGCTGGCGAGCCGGGGACCCGAGGACCACCATGGCCAGGGTGAGCGACCAACCCCAACGGTGGAGTCAGGCAGCCGTCTACCCAGACATGTGGGTCGACCCCGATGAGGATCCCCGCGACAGCGCCGGGGTCAGGCCGGAAGGCGAGCTCGCGACGCTGCAGGACTACCTGACGAACTACAGACTGACCCTGCTCATGAAATGCGAGGGTCTCAACGCGGAACAGCTGGCCCGTCGGTCGGTGCCACCGTCGACCATGTCGCTGCTCGGCCTGCTGCGGCACCTTGCCGAGGTAGAGCGGGACTGGCGCGGCTGGATCGTGCCTGGCGCCCCCCCACCGAGGCTGTACGGCGCGGGCGACGCCGACTTCGACGGAGCGGTCGCCGAACAGCCGGTGGTCGACGCCGCATACGCCGACTTGGCCCGTGAGCAGGCAGCCACGGATGGCGCGCTGGCCGAGCATACCGATCTGAGCGTGCGTCTGGGGAAGGACGCCATCGCGGTTCGGGACCTGCTGGTGCACCGGATCGAGGAGTATGCGCGACACTGCGGTCACGCGGACCTGTTGCGGGAGTGCATCGACGGTCGCGTGGGCCAGTGAGGCGTTGAGTACGACGACCCGTGGCCACAGCCCGTGCCATGCCGGGGCTTAGCCGGCGGCTGCGGCGCGCTCCAGCTCGGCGACCTCGATTTTGCCCATCTTGAGCATCGCCTCCATCGCCCGGCGGGCCCGCTCCGGGTCGGGGTCGTTGAGAAGCTCGCCCAGCCGGCGCGGGACGATCTGCCACGACAACCCGAAGCGGTCCTTAAGCCAGCCACACGGCCCGGGCTGGCCGCCGCCCGCCGTCAGCGCCTGCCACAGCCGGTCGACCTCGGCCTGGTGGTCGCAGTCAATGACGAACGACACCGACTCGTTGAACCTGAATTCCGGGCCGCCGTTGAGGCCCTGGAACTGCTGGCCAGCGAGCGTGAAGTCGACCGTGAGGACCATGCCCGCCGGCCCGGACGGCGTGTCGGCCGGCGAGCGCCAGACGTTGTCGACGTGGCTGTCCGGCAGCAGCGTCACGTAGAAGTTGGCCGCCTCCTCGGCGGTGCCGTCGAACCACAGACAGGGAAAGACCTTGCCCATCTCGTCCTCCTTCGGCCGTACCTTCACAACATGGTGTGGTGCGAGCTCATGCGCCCGTCCCACCGGGTTAGACCGAGCCACGGCCAGATACTCATCGATCCACCGGCCAGCGGAGCCTCGCGGGCTGACGATCCCTACGCGCCGAATGCGTGTGCGTGGCCAAATCCTCGATTCGGCACGTTGGTGCGTCACCACCACGGTAGAACAGTGCGTGGATCCATCGGCATTAGTCCACGGCTGCCGCGTCGACGTCCGTACTTGTTGTGTCGCAGAGGTGGCGGACGTTCGTGTCGGTGGGCTCGGGGGAGGATGTGACCATGACCGTGACAGCTCGTTTGGACCTTGCCATCTTCGACGCTGCAGACATCAACCAGGTCGGTTTCTTCTATGCCGAGCTCACTGGCTGGGACGTTATCCGTCAGGACGCGGACCGGTTCGGCGTCCGGGCTCCGGACGGTCAGGAGATCGAATTCCAGTACGCGCCCGACCACGTCGCTCCGCAGTGGCCCGGGCAGGAGCACGCGCAGCAGTTCCACCTCGACCTCCAGACCGATGATCCCCAGGCCGAGGCCGAGCGGGCGGTCGGCCTCGGTGCTACCCGGCTGGCCGACGGCCCCACCTGGATCACCCTGGCCGACCCGGCCGGCCATCCGTTCGATCTCTGCCAGGCGGACGGCGTCGGCTCAGTGATGCGGCTGTTCGCGGTGACGATCGACGCCCCTGATGCATCAGCCCTGGCCCGCTTCTACGCCGACCTCACCGGCATGGACGTCACCTACGACGGCCCCGAGGGCGCACTCATTTCCGCCGACGATAAGAACGTCATGTTCCAGCAGGTCAGCGACTACAACCCGCCTCGCTGGCCAGATCCGGCCTACCCACAGCAGGCCCACCTCGACCTCCTCGTCGACGACCTCGATACCGGCGAGGCGCGGGCACTGGAGCTGGGCGCCCGCCGCCTGAACGCCGGCGGTGAACGCTTCCGAGTCTTCGCCGACCCGGCCGGCCACCCGTTCTGCCTCATCCGGTAGCGAACGCGGGACCGGTCATCGTCCGTATTTGCTTTTGCAGCGCTCGACACGCGGCATATCAGCCGGCCCGCCAGGAAACCAGATGAATGGAGGAAGCGTCGAAGGGATGGTCGAGCGTCGGGGACCGTTCAGTATGAAGTCGTGTGCGGCACTCGGGGCAGTAGCCCTGTCATCCCTGCTGGCTGCG
>JBKOZJ010000142.1:0-3628 GCA_046725875.1 Actinomycetota bacterium
CGCCCCCAGACGCCCGCGCGGGGAAAGCAGGCTCGCGAGCCGGTCGTTGGCAAACACCCCGTCCTGATCCACCACTGGACGGTCCACCAGCGGCCAAAGCAGCACCACGTTGGTCGGCTTGACCTGGTCCGGGTCGGGATACCACGGCAGGAACGTCCGGACCTCGGCGCTCACTCCGGCGCCCTCGGCGATCACCTTGAGGGCGTACGGACCCCGCTCATCGAGCTGCAGGTCTGCCACCGGCACCAGGATCCGAAAGGGATCGAGCTCGCCGGAGGCGGTTCCGAGATCCAGCTGGGCCGCGGCCCCGCTCACCACGAACGTTGCCTCATCCTCGGCACCGCTGGCGTAGCCGTCGAACGCACTCCGGAAGCGGAACGGTGAGAACGCTGCTTCGAGGCGCACGGTCAGTGGGCCGATGTCATTCTCGCCGGTGATCCGGACGTAGCCGCTGATCTGCAACGTGTCATCGGGCTTCGGAATCCGCGGCGCGATCTGGGTAACGACGAGACTCCCGGCAGATTGCGGCTGGGCTGCTGCCGATGCGGGCACGGCTAGCGAGGGCGCCGCCCCGATTGCGACAGTGGCCAGGGCCGCCATCGAGTAAGTCCATCGCGAGCGGATCACGCCGACTCCGACAGCAGTACAGGCAGGCGGTCGAGCAGGCGGCGCTCGTCCTCGTACGCCATCCGCTGCGCAACGTCCGCGAGCGGCACCCAGGCAACCTGCTCAACCTCGATGTCGTGGGCGGACAGCTCCCCAGCCACGGCGTCGAGCAGGAAGTGATGGACGGTCTTGTGGATGCGCCGGCCGCCGGCCACGAACCAATAATCGACCGAACCCAACTCGGCGATCACCTCACCGGTGATTCCGGTCTCCTCGGCAACCTCGCGGACGGCGGCCTGGGTTCGGCTTTCTCCGGGCTCGATGTGGCCCTTGGGCAGCGACCAGACCAGTCGGCCAGCCCGGTCCCTCTTACCGATCAACGCACCGCGCAGCTGCCCACCGGATCGGTCCACGACCAGACCGCCGGCCGACGTCTCGTTCACGGTCGCCAGCCGGCGCCGTCGTCTGGCCTGGTCAGGCCGGCGTCGCCGTCGCATGGCCATTGATGCTATGCACCCCACGAAGTCTTCGCTCGGGTCGGCTTTGTAGCGAGGTGGTAGAGCCAGAACCGAGGTTCGGCTCCGTAGGACTCATGCTTATCTGACGCGGGCAGGCAGCCGGCGCGTGCCGAATGTTCGACGGTAATCGCGGGGCGACACGCCGCGGCGGCGGACGAACTGCTCGCGCAAGGCGGCGGCCGAACCGAAGCCGACCATCCGGGCAATCTCCTCGACGGAGACGTCGGAGGTTTCGAGCAGCTCCTCTGCGCGCTGGAGACGCTGAGCCAGCAGCCAAGCGTGCGGTGTCGTGCCGGTCGCGGCCTTGAAGTGGCGGGCGAACGACCGGGGGCTCGTCAGTGCGTGCGCGGCCAGGCTGTCCACGGTCAGCGGCTGCTCGAGATGGGCCAGCGCCCAGTTGAATACGTCCGCCAGCTGCTCGTCCGCCGAGTCGGGCGGCACGGGCATGGCGACAAACTGCGCCTGACCCCCGTCCCGGTGCGGCGGGACGACCATGTCCCTGGCGATGGCGGCGGCCACCGCCGCTCCGTGTTCCCGGCGCAGCAGGTAGAGGCATAGGTCGACGCCCGCGGCCGTCCCCGCACCGGTCACGATCTGGCCCTCGTCCACATAGAGGACATCAGGGTCGAATTTCACCGCTGGGAACCGTCGGGCGAGCTCCGCGGCCCACCGCCAGTGCGTGGTTGCCCGCTTGCCGTCGAGCAGCCCGGCCGAGGCGAGGACGAAGGCGCCGGTGCAGTGGCTCGCCACCGTTGCGCCTCGGTCGTACGCGGCCCGAACGGCGTCGAGCAGCTCCGGCGGCACAGGCCGGTCGAAATCTTCCCAGGAGAGGACGTGTACGACATCCGCGCTCACAACGCGGTCGAGCCCGTGCTCGATGACCACGGTCACACCGGTGTCCAGCCGAACCATACCTGGATGCGGACTGCAGATGGTGTAGTCGAAGCCCGGCATCCCTCGCGGACGCCGGTCGAATCCGAAGATCTCCGACACGACGCCGAGCCCGAAGGCGCCACCGCCCTCCGGGATCACGACGGCAACGCTTTGGAAGGGCCGGCGTACCGTCGTCGCTGTCGCGGACCCGGCAACCACCTCCGCTGCAACGAGGTCGGCAGTCATTCGGCTAGTTTCTCATACCTGGCAGGAACTATGCGAACACCGGCACGCCTGCCACTGGTAATGAGCAAAGGGCCGAACGATACTGTTCACATGTTCGCTATCGACTGCCCGCGGCACGGCACCCGAGTTCTGGTCGGCCCGGCGCGCATTCGTTCGTTCCACAACACGGCGACCGGCATCTACCTCTCCGTCGATTGCTACTGCGGTCAGCGAGTAGCGATCGCAACCGGCCGCAACCGCCCAACTTCGCGCCCAGCCGTCGTCGCTGCGGCTTGACCGGGCTCGACTGGAGTCCACTAAGCGAACGGCTTCAGCCACGATGGCGGGGTCCCCGCGAAATGTTGGAGCGAGGCGAGCAAACTTCGTGGGGTGCCTAAGGACTCCCTGAGCCTGAACGATGCGCAGCAGCGTGCCGTCGCCGAGCTGCTGCGCATCGTTCCGGTGGCTGGTGAGCTTGGCGAGCGGTTTCGAAGCGCCGGTCACCGGCTGGCGCTGATCGGCGGATCAGTCCGGGACGCCCTGCTCGGCCGACTCGGCAACGATCTGGACTTCACGACGGACGCCCGCCCCCGGCAGGTCATGGACGTGGTCAGGCCGTGGGCGGACGCGGTCTGGGACGTCGGCATAGCGTTTGGCACGGTTGGCGCGCGCAAGGACGGCTACCAGCTGGAGATCACGACCTACCGGTCGGAGGCCTACGACCGGACTTCGCGCAAGCCTGTCGTGGTCTACGGTGACTCCCTCCGCGTCGACCTGCAGCGGCGTGACTTCACAATCAATGCGATGGCTATCGAGCTGCCTCAGATCCGCTTCGTCGACCCGTACGACGGCCTGCGCGACCTCGCGGACAAAATCCTGCGCACGCCGGCCACACCGCAGGAGTCCTTCTCCGATGATCCGCTGCGGATGATGCGCGCCGCGCGGTTCGCCTCAGAGCTGCGCTTCACCGTTGCGCCCGAGGTCACGGGCGCCATCACCGAGATGGCGAGCAGGATCGAGATCGTCTCCGCCGAGCGGATCAGGGACGAGCTGGTGAAGCTCGTCGACGGCGCGGATCCACGTGCTGGACTGACCCTGCTAGTCGACACCGGGCTCGCCGATCTCGTGCTGCCCGAGCTTCCCCGGCTGCGGCTGGAAATCGACGAGCATCACCGGCACAAGGATGTTTACGAGCACACTCTCACGGTGCTCGAGCAGGCGATTGCACTCGAGGACGACGACGCCGACTTCGTGCTGCGCTTTGCCGCGGTCATGCACGACGTCGGCAAGCCGAAGACCCGGCGGTTCGAGCCGGACGGCGGTGTCTCGTTCCACCACCATGAAGTGGTCGGCGCCAAGCTCACTCGGGCGCGGATGCGCACGCTCAAGTTCGACCGGCAGACCAC
>JBKOZJ010000143.1:0-10565 GCA_046725875.1 Actinomycetota bacterium
CCGCCCGGTTCTGGAGTACCGGTGCCGGGGGCGAAGCCGGGGTCGAGTACGTCAATGTCTATGGACAAGTAGATGGCGTCGGTTCCGTCCAACGCCTCGGCGATGACCTGATCGAGTACCGCATGCGTTCCGCGTTCCCAGATCTCCTGCATGAAGTGGGTACGCATACGCTGCTCGCGCATCCACGCCAGCACATCCGGCGGCGGCCAATAGCCGCGCAGTCCGACCTGGACGAAGTTGTGTCCGGCGACGGCTCCGGACTCTATGAGTCGGCGCATGGGGGTGCCGTGGCTGGCCAGGTTGCCGTCGATGTCGGGCGCCGTATCGGCGTGCGCGTCGAAGTGGATGACGCCGACCCGGCCGTGTCCAATGACGTCAGCGACAGCGGTCGCCGAGGGCCAGGTGATGGAATGATCGCCGCCCAGGACGACCGGCACGATGCCACGGCTGGCAACAGCGAGCACTCGGTCATGGATGGCTTGTCGAGACGGCTCCCACAAGCCATGAAGGCAGATCGCATCGCCGTAGTCGACGGCGGCCAAATGATCAAAGATTTCGATGCCGAGATCGAGGTGGTAGGTGCCAGGCACGTACGAGTTCGCCCGTAGTGCACGAGGGCCAAACCGCGCTCCCGGTCGATTAGTGGTCGATCCATCCCACGGCGCGCCGACGACGGCGACATCTGGCCGCCAGTCGTCCAACTGCTCGACCTCTGTCACGAGCGGCAGTCGGCCGAATGTGGCGATGCCCTGGTAGGTCTCTGCAGCGAGCTGAGCGCGCAGTCCTGGCCGGAGCGGATTTCCGTCAGACATGTTGACCTCAAAACGGGTGCTGAAGTCGGCGACGGACGTAACGCTGCCAAAGGTGGGCTGCTGAAGACAATCAGCGGCTGGCCCGGGGTCGCACTATATGCCCTGGCACACTCTTAGCGGACCAAACCGGGCCGTCGTCCGCCGAGGGAATCTCAATGATCGAGCACACCGAGAAGGCCAGGCGTTTCCTGGCATTGCATCATGAGGAGCATCCTCTGCTTCTAGCAAACGCGTGGGACCGAGGATCGGCGTCGGTACTCGCGTGGCTTGGCTTCACCGCGCTGGCCACGACGAGCAGCGGCTTCGCCGCGACGCTAGGGCGGCCCGACGGATCAGTGACCCGCGACGAGGCGCTCGAGCACGCCGCCTCGATCGTGACGGCGACAGACCTGCCGGTCTCCGCGGATCTGGAGAACGGCTTCGCCGACGAGCCGGCCGGCGTCGCGCAGACATTCCGGATGGCGCTTGAAACCGGGCTGGCGGGATGCTCGGTTGAGGACTACACCGGACAGCCGGAAGCGCCACTCTACGACCCGGTCCTGGCCGCGGAACGGGTACATGCAGCCGCGGAGGTGGCGCACAGCGGACCCGTCCACCTGGTGCTTACAGCACGGGCCGAGAACTACTTGCACGGTCGTCCGGACCTGGCCGACACGATCAGCCGGCTGCAGGCCTATCAGGAAGCAGGAGCCGACGTGCTCTATGCGCCTGGTCTCACTGATCTAGCTGAGATCCGCCAGATCGTCTCCTCGGTTGACCGGCCCGTTAACGTGCTGGCGCTGCCGGGTGCTCCGACGGTAGCCGAGCTCGCCGCCATCGGGGTCGCCCGTGTCTCGGTCGGTGGCGCGTTCGCGTTCGCCGCGCTTGGGGTGCTCATTGAAGCGGCGCGGGAGCTGCGCACCGCCGGGACATACACGTTTTGGGAACGAGCGAGCACTGGCGCGAGTGGCGCCCGCGCCGCCTTCGCCGGCTGGCGAGGTCGTTCATCGCGCGGGCGATGAACCGCGTTCAGGGTCGCCATAGGCCGCGAGGAACACCTCGACCGCTCGGTCGGCGATGTATTCGAGTTCCTCCGTGGTCGGCCGCGCCGCGGTGCCGGCGAACATCACTTGGTTCATCGGCTTGTACATAACGAGTCCGGCGAAGTGGTAGGCGGCCAGCGTTGCGTCGGGAAGCTCACGCAGCATCCCGCGGTCGGCCAGCCGCGTCATCGATTCACCCAGCAGCACCAATGATCGGTGAAAGGCACCGTCGAACCAGGCCCCCGAGACCTCCGGAAATCGATCGGCCTCCGCAAGGACCAGGCGCCGCAGCTGGAGAAGGTCCGGCTGCGTGAGGTTATGGAGAAGGCGTCGAGCGAGCTCACGGAAAGCCTGCCGCACGTCGGTGGCTTCAGCGAGGATGTTGGTGTAGTCCCCCGCGAGTCCGACCACCACCTGAGTAGTGGTGCGGAGGATGATCTCGGCGAACAGGTGTTCCTTGTCCTCGAACTGCTTGTAGACGGTCTGTTTGGAGACCGCGGCACGGGCGGCCACCTCGTCCATGCTGGCGCCGAGGTAGCCGTGTTGGAGGAACACCTCGGTGGCTGCATTCAGGATCGCCCGCCGTTTACGGGCCGAACGACCCTCCTCCACACCAGCGCTAGAGGGGTCTTGCCTCGAGTAGGCAGCAGGCGGCTGGACGGTACCCAGTGGTCGGTGCACGATCCCTCCTCCGTCGCAAGAAAATCATACTAGACAGTTCCGTACCATTGTAGTACCGTACCGTCTAGTTCCGAAACGTGCAGAGATAACGAAGAGAGGCGAGCCAAGATGGGCACTGTACGGTCCAAGGACGGCACCACGATCGCTTTTGACGCGTGGGGCGACGGCCGGCCGCTGATCATGATCGACGGCGCTACCAGCTATCGCGGCATCAACCCAACGAACGCAGAGGTGGGACAGCTGCTGCGCGATGAGTTTCGGGTGTACGCATACGATCGGCGCGGCCGCGGGGAGAGCACGGACACCGCGCCGTACGCCGTGCAGCGCGAGATCGAGGATCTTGCTGCGCTGATCGCCGACGCCGGCGAACCCGCCATGGTGTTCGGCTGGTCGTCCGGCGCGGTCCTGGCCCTCGATGCGGCGGCGGCCGGCCTGCCGATCACCCGACTGGCGCTGTTCGAACCACCGTTTGTCATCGATAGAAGCCGCCCGCCGCTGCCGGATGACTATGTTCAGCAGCTCGATGCCTCCGTTGCCGACGGCCGCCCGGGGGACGCGGTGGAGCTGTTCATGACCGCCGCGGCGGGCGTGCCCACCGAAGCTGTTGCCGGCATGCGACAGAGCCCGTTCTGGCCGGCTCTGGAGGCGGTCGCGCACACCATCGCCTACGACGGGCGGATCATGGGCAACAGCATGTCGGGCGCCCCGCTGCCACGCGATCGTTGGGCCGCAGTCACTGTGCCCGTCCTGCTCATGCATGGCACCGGCACAATGCCGTGGCTGATAACGGCGGCCAGCGCCGCGACGGATCTCCTGCCAACGGCGTCCCTGCAGGCCGTGCCGGGCGAGCAACACAGCGCCCCAGCCGACGTGCTCTCCACCGCCTTGCGGCAGTTCGCCCAAGGCAACTGAATACGTGTCTGCGGGCTGAGGTCAGAAGGACTTACCGATCATTGTCCGAGCGCTTCGGACCGTCGGGCTCGGCGGAGCGGCTCATCTCATGAAGCGGTGGCTGTGGCGGAACCGCATACAGATGTGTGGGTAAATCGGTGTTTCAGTCACCTGCGAGGCCGCGGGTGGCGAGCCTCGTCACTTCCGTGTGATCTTATGCTGTCGTCCCTTGCTGACGTACGAGCGTCGCGGTGCTTCGGGCGGCGGCACGCAGACGACCGGGCAGGGGGCATGGGCCGTGCAGTAGGCACTAACCGACCCGAGGAGCAGGCGGCGGGCGAACCCACGCCTACTTCGCCCGACCACGAGCAGGTCCGGCTCGTTCACCGCCCTTACCAGCGCCGGTCCAATAGGTGGCGCCGCGATCGTGACGCGGATCGGTAGGTCGGCCGGGACGCCGCCGAAAAGCTCGACAAGCGCATCCTCGACCACGCGCACGCCTCGAGGTCGGTCAGCGGAACCTAGGGAAGCCGGACTGGCCGTCGCCGTGTCGTCGAGCGTCGAATATCCCACGTCTCCCCCGACATAGACGACCTCCACCGGGACGTACCGTCGGCGTGCCTCCTCGACAGTGACCCAGAGGGCGCGCAGGCTGGCGGGGGATCCGTCGACACCGACGACGACCTTGCTGGTGGACGCCATGGTCGCATTCCTCCCCCGCTGATGCGTTTGCAATCGACAGTTAGAGCGCCGGTGGGAGTGCCCACCGGGCCCTGAGCAAGCGTTCTCCGTACCCGCTTCGTTCCTGTTAACGCCAGCTCGACGGCGCCCCCCTCCCGTCTGCCCTCTGGCGGTGAGCCAACTCACCTCCCTGTTCTTGAGATACCCGGAATTCCACCACGTCTGTCGTGGGATCGGGTTAGACAAGAGCAAAGGTCGCGATTGGCGGTGGCGAATCAGACGGCTGGATCGGGTTGTCCCGGATGCCATAGAGGGCGCAGCCCAGCAGCCAGGTTCTCGTACCTTGTGATCTCTTCGCCGTTGAAGGCGCCGACGATCTCGGTCTCGATGTCGAGTGTTCCGACCACGTGCCCGTTGATTATCACCGGGATGATCAGCTCAGAGCCCGAGTCAGCCTGGTTGAGGAGGTAGCGCGGGTCGTGTTCCACATCGTTGCTCACGGCGATGGACTGCGTTCGTAAGGCGTGTCCAGTCAGCCCCTCGGTAGCGGGAAACACCGGATGCGCTGGCTTGCCGGATCCGCTCCACGCCTCGTTGGTCACCGTCCCGTTGGCGACGGTGTAGATGCCGACCCAGCGCGCCTTGGTCGCGCCGCGGATCTCCGCTGCGCCCAACTGAGCGCGGACCGACCTCGGCTGGTTGGCCGTCACAATCTCGGCAAGGCGGGGAGGTACCCCCTCGTCCATGAGTGACAAGGCTACGACGAGACACCACCCCCTCGAAGGACGCGAGGCCGATGAGTTTCGCCGGCTCCGGGAGTCTGGCTTGGAGGACCTACGCCGGGAGGATGTCGTGACCATGGAGTGCAGATCCCGCATTATGGGGCGCCGGCGGGTGGGGGCGTGACCGCGGCCGAGCATGGACTGTCTGCGCGCAGCGCTACGGTGCCGGATATGCAGCTCGCGATTGAGGTCGAGCGCCTCGTCAAGCAGTACCGCGGCCGTTCCGGAACGGTGGACGCGGTGCGTGGCGTGGATTTGAGAGTTCGTGTCGGGGAGGTCTTCGGGTTTTTGGGACCGAACGGCGCTGGCAAGTCGACGACCGTTCGGATGCTGACGACGCTGCTGTCGATCACGTCTGGCACGGCACGCGTTGCGGGCGTCGACGTGACCGCCGACCCGGATGCCACCCGCCGGCGGATCGGCGTCGCTCTCCAGGAGGCCGGGCTCGACCCACGCCAGACCGGGCGCGAGCTGCTGATCCTGCAGGCGCGCCTGTTCGGCGCATCGGCAGCGCAGGCAGGCCGGCGGGCTGCGGACTTGCTCAAGCTGGTCGACCTGGCCGAGGCGGGCGACCGGCTAGTCAAGGGCTACTCCGGCGGGATGAAGCGCCGCCTTGACCTCGCGTCGGCGCTCGTCCACGAGCCGGATGTGCTGTTCCTCGACGAGCCGACGACGGGCCTCGATCCCGTTAGCCGGCTCGCTGTGTGGGAGGAGCTGCGGCGGATCAATGCGCGCGGGACCACGATCTTCCTCACGACTCAATATCTCGAGGAGGCCGACCAACTCTGCGACCGGCTCGCGATCATCGACGGAGGGCTCATTGTCCGGGAGGGGACACCGCAGCAGTTGAAGGCCGAGCTGCGGCAGCGCCGCGGTCTGGACGTGGACCCGACGTTGGACGAGGTCTTCCTGGACGCGACCGGGCGGACCCGGGAACGGGTCGCCGGTGAGGTCCAGGAGGTGTCGGCGTGAGCGCGCTCCAGCAGGCGAACGTCCTGGGCGGCCGGGCGCTCCGGGAGGCGCTGCGCACACCGGAGGCATTGGCTCCAACGCTGTTCATCCCGGTGTTCTTCTTGATCGTCAACTTCGGTCAGGCCGGCAAGATCTTCCCATCCGATTCGACGGGGTTCCTGCACGGCCAGACCTACGCCGCCTTCCAGCTGCCAATCTCCCTGCTGCTGGCGGCCTCGTTCGGGACAGCGGCGCTCTACCTCGTCGAGGACATCGAGGGCGGCTATTTCGACAAGCTGCGGGCGGCGCCGGTGGCGCGCACTTCCCTTGTGACCGGGCGCCTGCTCGCCGAGGGTGTGAAGAGCGTGGTCATCACGGCGATCCTGGTGGTCATCGCGCTACCGCTCGGAGTGTCGATCGCTAGTGGGCCGGTCGGGTTCGTTTTGCTGCTCGTTCTGACCTCCCTGTGGGCGGTCGTTTACTCGGGCTTCATGCAGCTCATCGCGCTGAAGACGCGCAGCGCGGCCGCAACCAACTCCGGCGGGCTGGTGTTCTTCCCGCTGCTGTTCCTAACCCCGAACTTCGTCCCGCGCGACATGCTGACCCGACCGATGGAGATTGCGGCAACGCTCAACCCGGTGACCTACGTGATGGAGGCGCTGCGCTCACTGATCCTCGAGGATCTCTCCTGGACCCCACTTGCTCGCGGGTTCGGCGTTGTCGCAGTGCTCGGTGTGCTGATGGTTGCCCTCAGCGTGCGGGTTATCCGCAACTATGACTGACCCGGCCGGCGTGCAGGCTTGGCCAACCGTCGACCTTCTCGCTCAGCGGACGGCGGGCAGGCTCACGTCGAGCCAGACCAGCCGATGGTCCGAGCTCGGGAACGGGAACACGCCCGTTAGCCGGGACAGCGCGTCAGTTACCGGGGTTGTTCTGCTGGTCGCAGCCGCATTCGATGCGGTAGTGCGATGACGTTTCAGAGCCGGCTGACGCAGGCCGGGTTCCTCCCCCCGCGCGGCTGTCGAGCAGGAGAGTGTACGAGCGGGAAGATTGGCGGATGGGGCAGGTGGTCCAGGTCCGCCACGGCGAGACCGCGTGGAGCCGAGCGCGCCGGCACACATCGTTCACCAATCTCCCGCTAACTGCGGTCGGCGAGGAGCAGGCCAAAGCGCTGGCCAGTGCACTGGCGGATTGGACCTTCGCAGCGGTGCTCTGCAGCCCGCGCGAGCGCGCCCGGCGCACGGCGGAGCTAGCAGGCTTGCGGATTACCGATTTCGATGACGATCTTGCCGAGTGGAACTACGGCGAGTACGAGGGCTTGACCACCGAGGAGATCCGTCGTGCGCGTCCAGGCTGGATGCTCTGGACGGACGGATGCCCGGACGGCGAATCCCCGACCCAGGTGGGCGCGCGCATGGACCGCCTCTTGACCCGGGTGCGTCCGCTCCTCGCCAACGGCGATGTGGCGCTCGTCGGCCACGGGCACTCGTTGCGGGTGGTGGGTGCCCGCTGGATCGGACTGCCGGCAGCAAACGGCCAACTGCTGCGGCTGGACACGGGAACTGTGTGCACATTGGGTTTCGAGCACGAGTGGGGGGTCATCTCCCGGTGGAACGCGCCGGTCGGCTGATCGGCCG
This sequence comes from Actinomycetota bacterium, assembly GCA_046725875.1. GTDB lineage: Bacteria > Actinomycetota > Actinomycetes > JAKEEW01 > JAKEEW01 > JBKOZJ01. Next base: position 7,458 of record JBKOZJ010000143.1, read on the forward strand.
TCCGCGCTCAACCTCCGAACCTTCCCGAGGACCGATCAAGGCACCGCAGGAGACTCCGGCACCACGAGTGACGCAGACGTCTCCTACATCGTTAGGAGCCGGTCCACCACGACTGCGCCACCCAGCGGCTCACCATTGGATGCGGTCACCGCTCCACCGTGAGCGGTGACGCACTGGAGGGCTGTTCGCCCGGGTGCGTGCGCTCGGGGGAGCGCGGGCAGATGCCGACTCGCCAGCTTCAGGAGCGGTCCGATAGCGCAGACTTATCTAGCAGAGATCGATAGATCTCGGCCGTCTCCTCCGCCACGCTGGCCCACGAGAAGTAGCGCACGGCGCGCTCCCGGCCCGCTCGGCCGTAGGCAGCCGCCCTGGCCGGATCTGCCAGCATCTCATTGATCGCGGCAGCCAGGTCCGAGATGAACCGGTGCGCGTCCACCGGAGTGCCGGTGCCGTCGGACACTTGGTCAATGGGCACGAGCAGACCCGTCTCGCCGTGCGCAACCACCTCGGGAATGCCGCCCGTCGCCGTCGCCACGACGGCTGTCTCGCATGCCATCGCCTCCAAGTTGACGATGCCCATCGGTTCGTACACAGATGGGCACACGAAGACCGTGCTGTGCGTGAGCGCCTGGATGACCTCCGCCTTGGGCAGCATCTCCTGTACCCACACCACGTGCTCGCGCGTCCCGCCCAGCTCGTTGGCCAGCTGTTCAACCTCGGCGCCGATCTCAGGGGTGTCCGGCGCGCCGGCGAGCAGCACGAGCTGGGTCTGCGGCGGCAGGCTGTGCGCGGCCCGCAGCAGGTACGGCAGTCCCTTCTGCCGAGTGATCCGGCCGACGAAGGTGACAGTAGGCAGATCGGTCCGGATACCCAGCCGTTCGAGCACGTCCGTGCCGTGGTCCGGTGCGTACTCTGCCGGGTCGATGCCGTTGTGGACCACCCGCACCCGGAACGGCTCCACCGCCGGATACGCCTCGAGCACGTCCCGCCGCATCGTCTGGGACACCGCGATCACAACGTCGGCTGCCTCGATCGCGACCCGCTCGCACCAGGATGAAAGCGCATACCCGCCGCCGAGCTGCTCGGCCTTCCAGGGCCGCAGCGGCTCCAGGCTGTGCGTGGTCATGACGTGGGGGACTCGGTAGAGCAGCTTCGCCAGGTGCCCGGCAAGGTTGGCGTACCAGGTGTGGCTGTGTACGACGCCCGCGCCGGCGCATCCAGCCGCCATCACGAGGTCGACACCCATCGTCCGCAGCGCGGCATTTGCGTCCGCCAGCTCGGGCGGGTCGGCGTACGCCGTCACCCCCGGATCGGACCGTGGGGCACCGAAGCAATGCACTCGGACATCCGCCAGGCGGCCCAGCTCGCGCGCCAGGTATTCGACGTGCACGCCGGCGCCGCCGTACACGTCCGGCGGGTACTCCCGGGTGAGCAGGTCGACGCGCGGGCGCGGCGACGTCATTCGCGCCACGATAGTGCTGCCGCACCCCCTGGCGCCTGGTCCGTCGGCTCGTTAACGTCCGTGACATGACCGCCAAGGTCCTCTCGATCGTTCTGGCGGGCGGAGAGGGCAAGCGCCTCATGCCGTTGACCGCGGATCGCGCGAAGCCCGCCGTGCCCTTCGGCGGTCTGTACCGCATCATCGACTTCGTCCTGTCGAATCTTGCGAATGCCAGCTATCTCAAGATCGTTGTGCTGACACAGTACAAGTCCCATTCGCTCGATCGCCACGTGACCAAGACCTGGCGGATGTCCACCCTGCTCGGCAATTACGTCACGCCAGTGCCGGCCCAGCAGCGCCTCGGCCCGCGCTGGTACGCCGGCTCCGCGGACGCGATCTACCAGAGCCTCAACCTCGTCTACGACGAAAATCCCGACTACATCGTCGTGTTCGGCGCGGACCATATCTATCGCATGGACCCGGCTCAAATGATCGCGCAGCACATCGAGTCTGGGGCCGGCGTGACCGTTGCCGGTATTCGCCAACCCAGACTCACGGCGGGCCAGTTCGGCGTCATCGAGGTGGACGCGGAGGACCAACAGCGGATCAGCGCCTTCCGGGAGAAGCCGCCGGGGGCGAAGGGGTTGCCCGACTCCCCGGACGAGATCTTCGTGTCGATGGGCAACTACGTGTTCACCACCAAAACCCTGTGCGACGCCGTCATCCGCGACGCGAAGGACCCGGCGAGCCGGCACGACATGGGCGGCGACATCATTCCCGCCTTGGTCGAGCGCGGCGAGGCGCAGGTATACGACTTCCGGGACAACGAGGTCCCGGGCAGCACCGAACGCGACCGGGGCTACTGGCGGGACGTCGGCACGCTGGATGCGTACTACGACGCCAGCATGGACCTCATCTCGATCCACCCCGTTTTCAACCTTTACAACGAGCTCTGGCCCATCTACACCGACCATCCGCCTTACCCGCCGGCCAAGTTCGTGCACGACGAGGGCGAGCGGATCGGGCGTGCGGTCGGCTCGATGGTCTCGCCGGGCGCCGTCATCTCCGGCGCTCTCGTCGAGAACTCGATCGTCTCGCCCCGCGTCCGCGTGCACTCCTGGGCACATGTAAGCGGCTCGGTCCTGATGGACGGCACCGACATCGGCCAGCACACGGTCGTCCGGAACGCGATCCTGGACAAGAACGTGGTGGTACCCGAAGGCGCGGAAATCGGGGTGGACCTGGAGCGCGACCGCGCCCGGTTCACCGTCACGGAGAACGGCGTGGTCGTTATCGGGAAGGGTGTCCGGGTCGAGAGGTGACGCTGAGGACGGAAATGGCAGCACAAGATCCGGCGGTGCCCGAGCGGGCCGGGCAACCCGCCGAACCCGGCGACCTTGTCGACGTGGCCGAGCTACTCGCCGCGTATTACAGCCGGCACCCAGAGGTCGATCTCCCCGACCAGCGAGTCGCGTTCGGGACTTCCGGTCACCGCGGCTCGAGCCTGCGTACGTCGTTCAACGAGGACCACATTGCCGCGATAAGCCAGGCCATCTGCGACCACCGGCGCGAGCAAGGGATCACCGGGCCGACGTTCCTCGGTCGGGACCCGCATGCGTTGTCCGAACCGGCGGCGCAGACCGCGCTCGAAGTCTTCGCCGGGAACG
>JBKOZJ010000144.1:0-8983 GCA_046725875.1 Actinomycetota bacterium
CGCGTTGCGGAACGCTTCCAGAACGCGCTCGATATCGTGCTCGCTCGTCTGCCAGTTGGACACCGACAGGCGGATGGCCCGTCGACCGTCAACGAGCGTTCCGCTCATCCACGCCTCACCGCTGTCGACGACGTGGCGGAGGATGCGGTCAGTGGTCGCGTCGTCGTCGAACCGGAAGAGCACCTGGTTGAGTACGACGTCGTTCAGGACTTGGCAGCCGGGGATGGTGGTAAGGCCCATGGCGAACGTGCGGGCGTGCGCGCAGGTCCGCTCCACCAGTTCTGCCACGCCCTGTTGTCCAAGAGACCGCAGCGCCGCATAGACGGCGAACGCCCGGGCCCGTCGCGAGAATCCGGGAGTCCAGTCCATTGCGTCTCGTGGCTGTCCGGGACCGCCCTGAATCAGATAGTCGGCCGCGGCGGTCATCGCGGCCCGATGGGAGCTCGGGTGGGCACAAAAGGCCATGCCGGAGTCGTACGGGACGTTCAGCCACTTGTGTGCGTCCAATGCCCACGAGTCCGCGCGATCCGCGCCGGCGACGAGATGGCGAAGGGCTGGACTGGCGGCGGCCCACAGCCCGAACGCGCCATCGATGTGCATCCACGCCCCTGCTTCGGCTGCCGCATCGGCAATCGCATCGAGGTCGTCGAAGGCACCCGTGTTGACCTCGCCAGCTTGCGCACAGATGATCGCCGGTGCGGTCCGGGCGGCGAGTTCCGCGCGGAGGCGGGGGACCTGGATTCGGCCGGCCCCGTCGACGGGCACGACGGTCACCGCGGCCCGACCGATCCCGAGGAACCGCAGTGCGCGGTCGATGCTCACGTGGCGGCGTTCGCCCAGCAGGACCTGCATCGGCGGGGATCCGCGCAGCCCTCGTTCTTCGACGTCCCAGCCGACCGCCTGCAGAATGTGATGCCGGGCTGCGGCCAGGCAGGTGAAGTGTGCCATCTGACAACCGGTTACGAACGCGTACGACGCGTGCTGCGGCAGCCCGAGCAGCTGCTGCAACCACGCCCCCGCAACTTCCTCGACAACAGACGCGGCCGGGCCGCACGCGTAGAAGCCGGGGCACTGGTCCCAGGCCGAGGTTAGCCAGTCGGCGGCCACGGCGGCCGGAAGTCCTCCGCCGATCACGAACCCGAAGTAGCGACCAGAGGGGATCGCGACCAGGCCCGGCTCGGCCGCCCGAGCCAGCTCCTCCACCACGGCAAGCGGATCGTCCGGGCTAACCGGCAGCGGGCCGCCGAGCCTCGAACGCAACTGGTCGACGGTTGCTGATTCGCCGACCGGTCGCCGGTCCAGTGATCGCAGCCAGTCGGCCGCGATTTCCGCCGTGCGAGTGAACAAATCGCTCGATACGGCGGCCGGCGGGCGGGACTTTTCCGTGACCTGCATCTGCGACCTCCCGACGCTTCCATGGCGGTCCTTGACCGGGACGCTACGTGCGGCGGCAGGTTCGGTCTTGTACAAAGTTGTGCTGGTTACGCTGGTCGGGTGGCCACAGCCCCAGGCCCTTCCGAGAATCCGCAACGTGTGCGGATGTGGCGCACGGGCGACCTGGGCGGCCTGGAGCTGCTGCGGGCCACTGTCAGCGGGTTCGCGTTCCACCCGCACGCACACGAGGAGTTCTTCATCGCCCTCACCGAGGACGGTCTCGTGACTCCCACGTACCGGGGAGTCAGACATGTGATCGGCCCCGGTGACCTAATCGTGCTCAACCCCGAAGAGCCGCACGCCGGCGGTCCACCGGCGGCCGCGAAGTGGACGTACCGGGCCCTCTACCCGCATCCGGATCTCATGCGAGCGGTCATGGCAGAGTTTCCTGGGAGCGGGCCCACGATCCCAATGTTCAGCGGCGATGTCGTACGTGACCCGCAGATCGCAACAGCTTTCCGCCGTTTCCACCAGCTCGCCGAGCACCCCCAATCCGTCCTGCTGGAACAGCACGCGCATCTCATCGAGTGCCTCGTCTTGCTGGTCGGTCGCCACGCCGGAGCACCACGTGCGCCCAGACCGCCCGGTCACGAACCCAGCGCCGTCCGACTCACTAAGGAATACCTGCAGGACCACGCGGCCGAGAACGTAGGTCTGAAGGCCGTGGCACAGTACGTCGGGCTCAGTGCATTCCACCTGTGTCGTGTCTTCGGGCGGACAGTGGGAATGACACCCCACGCCTACCAGACGCACGTTCGGGTACGGCATGCGAAATCCCTGCTACGAGCGGGACAGCCGATCACCACGGTCGCCGTCCAGACCGGCTTCTACGACCAGGCCCACCTCACCCGGCATTTCAAACGGATCGTCGGTCTGCCTCCCGGCCGTTATATCAGGGACGCCGCCACCTGACCTCTCAGGCACCTGGGTCACCGCGACCCGGGCCGAGGACTTGGCTCCCTCCGCCGTTGCCACCTGAGTTGATCATCCCTATTGTTCGCCGGCATGACGGATCTCTTCGACGCCGCGGCCATGTACGACGAGGACTACCTGCACTTCTTTGCCGCCCCCAGCGCCTCGGCCGAGTTCGCAAGCCATGGACCTGCCATCCCGGGCGTCGATACCTCAGTTGAGGCCGCGGCGGATCTCGTATGGCGCTTGCTCGATCTGCGACCAAACATGCCCGTGCTGGACCTGGCCTGCGGGCACGGCGACCTGGCCAACTGCTTGGCTGCGCGCGGTTGCCGGGTCACCGGTCTGGACTCGTCGACGGTCTTCCTGGATCGGGCCCGCTCCGACGCTGCCGCCGCCGGCGTCAGCGTCGAGTATGTGGCCGGTGATATGCGGCAATTGCCCTGGACAGGTCGCTTCGACCGAGTGATCAACTGGTCCACAGCGTTCGGGTACTTCGACGACACCACGAATCGCGCCGTGGTCGACGGGATCGTTCGCGTCCTGCGACCGGGCGGTCGACTGGCCATGGATCTCGACAACCTGACGTCGTTTCTTGCCACGTACAGTCCCTCGCGCGTCGTGGCGGTGCGAGAAGGCGGCGACATGCTCGTCGATCGCTACCACCTGGACGCGTTGACCGCCCGGTTCGAGGCGGAGCGGACGGTCATCCGCAGCGGCCGAGTCCGCCGGGTCAACTTCGTCAAGCGGTTGTTCGGCTTTCCGGAGCTGCGGGACTGGCTGCTCGCTGCGCGATTTGCTGCGGTGGCTGGCTTCGGCGAGGACGGCCGGCCGCTGACCGCCGACCACAAGCGCATGATCATCATCGCAGACCTGCCCTAGGAGCCGACCGAGGCTCACATCTCAACGGCAGCCAGCTCCCGCTTCCCCGGGCGGATCGACCGCCATCGTAGGAACGCAGATGGCAATCGGATCGGTCGCGGGTGGCGCTGCTGTCTGGAAGGCTGGGAGCAGTGACCTTGTCGGCGGCAAGCAGGAAACGGATCAATGGCGACGTCGGGATATGCCCCCGTGAACGGCCTGGACATGTACTACGAGGTCCACGGCAGCGGCCAGCCGCTCGTGCTCCTGCATGGGGCGTTCTCGGCCATCGGCACCTCGTTCGGGAAGGTGCTGCCGGAGCTGGCCAAGTCGCGGCAGGTGATCGGCTTGGAGATGCAGGCGCATGGGCATACCGCGGATATTGATCGCCCGTTGTCCCTCGAACAGATGGCGGACGACACCGTAGCCGCACTCCAACACCTCGAAATCGAGCAAGCGGACGTCTTCGGATACAGCACGGGTGCTGCCGTCGCCCTGCGGGTTGCGATCCGGAATCCGGATGTTGTACGCAAGCTCGTGGTCGCGTCCGTGACATACACCATGAGTGGCGTCCATCCCGGCCTCATCGAGGGATTGGGGAACATGACGCCGGAGATGATGTACGGGTCACCTTGGCACGAGGAGTACCTGCGGATCGCCCCGCACCCGGAGGACTTCCCCATCCTGTTCGAGAAGAAGACGCAGATGGATCAGGCAATCCAGGACTTGCCGGCCGAGGCCATCTCCGCGATCAAGGCACCCGTGTTGCTCATCATCGGAGACTCCGACCTTGTCCGGCCGGAGCATGCTGTCGAGATGTTTCGGCTGCTTGGCGGCGGCGTCTTCGGTGACACGCCCGCCGGGCTGCCTACCTCCCAGCTTTCCATCCTGCCCGGAACGTCTCACGTGATGGTCACCGAGCGCGTCGACCTGCTGCTCTCGATCATCCCACCGTTTCTGGACGCGCCGATACCAGAGGATGGCGCTTAGCAGCCTCTGGCGAGCCAATCCCAGATGTCGCCACGGCTGGCTACGGACCGACGAGGGGTTCGTCGAAGAGCAGAGAGTCGAGGCCTCTGCGGACGCCCGGCGCCTCATGGACCCGACGGATCGCGAGCAGTGTGCCCTGGACATAGGGCTCGGGGCTCTCGCCAGGATCGTGGCGCATTACCAGTCGTTCGCCCGGACCGGCGAAGACGATCTCCGTCGTGACGACGAAGCTCGGCAAGCGCACCGAGTGGATCCGCGTGCCGGCCACGTCTGTGCCGCGCGCCTCAGCCGGTCCGTGCAGCTCAGCGAGCGGCGCGGCCGGCTCCGGTATGCGCACCCGCGCGAGCGTCTCCGCGAGGTCACGGGAAGTACCGCTCGGCACATCGGGCTTACCCGCGCTGGCGTAGTCGACGATCTCCCAGTGGCTCAGATGCTGCGCGGCGATTGCGGCCGCGCGACGCAGGACGGCGGCCATGATGGAGAAGTTGCCCGCCGCGATCACACCAACACCACTGTCGCGCGCGAGCTGGTCGAGCTCTTCGTAGTCGCTGGTAGTGAGCCCACTCGACCCGATGACGACATGAACGCCTGCCAGCACGGCAGACCAGGCGTGATCCTTCACTGCCGTCGCACTGGTGTAGTCGACGAGCACATCGACGTCGACGGACGCCAGCGCCTCGGAGACGCTCGCGTAGATGAACCCGTCGCTTGTCGACCCGACCGCCGACAGCGGCCGGCCCGCAGCCGATCGCGACACCCCGCAGGTGAGCGACAGGTCGGCGGCCGCGTCAACCGCTGCGACGATTGGCGCAGCCGCCCACCCGGTTACCCCGGCAAGACAAACATTGACCACAGGGCACCTTAACGCCGGGAGCGGATGACTAATCGCTTGAAATTGCGTGCAATCCGTGCCGTTTGTAGATTCAGAGGGCGTCGATCGCTCGGCGGAGAACAGCGACTGGATCGTAGAGAACACTACAGCCGTCGGAGAGAACGCGGGCGGTGCCGGAATCGAGCGGAACAGCAGCCCACTCTGGACCGGTCACTCCCAGTTCCACGTACAGACCGCTCGTCAGCCGAACCCGCCGCTCGCTCACCGGTCCCCAACTCTGCGTGCGAGTCAATCGGGCTCCCGGGTCAAGACCGGAGATCCAGTCGATGCCACTCGTACGCAGATTCGGGTGGGTGGTGAGAAGTATCAGGTCGACGTCGCTGGCCATCCGAGGCCGGCCGTACGCGTACGACCCCACCAGGGCAAGCGCTTGCACGTCGGATTGCCGGGCCGCCCATCGGGTCACAAAGTGGATGACAGCAGCCGCTTGGCGTCTCCGTCCTTTCAATCGCGCGCTCACGAACCCAGACTCGCAGGCCGGACGGGGCGTCCGAATGGCGGAGGTGTCGAGAGGTTCGATCCATTAGCCTTGCTGCCTGCCGAACGTTCGAGACTATTCGTCGCCCAGTGGTGAGATCCTCTAGAGACGCACGCGAGGAGCAGATGAGGACAAGATGAAGGCGTTCGTCTTGCGGTCGTACGGCTCACCCGACATCTTGTCGCTGACCGACATCGACAGACCTGAGCCGGGGTCCGACGAAGTGCTTGTGCGCATTCGCGCAACGTCTGTCAACCCGTACGACTGGCACAACATGCGAGGCGAGCCGCGCGTCGCACGGCTGATGCCTGGGACCTTAGGGCTACGCAAGCCGAAGCTCAGCATCCTGGGCGCTGACATCACGGGGGAAGTCGAGGCGGTCGGCAAGAACGTGACGGAGTTCAGTCCCGGCGATGAGGTCTACGGACTCCTCAAGCAGGGCGGCTTCGCTGAGTACGTTGGTGCCGGCGAAGCAGAGCTCGCACCAAAGCCGAGAAACCTATCCTTCGAGCAGTCGGCGGCAGTGCCAATGGCGGGAAACACCGCCGTTATCGCTCTGCGGGACGCGGGACGAGTCCAGGCCGGCCAGAAGGTCCTCATAAACGGGGCCTCGGGAGGTGTCGGCACCTTCGCCGTACAGATTGCTCGTGCATTCGGTGCGGAGGTAACCGGCGTCTGCAGCACGCGCAACGTCGAGCTGGTCCGGTCGATCGGTGCGAATGACGTCATCGACTACACCTTGGAGGACTTTACACAGAACGGGAAACGCTACGACCTTCTGCTGGATATCGCCGGGAGCCGGCCCGTCTGGGCCGCTCGGCGGGTGTTGACCGGCAACGGCGCGTACGTCGTCGTCGGTGGCCAGGCCGGGCGATGGCTGCAACCCGTCGGCCACATGGTCTCGGCGATGGCTATGTCGCCCGTCGTGTCTCAGCGAGTGGCCTACCCTGACGTGGCCAGCTACAAGGGTTACAAGCAGAACCTGATAATGCTCGGCGAGCTCATCGAGGACGGCAAGGTCACACCGGTGGTCGACCGCATTTACTCATTTGAAGAGATCCCAGCGGCCGTCAGCTACCAGGAGCTGGGCCATACGCCGGGCAAGGTCGTCATCACTATCTGACTCGGCTCGGCTGGCCGCCGCGCGGCGGGGCCGTGCTCCCGCCGGACTGCGGCAACCAACGGTCAGGCTGGGGGATGAGTGCGGAGCCAGGCTGCCGCTCGGGTCGGGGACGTACGAGACAGCCATGCGTCCTGGATCACCTCGGCCAGCTCCCGATGGGTGATCTCGCCGATCCGGCTGGCTCGCAGTAGCGCGGACAAGTGGCCGTCAAAATGCGGAGTTGTGAAGAAGGGCGAAGTCTCGTCCTGGACCAGAGCCTGCTTGTCCGCCTCGGAAGCAACCCAGAAAACGATCACGTCTTGATAGCGCTCCCCTGTCTCAGGGTCGAAAGCATCAGGCCGCGGATTCCGGAAGAAGATGAACGACCTCCGGCCTACCTGGTAGACGGGGTTGCCGCCGGGTCCGTACTCGACGGTGACGTATGGCATCGCCATCGCCAGCTCATGCACGTCCTCGACCCGCGCAGGCCGGCCCCCGTCGCCTGGCACGGCCACAGCATATGGGGTGAAGCAGGATGGCCTGGGTCAGTGACCAGTGTTGGCGCCGCATCTGCCGTTCGCGTCCCCTTGTGCGAGGCTCATTCCTACGTCAAGCCCCAGTACCGGAGAGCGATCATGACGCATGCTGGAATCCTCGCCCATAGCGCCGAGGGTGCCGCGCTTTGCTTCCGGACGTTCTGCCAGGAGGGATTTCGTCGGCTCGGCCCGCACGAGCACCCGGATGTGACTCTCGACTGCATCGCGTTGGCCCGGAGCATGTCGGCCTGGGAGAGCGGTGACCATGCCATGATCCGGAACACGCTCGCCCTTAGCGTGCGGCGGCTCGCGGCGGCCGGCGCCGATTTCTTCGTCTGTCCGGACAACACCGCGCACATGGCACTCGAACTGCCCGGCACCGATCTGGCGATCCCGGGTCTGCACATCGCCGAGGTTGTCGCCGAACGTGCCGCCCGCCACGGCTACCGGCGGATCGGTGTACTCGGCACGAAGTACCTCATGGATGGCCCGATCTATCCGCGCGTGCTCGCCAGCCGCGGGATCGCCGTCGAGGTTCCGGACCAGGACGACCGCCGGACCGTCAGCCAGATCATCTTCGACGAGCTCGTCAACGGCGTGATCACGGATAGCTCGCGCAAGACGTATATCCAGATCATCGACAGGCTGTCCGCTTGCGGCTGTGATGCGGTTGCTCTCGTCTGTACTGAGATCCCGCTCCTCGTGACGCCCGACATATCTCCGTTGCCCACCCTCGACTCGACCCGCCTGCTGGCTCGTGCCGCGGTCGAGGTCGCGATCGGGGCGCGGCCGATGCCGACCTGGCGGGGCGGGCCGGTATCGCCCTGAGGTCCGCCCCCCGGTGGCCAAGCCTGGTTCCGTTAGGCATTCGACGAGAGGAACATGAGCCGAAGCGAATCGCGACGTTGTGGGAGTTCTCATGGAGACCTGGGACGCGATCAGGGCGCGCCGCGACGTGCGGGCCTACCAGGAGCGGCCGATAGCTCGCCAGGATCTCGAGCAGATTCTGGAGGCGGGAAGACGATCACCGTCGTCGTCGAACTGGCAGCCGTGGGACTTCGTGGTCGTCACCGAGCGGACTCAGCTCGAGGAACTGGCAAAGGCGTGGCGGCACGGCGGGCACGTGGCGACCTCGGCGGCGACGGTCGGCCTGGTCGCCGCGATTCCAACCGACGACCGGCATCGAAACTGGACGCAGTACGACCTCGGCCAGGCAACGATGTCGATGATGATTGCGGCGGCCGGATTGGGGATCGGCAGCGGGCACTCCGCGGTCGGCGACCAGGAGCAGGCACGCAAGGTTCTGGGCTTTCCCGACGACCGGTTCTGCGTCTACATGGTCGCCTTCGGCTACCCGGCCGACCGACCGCTGACACCGATCCAGCGGCCAAACCGGCGCCCCTTCGACAACGTCGTCCATTGGGAGCACTGGTAGCCAACACGGCGGATTCTGGAAGACGGTCAACGGCCATCAGCGTCGACGGCGGCAGACGCATGCGCTGGACGTACCTCCCGCCGGGTCGCTGCGCCGGCAAAGCGCCTCGAGGGCTCGCCTATGCGGAATGCGTTCCCTGGGGCAGCGGGGGGAGAGGGCTTGGTACGGAGGTGCGCCAAGCCAGCTGGACCCGGTGATGGATCAGTACCGAGGCGAGGAACGCCAGCGCGCCCGCAGTAACCGACAGCCAGAGCGCATCCTCGACGAGCAACGCCACCACGGCGCCAACGAGCACGCCGAGGATCACGCTATTGATCACACTCACCATCCCGGCGACGGTAAG
>JBKOZJ010000145.1:0-12422 GCA_046725875.1 Actinomycetota bacterium
CCTTACCGCAGTGCCGCCGCCACCCGCCGCCCTGGTCGATGGCGGTAGATCGCCGTCGCTCGTGGTGACCCAAGGCGGAGGAAGAGCGTTCCTAGCCGCTATCGCCGTCGAAGAGGCTCGTCACCGAACCGTCGTAGAAGACCTCGCTGATCGCCCGGGCGATCAACGGCGCGATCGAGAGCACCGTGAGCTTGTCGAACCGGCGCTCCTGCTCGATCGGGAGCGTGTTCGTCACGATGATTTCGCTGATCTTGGAGTTCTTCAGCCGATCGATCGCCGGACCGGAGAGAACGCCGTGGGTGGCTGCGACTATCACCTCGGCGCCCCCCGCTGCGAACAGCCCATCTGCCGCCTTGATGATCGTCCCGCCGGTGTCGATCATGTCGTCGACGACCAGACAGATCCGGCCCTCGACGTCACCGACGACCTTGTTCGCGACGACCTGGTTCGGAATGTTGGGGTCGCGACTCTTATGTATGAAGGCAAGCGGGCGGCCGCCCAGCCGGTCGGCCCACCGCTCGGCCATCCGCACCCGGCCGGAGTCAGGTGCCACGACCGTCACCGGGGAGGAGCCCAGCTTGGACTTCACGTAATCGGCGAGGATCGGCAGCGCGAAGAGGTGGTCAACCGGGCCGTCGAAGAAGCCTTGGATCTGCGACGTATGCAGGTCGACACAGATAAGCCGGTCGGCTCCTGACGTCTTGAACAGGTCGGCCATCAGTCGGGCCGAGATCGGCTCCCGGCCGCGGTGCTTCTTGTCCTGGCGCGCATAGCCGTAGAAGGGGGCCACCACAGTGATCCGCTTGGCCGACGCCCGCTTCAGCGCATCGACCATGATCAGATGCTCCATGATCCACTTGTTGATCGGCGAGGTGTGGCTCTGCAAGACGAATGCGTCCGACCCCCGGGCGGACTCCTCGAACCTGACGTAGACCTCGCCATTCGCGAACTCGTACGCGCTCGTCGGGGTCGGCACGATGCCAAGATGGCTGGCGATCTCTTCGGCCAGCTCAGGATGTGCCCGGCCGGCAAAGAGCAAGAGCTGCTTCTCGCCGGTTGTCTTGATGCCGCTCATCGCGCTTCCCTTTGCTCGCCTCACTGGTCGCCGCCGACTCCGCGCTCAGTCTCACCGGGAGCCTCAGCTCGCGGCTCGGAATCGGCCGACGCGTCCTGCCTACTGCCAGTCTGGCCGAGTGCGGCCGCGGCTGCATCCGCTGACGGTGTTCCCGGGCGCTTGCGCTGTACCCATCCCTCGAGGTTGCGTTGCGGCGCCACGTTCACGGCGAGCGCGCCTGGCGGCACGTCCTGGCGTACGACGGTGCCGGCTCCGGTATAGGCGCCATCCCCTACCGTCACGGGTGCGACGAACATGTTGTCCGAGCCGGTCCGGGCATGGCTGCCGATCGTGGTTCGGTGCTTCGCGACTCCGTCGTAGTTGACGAAGACGGTGGCCGCGCCGATGTTCGTGTGTTCGCCGATAGTCGCGTCGCCGACGTAACTCAAGTGCGGCACCTTGGTGCCATCGCCGATCTCGGAGTTCTTGACCTCGACATAGGTGCCCACCTTCGCGCCGCGGGCGAGCTTGGCGCCAGGGCGGAGATAGGCATACGGTCCCACGCTCGCCTCCGGCCCGATCTCGGCACCGACGCAGACTGCATAGGTCACGGTCGCCGCATCGCCCACAGACGTGTCCCGGAGGGTCGTATCGGGGCCGACCTGCGCGCCATGGCCGACCGTCGTGCTGCCCTCGATCCGGGTTCCGGGATGAATCACCGTGTCGGCCGCGATACGTACACCGACGTCGATCCACGTGGTTGCAGGATCGATGACCGTCACGCCGTCCCGCATCGCCTGGACCAGGAGTCGGTCGTTCATCAAGCGCCGGATCTGCGCCAGTTGTACGCGGTCGTTGACGCCGACCGTCTGATCCGGGTCTGGCGCGGCGAACGTCCCGACCCGGTGGCCGTCGCGGTCCAGCAGGCCGATGACATCGGTGAGGTATTCCTCGCCTTGGGCGTTGTCGGTCGTCAGACGGCCGAGCGCTTCATGGAGCAGCTTGGCGTCGAATGCATAGATTCCCGAGTTGATCTCGTTGATCTGGCGCTCCTCGACGGTCGCGTCGCGGACCTCCACGATGCCGGCCAGTTCGCCGTTTTTATCGCGGACGATCCGGCCGAGGTCGCCAGGATCGCTGAAAACGGCCGTGAGCACGGTGGCCGCGTTGGCTTCGTTGGCTTGTACGGCGAGGAGCGCACGCAGGGTTTCGGCGTTCAGCAACGGTACGTCGCCATACGTCACGACGACGGTGCCTTCAAGTGAGCTGATGCCGTCGAGCGCGATCCGGACCGCGTGGCCGGTGCCGTTCTGCTCCTCCTGGACCACGATGTCGGCAGCGGGAAAGGCCGCCTCGAGGTATGGCGTGACCTGTTCGCGGCCATGTCCGACCACAACGACAAGATGGCCTGGATCGAGCGCTGCCGCGGCCGCCACCGCATGGCCGACCAGGGGGCGGCCGCACACCGTGTGCATGACTTTTGTGGTCGCAGACTTCATCCGGATGCCCTCGCCGGCCGCAAGGACGACGACGGCAGCCGGTCTATGGGCACTCACGTTTCGGGGCTCCTCGGCATCAGCGGCGGGGGCGTTCACTCGCTCCGCGTCTGGTCATCGCGCGCAGGACACGGATCGATCGGCGTCCTCCGAGCACTGTCGCGAGGATACCCAGCATTCCTAAGCCCACCCTGATCCGCACGCACCCCCCGGGGCCTCAGTCGGGAAGACTTCCTGGAAGCTCCCGGCGGAGGATTCGAACCCCCATACACGGCACCAAAAGCCGTTGTCCTGCCATTAGACGAGCCGGGATCGGACTTCGCTGTCCTAGTGTCGCGACACTAGCCTACAAGATCGGATTCCAGCGACGGCCTCGCGCCATTGGACACCGAAGGACTTGAGGATGGAGCGGAATCGACGGCACCAGCTGGGTGAGCTCGCCGGACCGACCGGGATCGGACGGTGCCCGCCGGGGATCTAGGCATAGTCCGGCAGGGAGAGGGTTGATTTACCTACGGGAAGGTAGGTTACGGTGTCGTAGCCGTAGGTCGTCCCCAGCAGTGAGGAGCCCGCATGACTCCCCCTACCGCGACCCTTGAAGCACCGCCGCTCGTCCACGAGCCTCAAGGCACCCTCGGTGCCGACCAGAAGAAGACCGCCGAGCAGATCACGCTAGGGCTGTTCATCGGGGTTCCGTTCCTCGCCCTGCTCGCCGCGATCCCGATCGCCTGGGGCTGGGGTCTCGGCTGGCACGAGGTGGTCATTGCCGTCGTGATGTACGCGATCTCCGGCCACGGCATCAGCGTCGGCTTCCACCGATACTTCACCCACGGCGCCTTCAAGGCCAAGAAACCGCTGCGGGTCGCGCTGGCGATCGCCGGGTCTCTGGCGATCGAGGGGCCGGTCATCCGCTGGGTCTCGGACCATCGGAAGCACCACAAGTTCTCCGACCGAGACGGTGACCCGCACTCGCCGTGGCGCTACGGCGAGACCATCCCGGCCCTGGTCAAGGGCCTCCTCTACGCCCACATGGGCTGGATGTTCGACGTCGAGCAGACGCCGCAGCGGCAGTACGCCCCGGACCTGCTCAAGGACAAGGCGATCGTGCGGGTGAGCCGGTTGTTCGCGTTTTGGGCGGTGGTCAGCCTCCTGCTCCCGCCGCTGGTCGGCGGCCTGTGGTCGATGTCCTGGCAGGGTGCGGTGTCGGCATTCTTCTGGGCCAGCCTGGTCCGGGTCGGCCTGCTGCACCACGTGACTTGGTCGATCAACTCGATCTGCCATGCGGTAGGTGAGCGGCCATTCAAGTCCCGCGACAAGTCCGGTAACGTGTGGTGGCTCGCCGTACTCTCCATGGGCGAGTCGTGGCACAACCTGCACCACGCCGACCCCACCTGCGCCAGGCACGGAGTCCTGCGCGGCCAGGTGGACAGCTCCGCCCGGGTGATCCAATTCCTCGAGAAGGCCGGCTGGGCCTACGACGTGCGGTGGCCTTCTCCCGAGCGGATCGCCGCCAAGCGCGTCGCCTAGACACCCCACGAAGTTTTGGAAGCTTCGCTCCAAAACTTTGCGGGGGACCCCGCCCTTATGGCTGACCTCCGTAACACATGGCAGACCCAGCTGGCGGGACGACATGCTCGGGAGCGGATGATGGTGCGGTGAGCCAGTTCGGGGACCGACCGCCGCGCGTCGCCGAGAGCCGCGTCGCCAGGGTAAGGATGACCGGCCAACAGCGGCGGGAGCAGCTCATCGACATCGGCCGCAGGCTGTTTGCCGAGCGCGGCTTCGAAGGCACCTCGGTCGAGGAGATCGCTGCCAAGGCCGGCGTCTCCAAGCCGGTCGTGTATGAGCACTTCGGCGGGAAAGAGGGCCTCTACGCGGTCGTCGTCGACCGGGAGATGCAGCAATTGCTCGACATGGTGACAGGTGCATTGACCGGCGGCCACCCGCGCGAACTGCTCGAGCAGGCTGCCTTCGCACTGCTCGACTACATCGAGCAGTCAACCGACGGTTTCCGCATCCTGGTCCGCGACTCACCGGTGGCCCAGTCCACCGGTTCGTTTGCGTCGCTGATCTCCGACATCGCCACCCAGGTCGAGCACATCCTGGTCGCCGAGTTCAGGCAGCGTGGGTACGACCCGAAGCACGCACCGCTCTATTCGCAGATGCTCGTCGGTATGGTCGCCCTCACCGGGCAGTGGTGGCTCGACGTACGCAAGCCGCGCAAGGCCGACGTCGCCGCGCACCTGGTCAACCTCGCCTGGAACGGCCTTTCCGGCCTCGAGCACAAGCCTCAGCTCGTCACCCGTTGACACCCTATGAAGTTTGATCGCTTCATTCCAAAGCTTCGCGGGATCCCGCCCTCACCGCTGCGAGCCACCGGCCCGTGCATGGGCCCCGGTCGCTCGTCCCTATAGGCGAATCATCCAGAGGTCGAAGGGAAGCGGCAGCGTGCCGTCCGGGCGGCGGGCGAGCAGATGCTGGTCCTCCGAGCTGCTGACGCTCAACACCTCGATGGCGGGCCCGAGCCCGGCATAGGCCTCCGGAGAGCCGCTCAGCATCAAGACCGGCTCGCTGCCCGCCTGCTGAGCCCGGTACGCGAGCCGGGAAACCGTCTCCAGATCGCCGGGCCGGATGACAGCAGCGTTGACGCCGCAGGCAATGCGCATGACCGCAGGCCACTCCGCGGCGCCGCGACCATTCACGAAGAAGACAACCTCACGTTGGCTCACCGCCGAGCACGCGCGTTCGATCGCCCTCATTGAGCCAGCCTCTACCCGAGATCCGATGAGCGGCGCGCTCGCCCAGATGACCGGCCCGATTATTCCGAGGCAGGCCGCCGCCAGCCCGATTCTCGGCAGACCGATACTGCTCGTCCCAGACGTACTAATGGATGTGCGGGGGTGGAGCGCTTGGACCCGCGTGTACAAATAACGGATCGCCCAGACGGCGAGCAGGATCACACCCGGCAGCACGACCGGAACGAACCGGCGGTCGGCCCACGGATGGTCCGGTGAAATGCCCGGCCGCCACAGGGTCAGCGCGGTGCTCCCGACGAGCAGCACCAAGGACGGTACCCACATAGAGATGGACCGGTCGGAACCTGCGCCGGGCGGGAACGCCCCCGGCTCGCCGGCCTGCCTGGCCACCGCCGAACGCAAGACGATGACGGTAAGGAGCGCGGCGCCGGCCACGGCCGCGGCAACGATGAGCCAACCGACGGACCAGGCGAGCCAATGCAGCGACAGCTCGTCATAAGACCGGGTGCCGTCGACCGCGAGCCCCTGCTCCCGCTGCAGTCTGGCAATGTCGGCGGAGAGCTGGGAGCCCGCGGGAACCCGATGAACCACCTGCAGGAGGGGGCGCACGGCGAAGCCAACACCGGCGGCAAGGGTCAGCCACGCGGCGACGGGTGCGAGCCAACGGGCACGATCTGGTCGAAGTGGGCGGCGGCGCAGCCAGGCCGCTCCGATCGCAGTTGCGAGCGAGATGGCGGCCAGCATTAGGGCGAGCGGCCGCAACGAGTTTGTGATGGCTGTGACGTATGGCCGGGTGAGGAACCAGCCGTCGAGCGCGCCGACCATGCCGCCGGTGGCAAGGCCGGCAGCGAGCGCCCACCAGGCCGGCGAGCGGCGAACGGCAAGCCAGCCGACGATCGGCACCATCAACGTCGCTTCCCGGAGCGAGTCCACCCGAACGGAGGTAGAGACCGCGATCAGCACTCCTCCCGTGGCGGCTGCGAGCCACACGCTACGGTCGTGCTCCCGTGCCGGATCGCGAGCCGCATCGGCCACCAGCCCCAGCCCGCCAAGCAGCAGAACGCACGCCATCGGCTCGGAGAGTGTCTCCCGCGCGGCGTGCCAGAACGGCATCGCCAGTGCGAGCACCACGGTCGCTAGCGCAGCCCAGCGACCGCCGAGCAGGCGGGCGGCAAGCCCAGCGAAGGCCAGAAGTGCAAGGCCACCGAGCACAGCAGGCGCCCAGAGAGTCGCCCGCCAGCTTGATCCCCATTCCACCGCCGCAAGTGTCGCGGGCAGGCCCGACATGAACTGCGGCACCAGGGAGTCTCCATGCGGGTAGAACCCTTGGCTCACCGGATAGAGGGCGCGGTCGGGTCCTCCGAAGGCGCCGAGACTCGAGGGCACCACCTTCTCGCTGTGGCTCGCGAGCCAATGACCGAAGAGGCTGTACGCGGCGGCGTCCCGGCGCAGGATGACCTTCTCGGCGTGCAGCAGCCCATTGGTGAGAACGAAACCTGCGGTGGTCCCGAACACGGCGAGCACGCTCCAAACGGACATGTCGCCGAACGAGGCCGCCGCTCGTCGGATGAGGGGCCGACCGGCGAGCGCAAGCACCGGGGCCACAAGCGCGAGAAAGAGCGGAACCGCATAGAGCGGGCGGAAGGCATCGAGGGCGAGCAGCGGGATCGCCACGAATAGCCAAGTTCCCAGTGCCAGTGCGGGCACGATTGACACGGCAGCGAGAGCGAGCGCGGGCCAATGCGGGATCCGTCGGCTGACAGCGACCGAGGCTCGGATATCTCGCCGGGCCTGCTGGGGGCGGCTCGCAATCGCTGATTCATCCCGGTCGGCGGGGGTCGGCCGTGAGCCGGTCGTGTCCGGTTCGACGGGTCTACCCATATCGCCCCCGCGCCGATTCGGAACGCGGTCGGTCGTAGCTCGCCGCCTCACCAAGCTCACTTATCGCACCAGTGGTCTCCGACGCTTCGACATTCTTGCGATGGAGTACGAGATAGTCGTCGCGCGCGTAAACGATGTCATAGTCGCCGCTGGCTAGCAGCAAGGCCGCGTGGAACCGCTGCGACACCAGGGTGTCGAACGGGAAGGACCACTGCCGCGTGTCGACGATCGCCCAATCGGCGCCCCGCGGGGTGAAGTCGAGAAGCAACACCTTCGCCCGCATGGTGAGGTGCGGGCCGAGCTCGTTGTCCGTCTCGACGCGAGCACCGTCTGGGATGAGCCGTGCGGCCGCCGCCGCGGCGCCGGCGCGGTCCTGCCGACCGTGATCGCCGTTCGGCAGGTCCCACGGCTGGAACCAGCGGACCATCATGAAGACGGATACGCATAGCGCAGCCACCGCAAGCGTGGCGCCGACGCCGTTTCGAGTGAATGGGCCATTGACTCGATCCCGCGGGGGATGAACGGCACGTTCACTCGAACCTATCGACTGAACGTGCCGTTCATTCGTCTGGGGGCGGGGGTAGCGGGTGCCGGTGCGGATGCGGGCGGCGAGAGCGGCGAGGAGGCGGCGGG
Organism: Actinomycetota bacterium; assembly: GCA_046725875.1. GTDB lineage: Bacteria > Actinomycetota > Actinomycetes > JAKEEW01 > JAKEEW01 > JBKOZJ01. Next base: position 7,821 of record JBKOZJ010000145.1, read on the forward strand.
GACGATCCTGCTGAAGGGCGTCGATCGCCGCGAGCACGAGGAGGGGCCAGACAAACGCGTCGTAATGGTTGTTCGGTCCCCAGTGGTTGCCGTTGGTGGAGAACAGCCGCTCGGCGAGCAGCGGCAGGGCGAGCAGCGTGACCGGTGACAGCAGCGGGAGCAGCAGCAGCGGCCCAGCCAGCCACAGCAACGTATTCCACTTCCGCTCGGGGGTGATGGCGATGCTCAGCGTGTCCAAGGGATGGACTACGACATGGGCCAGCGCCTGGAGCGGGCCCGAACCGAGCTCGTCGTACAGCCAGTAGTAGCCGGCCTCGCCCCCGCCGAGCGGGATCAGGACAAACTCGATGATCGCAAGGGCGGCCAGGCCGATGGCGGTGAGGGCAAGGCCAAGGCGGCGGTGCTCCCGTCCACCGCGCCACCAGACCAGCAGGCCAAACCCCGCGACGACCAGACCCATGTCCTCCTTGACGAGCAGGAGCGCCAACGCGAGCGCCCCCGCTTGGCGGTACTTCCGCGCGAGCAGGCGCTCGAGCGCCCATGCCATCAGCGGAACCGAGAACCCGACCTCGTGGAAGCCGCGCGCCGAGGCGACGGTGAGCGGCCACCCCATCCCGAAGACCGCCGCCATGGCATAGGCGCCAGCCACGCCGACCGCGCGCCGAGCCGCAAGCCACACCGCCGGCACGGCGGCGGCGAACAGCATCGCCTCGGCGAAGATCAGCGTCAGCGGGTGGTCGTACACCCAGTAGAGCGGGGTGAGAACGGCGAGGATCGGCGAAAAGTGGTCGCCCAAGATCGAGAAGTCCGGCCCCAAGCCGTCATGGATGCCCTTGACGATCGAGACGGGTGCTCCGAAATGTGCGTAGGACCGCATCGCCTGGTCGAAGATGACCATGTCATACGAACCGAGTGTGTAGCGAGCGTAAGCAAGAGCACCGATGGTGAAGTAGCCGGCGAACGCGGCAACGGCGACCAGAGCGACCGGCCACGCATGCCGGCGCGCCGGGCCGGCGGGGGCACGTGGCCCGGCGGCCGCGCTGGGCTGCACCGGAATCTGCGCGGCCGGTTGTCGCGTGTCGGCGCGGGCGGCAGCCTCCACGCCGGCGGCACCTTCTCGGGTCGCCACGGATGAAACCTTAGAGCGTGCCTCGGATCGGATGAGAGATCGAGGTCCTGGTGTCCTGGCCGCTGCGGGCGAGATCAGTAAGGTGGGATGCGGTGGAAACGCTTGTTGATCTCTTCGCGACCGCCCAGGCCGTCGATCCGGCCCGGCCGTTCGTCACCTTCTATGACGACGCGACCGGGGAACGGGTCGAGCTCTCGTACGCCTCCTTCGGGAATTGGGTGGCCAAGACGGCAAACCTCCTCCAGGAGGGGCTCGCGGCCGAGGCGGGCCAGTCCGTCGCCCTCCTGCTGCCGGTGCACTGGCAGACCCTGGTGTGGCTGATGGCGTGCTGGGAGGCACGGGTGGTGGCCGTTCCTGGCGGTGATCCGGCCGAGACGGATCATGCAGTCAGCGGGCCGGACGGGCTGGATACGCTGCAGCGCTCGCGCGGGGAGCGTGTGGCGCTCGCCCTGCGACCGCTCGGCGGCCGGTTCGAGCCGCCGCACATCAAGCCGTTGCCCGAGGGCGTCCTCGACTATGCGGTCGAGGCTCCCGCCTATGGGGATCAGGCACTCCGGATGGCCGGGCCACCGCGCCCCGACGATCCAGCCGTGCGCGTCGATCGGCGTACGTACACCAACCTGGAGCTGGTCGAGCAAGGGTTCGAACGCGCGGAAGCCCGCGGACTCGACGAGGGCGCCCGAGTCCTCACCGACCTCGACGCCGCCACGTTGCCCGGCCTGGCGGGCAGCATGCTTGCCCCGCTGGCCGTCCGCGGGTCGGTCGTGCTCTGCCGAAACCTCGATCGCGATCAGGTCGAGGGCCGGGTGGCGGCCGAACGTGCCACCCACGTGCTGCTCCGCGAGACGTGATCGGGGTAGCGCGTTAATGTCTCGCCATCACGTGTGTTCGAAGAGCGCAACCTGCTGAGAAAGGTCCGCTATGGACAAGCTCGTCCCTGCCCCCGCCGCGGCGGTCGCCGACATTCCAGACGGGGCGTCGCTGGCGGTCGGGGGCTTCGGGCTATGTGGCAACCCGATGAAGCTGATCGAGGCCTTGCACGATCGCGGAGTGAGCGATCTGAAGGTCGTGTCGAACAACTGCGGCGTCGACGACTGGGGGCTCGGCATCCTCCTCGCCGATCATCGGATCTCCCGGATGACAAGCTCCTATGTCGGCGAGAACAAGGAATTCGCCCGCCAGTTCCTGGCCGGTGAGCTCGAGGTCGAGCTGACGCCCCAGGGCACGCTCGCCGAGCGGCTGCGCGCCGGCGGGGTCGGCATCCCGGCGTTCTTCACCGCTACCGGCGTCGGCACCCAGGTCGCGGAGGGCGGCCTCCCCTGGCGCTACCACCCCGATGGTTCGATCGCCCTGGCGTCACCACCCAAGGAGACCAGGGAGATCGACGGCCGCAGCTATGCGCTCGAGCATGCGATCGCCACCGACTTCGGCCTGGTCCACGCGAAGCGCGGCGACCGCCACGGCAACCTCGTCTTCCATGAGTCCGCGCGCAACTTCAATCCGCTGTGTGCCATGGCCGGACGGATCACGATTGCGGAGGTCGAGGAGGTGGTAGAGCCCGGTGACCTCGACCCGGACGAGGTCCACCTCGCGGGCATCTTCGTGCAGCGGGTGGTTGCCGTGGGACGCGATGTGGAGAAACGGATCGAACGGCGGACGGTACGGCCGCAGACCAGCAGGGTGGAGGAAGGCTGAGATGACACTCACGAGAGAGCAGATGGCCGCCCGGGCCGCGGCCGAGCTGGCCGACGGGGAGTACGTCAATCTCGGTATCGGCCTGCCCACGCTGGTGCCGAACTACCTACCCGAGGGCGTACATGTCGTGCTGCAAAGCGAGAACGGCATCCTCGGCGTTGGCCCGTACCCATATGAGGGTGCGGAAGACCCGGACCTGATCAACGCCGGGAAGGAGACCGTGACCGTCCTGTCCGGTGCGGCGTTCTTCGACTCGGCCACCAGCTTCGGCATGATCCGCGGCGGGCACATCGACGCAGCCATCCTCGGCGCGATGCAGGTCTCGGCCACCGGGGACCTCGCTAATTGGATGATCCCCGGCAAAATGGTCAAGGGGATGGGCGGCGCCATGGATCTCGTCCACGGCGCGAAGCGGGTCATCGTGCTCATGGAACACGTCGCCAAGGACGGGTCGTACAAGATCGTCAAAGAGTGTTCGCTGCCTTACACCGGGCGCGGTGTGGTCGACCGCGTCATCACCGACCTCGCCGTACTCGACGTCACCGGCGAGGGCCTCGTGCTCCGCGAGGTCGCCCCCGGCGTGAGCGTGGACGAGGTCCGGCAGGCCACCGAACCCGAGATCCTCGTGTCCGGTGAGCCTGCACTGATGCCTGCGAGGTAGCCCGGCTGTTGCACGGAGGATGCGAGCCGCTCTAGTTACCGACTGCTGAGGCCGAGGCTCAGCGCTCGCTGGTACTCACCGGCTGAGCCGCCGATGGCTCCACGGGGGCCCTCACGCGACGGCGCCGGGATGCCGGCGGGTCCGCGACCGTCCGGACGCCGCGCGGGCGTCGGCCGTCGCTTGACGTGGAGGGCGGCTTGGGACCGCCGGCCCTTCGGCGCAACCAGAAGATCGCGCTCTCCGCTCCATACACCAAAGCGAGAACCACGGTGAGCACGGGAAGCCCGCGCCGGTATGCCTCGGCGCCGGACAACACGAGCGCGGCGAGCACCAGCATCCGCCCGTCGTAGCCAAGCCCGGCCGTGTAGACCCAGCGGGCTGGGCCGCGCCCGGTGTGTCGCATCCGCGCGACCGAATCTGTGTGATGGAACGCGATCACGACAAGATAGCCAAAGCTAAGCCACTGGAGATCCTCGGCGACCACCGCGGTGGTCCGGACGACAAAGGCATACTCGATCGCCCGGACGAGCGCGGGGAGCCACCACCCGAACCGACCGCGAACCGGCCCGCTCCAGCACAGACCGGTGATGACGACGACAGCTCCCACGGCGCCGAACAGGAGCTGACGCGACGCGAGCGATGTGTCCAGCCGAGCCAGGGCCAAGCCGAGCAGTGCGGCGGCACCGAGCAGGAGCGGGATCTCGGGGAGCCGGATCCGGCCGAGCGCCTGACCGATGTCCCGGGCGATCGGGCCCGCGTCGACATAGATTTCGAGCGCACCGCGGCGAGCGGGGATCTCGTCAAGCATGGGCCATCGACCTCAACATGCGGCCGATCGTCATGTAGGTGACTGCGACCGCCGTCGCGGTAAGGAGAACTACGAACACCTCGCGCGGTCCGTACAACGCGGCCACGACGGAGATAACGAGCCATCGCTCGCCCACCGGCATGGTCAAAGTGCGCTTCAGCCACGCCAGGGCTGGTACCTTGTTCGTGGTCTCGAGCAGGTCGACCGCTCCGCGCGGGAAACCGCCAGCTGCGGCGCGATGAGATGGGTGGCCGCCCGGCGCTCCCCGCGCGCCGGCTCGCACCCCGACCGCGGGCGTTCCCCCCGCCG
>JBKOZJ010000146.1:0-9386 GCA_046725875.1 Actinomycetota bacterium
GGTCTTTCCTTCCCGGAGCTGACCACCATCCTCGCGACACTACTGGCGAGTGGGCGAGCCGTTGGGATCAATGTCGGCATCTACGACCCCGAGCTCGACCCCGATCGGTCGTACGGCGCCGCCCTCGTTGACGCGCTCGCCGACGCGTTCGCCGCGGTCTGAGCCCTTGCGTCCCAGCGCTCGCCACCGGTGCTCAGGCACCGCCGGGCAAACCCCGTTGCGTTCGCATATCCCGTAGGTCTACGCTTACCGTTCGCATACACTTACGGATTCCTCGAATGAACTCACGTGACCGGAGGGCCGACTGATGACGAGCGCGCCGAAACCGATCCTGATACGTGCCGCCGGGTCACGCCCTGCCTCATCGTGCGCGGCGGGGAGAACGCCATCGGCTTCTATGCGGACGTGTTCGGCGCGACCGGGCGGATGCACTTTCTCGGCCCGGACGGGACGGTCGCCCACGCCGAGATCCAGATCGGGGACTCGCTGATCACCATCGAGGACGAGTCCCCGCAGCTGGGGACGAAGGCACAACCGGCGGAGATGAGGCGACGGATGGCCCAGATGCAGGGCTAGTTGTTAGGCTTATCGTTCGTGGACACTTACGGATCAGCGGCGGTGGGTGTGCTCGGCGACCCGACCCGGCGCGTGATCTTCGAGCTGCTGGCCCGCCGCCCATGCTCGGTGGGCGAGCTGGCGGCGCAACTGCCGATCAGCCGACCGGCGGTGTCTCAGCACCTTCGCACGCTCAAAGACGGTGGGCTCGTCGTCGACTACGCCATGGGCACCCGGCGGGTGTACCGGGTCAACCCGGATGGCGTGATCGCGTTGCGGGCCTGGCTGGACGGCGTATGGGAACAGGCACTCATCGCGTTCCAGAAGGCCGCCGAGGCCGCCCCGGTCAACCCCGAAGAGGAGCAGTAGTGAGTACCGAATCCACCATCCCTGACCTGCGCGGAACGGTCACCGTCGGCGCGCCACTGGACCGGGCATTCCACGTGTTCACCGACCGGTTCACCACCTGGTGGCCGCCGGAGTACCACATTGGCCAGGCCGAGATGGCCGAGGCCACCCTGGAGCCTCGCGAAGGCGGCCGGTGGTACGAACGCGGCGTGGACGGCAGCGAATGCGACTGGGGCCGGGTGCTGACCTGGCAGCCGCCACACCGGCTGGTCGTCACCTGGCAGATCAACGGCCAGTGGCAGTACGACCCCGACCCCGAACATGCCAGCGAGATCGAGGTCCGGTTCACCGCCGATGGCCCTGACCAAACCACCGTCGAACTAGAGCACCGCTTCCTTAACCGACTCGTCGACGGGCAGGCACTCCACGACGGAATCCGCGGTGGCGGCGGCTGGGGCGCCATCCTCGACGTGTACGCCAAGGCGGCCACCAGCGGCGAGTGAGCCCAGTTCGGCCGAGCCCGAGGCGGAGGATCAGGTGGCGGTCCGCTCGTAGACCGCAACGGCCCTCGCAAGCTGAGCCTTTACATCGGTGTTCAGGTTAGTGCTACGATGGCACTCGTCCAAGCCTTTACATAGCTGTATGGGATAAGGGGGCGGGTCATGGCTCACGCACCGTCCATCGAGCACCAACATCAAGCAGGCTCACCGGCACCGCCGCGAGGGACGCTCCTCCTGTTGCTGCTCTCGCTGGCCCAGTTCATGGTCGTTCTGGATGTAACCGTGGTCAACGTGGCGCTTCCAGAGATCGGCCGCGCACTACAGCTGAGCCGGGACTCGCTGACCTGGCTGGTAACCGCCTACACCTTGACCCTCGGCGGTCTACTCATCCTCGGCGGGCGGCTGGCTGACGCGGTCGGCCGCAAGACCACCTTCCTGACCGGGCTGGGGCTGTTCACCGCCGCGTCGCTGACCGCCGGGTTGGCCACTGGCGGCGCCATGCTGCTGAGTGCGCGGGTTGCCCAGGGGGTTGGTGCGGCTCTACTGTCGCCGTCCGCGCTGTCCATCATGACCACCGAGTTCACGGGGGCGGCACGCACTCGAGCGCTCAGTGTGTGGGCGGCCATCGGCGGCGCGGGGGCGGCGATCGGCGTGCTTCTCGGCGGTGCCCTGACCTCCGGCCCGGGCTGGGAGTGGATCTTCTATATCAACGTGCCGGTTGGTGTGCTCGTCGGCTTGGCGGCCCCAACCATCGTGCCTTCCCGGGCCGGCCGCGGCGTGTCACGGATCGACGTTCCCGGCGCGTTGGTCGGGACCGCCGCCGTCGCGTCGTTGATCTATGGCTTGATCCGGGCCGGCGATACCGGCTGGACTTCGGCCTCGGCGCTGCTCCCCATCGGCGCGGCCGTGCTGCTCGCAGCCGGCTTCGTCGCGATCGAACGTTCTGCTGCCGCCCCGCTCGTACCTCTGACGCTGCTGCGCCGCGGGCCGCTGTCTGGAGCGGTTCTCGTGATGATCGGCGCCACCGGCGTGCTCTTGTCCGGGTACTTCCTCACCTCGATCTACCTGCAGCAGGTGAGGGACTACAGCCCGGTCGGTACCGGCCTGGCCTTCCTCCCGGTCGCGATCGCCACCATCCTCGGCGCCCACCTCGCCGGCGGCCTGATCGCCCGCGTCGGCGCTCGCCGCGTCGCTGCCGTCGGGCAGGCATTGGCCGCGGTCGGCCTGGGGTTGCTCGCCTGGCGCGGCACCGAAGGCACCGTACTCAGCGCGCTGCTGCCGGGGTTCGTCCTCGCCTCGGCAGGCGTCGGCGCGGTCTTCGTCGCCGCCACCACCAGCGGCTTGCGCGGTCTCGACCACCGGCATGCCGGGGTCGGGTCCGGCATCCTCAACACCGGACACGAGCTTGGCGCTTCGCTGGGCGTCGCGGTCGTGTCGGCGATCGCCTCATCGAGCATTACCGGGCAGGGCAGCGACCCGCTCGCGGGCTTCGAGAATGGATACCTTGCCGGTGCCATCGCCGCGGCCGTGCTCGCCGTGGCCAGCACGGTGCTGCTCCCCCAGGGGCGCCCGGCGGCCGGCGACCCTCCGATCTTTGCCCACTAGCCGGCCGTATCCTCACACCATGAACGGCCACCAGGTCATGCGCGGTGCCGCCACCCGGCGGCGCCGCGCAGACGCCGAGCGCAGCATCGAGGCGATCCTCGATGCCGCCCAGGAGGCAGTGACGGCCACCGGCGACGTGACCATGGCGGCCATCGCCCGCTCCGCCGGACTGAGCCGAGTAACCCTCTACACCCACTTCCCGACCCGCGAGGCGCTGCTGGAGGCCGCGGCGAAGCGCGCACTCGCGCGCGCCGACGACGTCCTGTCCGAGATCCCACTGGACGGGCGGCCCACGGAGGCCTTGTCCCACCTGCTCCGCTCGTCCTGGCCGATCCTGGACCGGCATCGCAACCTCTACACCGTGGTTTCCACAGCGCTGCCACCACCGCGGCTGCGCGCCCTACACGATCCGGTTTTCGGCCGCATCGAGCAGCTGGTCGCCCGCGGTCAGGCCGACGGCGACTTCCGCACCGACCTACCCCTGACCTGGCTCCTCGCCACCATCTACAGCGTCCTCCACCAGGCCGCCGCAGAGGTGAACGCAGGCCGCCTGGTCGCCGACCAAGCGGGGGATGTCGTGGCCTCGACCGTGCTGGCCGTGCTCACCCACCGACCAGACCCCGTCCCCTATCCACATCAGCTCGATCGCAGTCCAGACTGACTACCCCTCGAACCGCCCTCGTGTCCGTGGCTCCTTCCAACAGAAGACCATGCGGATGGACCAACTTCCGCGGCTCCACATCGTCCGGCGGCGGAATCAGGGCCGCGGCGGCAGATGAAAAGCCGGCCACAGCCACAAATCGAAGGTCGCGGCAGGCGTGGGTTCGAGCGCCATTCGAGCGGCTATGATTCCGCCATCCAGTGCCAGTACTTGAGGAACCGGGACGGCCTCACTCAGAACAGGTTCGATGCCGGAGCCGACGATGCTAGCCGCAGCGCGGTCCGTACCGATGCCGATGGAGAATTGCACCGCCGCGATCGGAAGCAGGGGGTCTCCAACGCCCGTTGTGATCAACGTACCGGAGAACCGATCACGAAGTGGGCCGTCCTCGAGGGAATGATGAAGCTCGCCCATCCAAATGCTCCACGGCTCAACCCATCTGAGTTGGGCTCCGACCACCGGTTGAGCTTCGTCCACAACGCCTGGCTTAGTCGTCCAATCAATTAGAGGCTGGAAGTGGGACATTCCCGGCATCGGGCGTTCCTCCCTTGCGGCTTGTCTTATCGAGGAGCCAGCAGTGCGCCGTAATAGTAGCGGCATGTGGACGACTCGAGTCAGGTGTCCGCGATAGGAACCTTGTTGCGACGCCCCGTTCAGTGCCTCGCGGCCAACGTCAACGGCTAGTCCGCGTGCGTCTGCCTTGCCGGCGGTTGGGTGCCCCGTCGGCGGCCGCCTGCTGGGGCGGTTGTCCCATCTGCCGCCAGAAGCGTCTGAGGTCGGCTGGCAGCGTCCCCTGCCACGGCGCCGCCCGGCGCCGGATTGAGCCTCTGCCTAGAAGTACTTGCTGCTGGCGACAGAACGCCTCGCTCAGCCCGCGGTAGTTCTCTTCGTCCTTCGGGGGATACGGGCAGAGCTCGAAGGGGCAGCCATCCTCGCAGTTGGATCCTGGCTCCGACGTCGTGGCCATGCCGACGATACGTCCTGGATCGAGCGGAGATCGGTCGCCTGCGATGCATGGTGGCAAGAAGTTCCGGCTTGTTCGCAGGAGCCGCCGGTCGCGGTCGCTGGGCCGCCTGCCCCGCCCTGCGAGGTTCAGCAGCAAGAGCACATCGGCGAGGAGCTGCTGGGCGCGCGGATGAAGTGTCGTCCAGCCGGTCGACGGTGGGATCCAGAGGTTGTGCCGGCGCCACACTTCCTGACCGGCGGACCGGGACCCGACCCTGCTGAGGACACCGCTCTCGTCGATCCAGATGAACCGGTCGGGTCGCCTGGTTTCCAAGGCCCACACGGCGAGTCGGCGGGCTTCGACGACGAATGGATGCTCCGACCGGCCTTCAGAATCGGCAACCCACCGACCAACGAGCGCCTTGTGGTTTCGGTCGCGGCCACGATCCGGCTGGCGCCCGGCCGGGCCGTCCGGAAGCGCCCACAGACACAGCGCGTGGACGAGCGTAAGCCGCGAGAACCAGAAGTTCGTCCCGGCCAGCATCTCTTTGGCCCGCTCGGTCAGGTAGACCCGCGCCTCGGGCTGGGAATGGGGGTGGCGGTCGCGCCGGTTGGCCGCGTACTTGAACCCCTGTGCGAGCGCGACCTCACAGGACAGACGGAGGTCGAACGCCTCCGGCCGGTGGTCCCGCGCTCCCACGAACTTCAGCCACCGCTCGAGATTGACCCGGGCGGCCCGCACCAACTCGGGCCGGGTCACCGAACCAACGAGCAGGGGAGCCAACCATGCCCGAGTCACGCCATCGCGCCATCGGCCCTCCTCGCCATCCGGGTCCTCGGCTGAACTTTGGGACTGTATGTCCGCCTCGGACCAGACCATGGCGTTTCGACGTGCGGCGGCATCGGCCGCCTGGGGCGCATCAGGCGGGCCAAGCACATCCTTCAACTCCTCGAACGCCTCATCACCCCCGGCGCCGATCTCCTCGGCGGCGGCCAGCCGCACCGAATGAAGACCCTCATGGAAGCTGAGGCGGCAGAGCTGCCGGTAGGCCGGTGCGGCTGCGCACTCCCTCGGCCCTCCACGTCGCCCGGCGATGGTCCTCGCCGCCTCCCCGAAGCGACGCACCAGATTGAGCTTGGCCTCCTCCCGCGTTCGCACCTCTCCGGCACGTATGTTCTTCCAGCACTTCTCGATCTGGTTGGCGATACTCCCGTGGGCGGGCGTCTCGTCGATGCTGTCGATCTCGAGCGCGGCGGCAAACAGGTCGAGGGCCTTTGCGTCTTCACGATGCGCGGCTGCATCGCAAAGCAGTTCCCGAAACTTCCGGAGCTGGGTGTCTGGTGTCGAAGTGGCGACACGAACCGGGCTGAACGCGTCGCGGGGCGTTGCCTGACCTCTGTCTCGCGACCGCATGACCAAAGCGAGGAGCATCTCCCGCCCCGGATCCTTCAAGGCAGTCTCTCGGTAGCCCGGATCGGACATGGCTTCGTCGATGAACCGGGAGCCGAGATAGGCCTGCATGATGCTGTGAGGAAAACGCACACCGTTTGGATGCGCCTCCACAAGCCCGAGCTCGGTGCCCCAGGTGGCCGCGAGCCTCATGTCAACGCGTCGCCCGCGCTCGCTCATGCTCTGCCTCACGGCATTTACGATCGCCGAAGGTGGCTGCTTCGTCCTGAGCTCCTCGAATTCGTCGAATGTCACGTGCAACCGGTCCCGGCCAAGCCCGATGCATGCCAGCGCCGACAACTGCTCGACGGCCGCCTCACGGTCCGCCCGCGTCAGCGGCACACCCGCCGGGAAGTGACCGCCCAGTAGCCCGTTCATCCAGGTCTGGAGGAGGCGCAGCCGAAGCTCCGACCGGTCCACTCCACGCGTGTCCAACTGCCCGGATCTCCGCCTCGACACGTACCCCATCAGTTGGGATCTGTGCAGCTGGCGGGTGATTTGGAGATACAACGGGGCGTCGGCCACATTGGCCGTCTCAACGATCCAGCCGAGGCGGCGCATGTCCTCCGACGTATCGCTCGGCTCCAGGTACTCGATGGCGGCCTCCTCGCTCAGCGGTTCCAGCTCGACGATGGTCGCGAGCGTTCCGCGGAGGGGGTCGTGGGGTCGGGAGGCTACGACCAACGGCAGCCGGTCGTTGTGTGCCCGACGAATGGCGAGGCGAATGAGGTTGTTGCGGTCACGCTCGGCGCTGCCTTCGATGAGGGCCTCCTCCAGTCCGTCTGCCAGCACCACGATCCGGCCCTCCCTCCGGAGCTGGCGCCAGACCTTCTCGCCCTCGGCTCGCGACACCAGGCCACCGTCCGTGTCCGCGATGAACTGCCGGTGCGCGAGCTCGCCGAAGTCCAACTTCTCCTGGGCGTCCCGCAGTCGGATGGGCACCGGGACGGCTCCACGCTCGGCCAGCACCTGGGTGAGCCGGACGAGGAAGGCGGTCTTGCCCGTCCCCACACCGCCGATGACCACGTGCGGCCGTCGGGTCGCGGGATCACGCAGGTTCTGCATCATCACATGGCACAGCTCGTCCCGGCCGACGACATCGCCGATGATGGTGCCGGCAGTCGGCACTAGTTCCTGTGGCTGTTCCACCGCCCGGCGGAGGTAGGGCCGGCGAACGAGCCAGAGCCGAACCAGGAGGAACACCGCAGAGGCTAGTGCGAGAGACAAGACCGGCCCGAGAGTCCCGGCCAAGGCGTCGCAGGAAAAGCTCGTCTCCCGGCACGCGGTGTCCAGATCGAGCGGGACCTCCGGGTGCCTACCGAACAACACCGCGAACGACGCCCTGGCGACCCACAAAACGAATACAACGGCGGTTAGGTAGATGAGAAACTTGGCCGCCCTCACCGGTGGACTGCTCCCGCGCCAGCTCCTTAGCCCTTTAACGCCGGGACGCCCCCTTCGCGTTAAACGGGATCTGAGCAACTGCCTGACCGGACGGGACAGCCGCCCCATGCGCCGCAACCGGAGTCGCAAGGGGCCTGCCGTCGTGTGTCGCCGGAATCTACGCGGCGGGCGATCCCGGCTGCCCGAGCTCACTGCATCCACCCCCTGCCGGGGATTCCCGGACGCGTCATGGTCAGATCGTCCGGTGCGTACGGACTTCTGCCGCCACGCCCGCGGTCCCGGCGTCACGCTGTCGAAAGCGGCGATCCATCGCGGCCACCACTCTGAGTAACGTCGACTCTTCGAAGTGTAAATCCGTGCTCATGGACGAGCAACGATCGCCGGTTGGTGGGGCTGGGCGCCGCGCGCAGTCGCTTAAGTACCCGGTCGACCGTCGTGGCGAATGTGCGGTGCTCCTCGATTCCTGGCTGAAGAGGCGCGAACCCGCTGTTGGGCACGTTCTCGGGAGCCGCTACCTAGGCCTGGCCACCAACCCATTCTCCCGAGGCGAGGCCGAGCGCGAGTGGCCCCTGGTGGCCCTGACAGCGCTGTGGTCGACTCACGGACGGGTAGACCGGCTGCGCCTGGATGAGAGGGGCGGACTACGCCCCTCTCATCTTGAAACGACCACCGCAACGCCCGCGGCAAACCGCGAGCCATACGCACGATCCTGGTGCCCGCCGGTCAACGGTAGGCGAACGGGGAATCGGGCGGCGGTGGATCGAACGGAGGCGAGGTGGCCGAGACGTAGACCAGCGCTTCCTGACCGGTGTTCCGGATCGAGTGCGGCGTCGCCGGCGGGACCAGCACGAGCGTCCCGGCCTCCACCTCTTGACGCTCATCGCCAACGAGCATCAGGCCGTGGCCGGCGATGATCACATAGACCTGCTCACTCTCGGGATGTTCGTGCTGTTGCTGCTCGCTCCCCGGAGCACCGGTCACCCAGGTGATGGCGAGATGCTCGGAGCCAAAGTCCCCCTTCCCCATCAGGAGATAGGAGACTTGACCCCCGCGCTCATTGCGAAGCGCCTCGTCGAGGCGACGCGTAAGCATCGCTCCCTCCTTCCCGTACCGCCGATGGAGCGTCCCCACCGGTCGCCGCGTCGTCCGGCGAGGACGCAAGGTTGAGGCGGTCCGGCGGTTAGCTTGCCGGGCGCAGGACGCCGAGCAGCCCGTGGGTTTCCTCGTCGGGGCCGGCGCTGAACCAGACCGCGTCGGTGCCGCCGCTGTTGGCGGTTCCCGGCAGTAGTGCCCACAGGCCGTCGATGGCGATGACGTCGTTGTCGCGGTCGCGGAGGAAGCCGAGGTACTCGCCACCGTCGGTGTACGCACCGATCTTCCCGTCGCCGAAGTTGCCAACCAGCAGCGCGCCGGCGTACTTGCCGAAGCTGGCCGGCGCGATGGTCAGGCCCCAGGGCGCGTTGAGGTTGCCGCGGCTGGCGATCCGCTGCACGGTCTGGCCGAAGTCGGTGTACTTGTCCACGAACCCGAGGTTATGGCCGGCGACCTCCTCCTCGCCGCCCTCGCCCTGCAGGGCGTAGGCGACGTAGACCGCGCCGCCCAGGACCTGCACGTTGAACGGGGCGTAGCCGGCCGGCAGGTCCGGGTCGGTGAACGCCGAGCCGAGGTCGACCCGGTTCCAGGTGGCGTCGAAGATGTCGATCCGGGCGTGCCGGAAGTCCGCCGCGAGCAGGAACGGGCCGCCGGGTGTCTGCAGCAGCGCGAGCCCGGTGTAGATAGCGTCGGCGGAGTGCGCGGCTACCACCGCGGTCGTCCCGTTGGCCGGGTTCCACCCGGTGAGGTCGCCGGTCTGGCTGTCGAAGATGAACACTGCTGGGCGGGGGCCGAGCGGCGTTGGCACCTGGAAGCCAGTCGTGCC
>JBKOZJ010000147.1:0-30723 GCA_046725875.1 Actinomycetota bacterium
CCCCGCCCCGGTAGACACCCGCGGAGGACCCCGAACCAGCGGTCCGTCCGGCCAGGACTCCACCGATATCACCTAGCCCGCGCCTGGCCGATCGCGTCGGACGCAAGCGGTGTCGCGGGCCTTCCTCCGCCAAGGCCAACGGCGTCCTGGGACTTCGGTTCGGCTTCCGGTACCGTCCAGGTGTCCGCACGCTCAACCGGAGGCTCACGATGTCGCGCGATGTCGCGCTGCTGGTCAATCCGGCTGCGGGCCCCGGCCGGGCGCCGCGGCTTGCCGGCGAGCTGGCCACCGCACTAGCCGCCGCCGGAGATGAGGTGCGCACCGTCGCGGGCGGCAGTGCCGAGGAATCCCGGATGCTCGCGAGGCAGGCGGTGGCCGATGGTGCAGATGTGCTCGTCGCGGCCGGCGGCGACGGGTTAGTGCACATCGCATTGCAGGCAGTCGCTGGCACGGGCACCGCGCTTGGCATCCTGCCCGCCGGAGCCGGCAACGACATCGCCCGGGCGGTCGGCATCCCGCTCACCGACCCGTCCGCCGCCATCCAGGCCATTGCCGACGGGACCGTGCAACCCGTCGACGCGCTGCGCGTCACCACCGTGGACGGCGCCGTCACATGGGTCGGGACGATTCTCGCGGTCGGCTTCGATGCGCGGGTGAACGTCCGCTCCGACCGCCTCCACCGCCTCTCCGGCCAGCTTCGGTACAACATCGCCGTCTTCGCGGAGCTGGCAGCCTTCCGCCCGCTTTCATACACGCTGGAGGTGGACGACGCGCCGGAGACCCTCGACGCCATGATGATCGCCGTCGGCAACGGGGCGTGGTACGGCCGCGGCTTCAAGATGTGCCCGGGTGCCTCGCTCCAGGACGGCCTGCTCGACCTGACCATCGTCCACCCGGTCTCGCGACTGACCCTCATCCGGATCTTGCCGAAGGTTTATCCAGGGCAGCACATCCACCATCCGCGAATCGAGGTCAGGAAGGCGGCGAAGGTCCGGATCAACTCGCCCGGCGTCGTGGCCTACGGCGACGGGGAGCGGGTCGGCCCGCTTCCGGCTCTCTGCGAGGCCGTGCCGGGGGCGGTCTCGGTGCTCGCACCAAAGCCCTAGCAGGTCCGGCAGCTAGCCTGGTTGCATGCCGTCACCCGCCGAGCGCTACTCGGCTGCCCGCCGGCGGCAGGCGGAGGAGCGGACCGCGCTTGGGTCGTTCCGTCAGCTCTACCCCTTCGGTCTCGACCCGTTCCAGGTGCGGGCCTGCGAGACGCTGGAGGCCGGCCTGGGGGTTCTGGTGGCCGCCCCGACCGGAGCAGGCAAGACCGTCGTCGGCGAGTTCGCGGTGCACCTAGCGCTCAGCCGCGGCCAGAAGTGTTTCTACACGACACCGATCAAGGCGCTGTCCAACCAGAAATACGCCGATCTGGTCAGCCGGTACGGCGCTGACACCGTCGGCCTCCTCACCGGGGACAACACGATCAATGGTGAGGCGCCGGTCGTCGTGATGACGACCGAGGTGCTGCGCAACATGCTGTACGCCGGTTCCGGGACCCTGCTTGGTCTCGGGTATGTCGTGATGGACGAGGTCCACTACCTGTCCGACAGGTTCCGCGGTGGCGTCTGGGAGGAAGTGATCATCCACCTGCCGGAGTCGGTGACCCTCGTCTCACTCTCGGCCACCGTGTCCAACGCGGAGGAGTTCGGCGACTGGCTGGTCACCGTGCGCGGGGACACCACCGTGATCGTCGAGGAGCATCGTCCCGTACCGCTGTGGCAGCACGTGCTGGTCGGGCGCCGGCTGTTCGACCTGTTTGCCGAGCGCCGACCGGTCGGGACCGGGGATGCCGCCAGCGCGACCAGGGCCGTCAACCCGGATCTCCTGCGCCTCATCCGCGGCGAAGAGCAGCGGATATCTCGGCCCTATGACACCCGCCGGCGGGGGCGTGGCCGGCCGCCCCGGCCCAGGTGGACGGTGCCGAGCCGACCAGATGTGATCGAGATCCTCGACAACCAGGGCCTGCTCCCGGCGATCACCTTTATCTTCAGCCGGGCCGGCTGCGAGGCCGCGGTCACCCAGTGCGTCTACGCCGGGCTCCGGCTCAACAACGCCGCGGAGCGGGCCGAAGTGCGGGAGTACGTGGAGGAGCGCTGCGCGGTGATCCCCGACGAGGACCTGGACGTTCTCGGTTACCACGAGTGGCTGGATGCCCTCGAGCGCGGTGTCGCCGCCCACCACGCCGGCATGCTGCCGACCTTCAAAGAGGTCGTGGAGGAGTTGTTCGTCCGCGGATTGATCAAAGCCGTCTTCGCGACCGAGACACTGTCACTTGGGATCAACATGCCCGCGCGATCAGTCGTACTCGAGCGCCTGGTCAAGTGGAACGGCGAGACGCTGGCGGACGTGACGCCGGGGGAGTACACCCAGCTCACCGGGCGAGCCGGGCGGCGCGGCATCGACGTCGAGGGGCACGCGGTCGTCATCTGGCAGCCCGGCCTGGATCCGACGGCCGTTGCGGGACTCGCGTCGACCCGGACCTACCCCCTGCGGTCGTCGTTTCGCCCCTCCTACAACATGGCGGTCAACCTGGTCGGCCAGGTCGGGCGCGCCACGGCGCGGGAGCTGCTCGAGACGTCGTTCGCGCAGTTCCAGGCGGACCGGGCGGTCGTCGGGCTGGCCCGTCAGGTGCAGCGCAACGAGGAGGCACTGGCCGGCTACCGCGAGGCCGCGACATGCCATCTAGGCGACTTCATGGAGTACGCGGCGTTGCGTCGGGTGCTGTCCGAGCGGGAGGCCGACCTCGCC
Source organism: Actinomycetota bacterium (assembly GCA_046725875.1). Classification (GTDB taxonomy): domain Bacteria; phylum Actinomycetota; class Actinomycetes; order JAKEEW01; family JAKEEW01; genus JBKOZJ01. The sequence goes on from JBKOZJ010000147.1 coordinate 2,794, forward strand.
CGTCGTGGAAAGGCAGCGGTGCGAGCGGCTGCGCTGCAGTCGCTGGAGCGGCTGCGTCCGGGTGACGTGATCCAGGTGCCGGCCGGTCGACGTTCTGGCTTGGCGGTCGTACTCGATCCAGGCTTTTCCGCCGGCCGCGACGACCCACGGCCGACCGTACTGACGGCGGAGCGGCAGGTCGCCAAGCTGTCGCTGGTCGACTTCCCGGCGCCCGTGGAGGCGCTGGACCGCATGCGGATCCCGCGCAGCTTCAACCCGCGCTCCGCCCAGTCCAGGCGCGACTTGGCGGCGTCATTGCGCACCCGGGCCGGTGACCGCGGCCTCGATCAGATAGCCGGCGGGCGGCGCCCGCGTCGGCCCGAGGTCACCGACGACACCGAGATCCAGGATTTGCGGGCCAAGATCAGGGCGCATCCGTGCCACGGTTGCCCGGACCGCGAGGAGCATGCGCGCTGGGCCGAGCGCTACTTCCGGCTTGAACGGGACACGTTGTCGCTGCAGCGGCGGGTCGAGGGGCGCACGAACACGATCGCACGCACCTTTGACCGGGTCTGCGGGCTACTCGAGTCGCTCGGCTACCTCTCCGGCGACTCGGTCACCGACGAGGGCCGGCGGCTGGCACGGCTCTACACCGAGCTCGACCTGCTGACCGCGGAGTGCCTGCGGGCCGGCCAGTGGGACACGCTCTCCGTGCCGGAACTCGCCGCCGTCGTCTCCGCACTCGTGTACGAGGCACGCCAGCCCGACGATGTGGGACCGCCGCGACTACCGGGTGGCGCGGCCCGGGAAGCGCTCGGCGGCATGGTGAAGTTGTGGGCCGAGCTGGACGCGTTGGAGAAGGAGAACCGGCTCGACTTCCTCCGCGAGCCGGATCTCGGTTTCGCCTGGGCGGCCTACCGCTGGGCGTCCGGGCACAGCCTGGACACGGTCCTCACCGAGACCGACCTTCCGGCGGGCGATTTCGTCCGGTGGACGCGGCAGCTGATCGACCTGCTGGGACAGGTCGCGGACGCCTCGGGGGGCGACTCGCCGGTGGGTGGCAATGCGAAGAAGGCGGTCGAGGCTCTCCGCCGCGGCGTCGTCGCGTACTCCTCGGTCGGCTAATGCTTGATCACTGCCGTGTATTTCGCTTGACGGTGCGCGTCGCACAGCGGTCTGATGGCGAGGGCCGCCACCGACCGCGGCTGCCATGTGTTCCGACGAGTACGAGAGGAGGCGCGAAATGTCTGCCCGGTTCCTAGACCCAACTGCGAAAGGTCACCAGACTTGTCGTTTCCTCGCTCGTTTCACTGTGAGCACTGCGGCGCAGCCGTCTCGCTCGATGCGCCCGGCACCTCACATCGCAACCACTGTCCACGCTGCCTGTGGTCGAAGCATCTTGACCGCAACACTCCCGGCGACCGGAAGGCGGGCTGCGACGGTGGAATGGAACCAATTGCGGTCACCGTCCGGGGCGAACGCCGCTGGGTTCTCATCCATCGCTGCACCCACTGCGGTCGGCTGCGGCTGAACCGCACCGCTGCAGACGACAACGTGCTGCTGCTCCTGCAGCTCGCCGTGCTGCCGCTCACGATGCCACCCTTTCCACACCCAACCGCGGCGGCTTCGGGGGACTCGGCCCCTGACACCTCGACCCGCCGCTCCGCCTGAATTACGCGACCGGAACCGCAGGCCGCGCCGGACCGTAACTACAGCGTGGCGCGACCTGCGGTGACCGTCCCATGCTTTGGTGCGCGGCGGGTGTGTCGGTCCTCGAGACCATTCAATTCAGCGGGAGAGGGCGGCCAGGAGGCGGTTGAGGGGGGAGTCGAGGTTCCACCGATCAGCGAGCTCGACCAGCACCTCGGCATCTGCAGGTGCCGCGGGTCGCATGTCCTCGTACGCGGGCAGCGGTGCGTCGGTCGCGACCCGTACGACACTGGGCGCGACGACGAGGTAGTCGCGTGCGTCGGTGAGCTTTCGGCGAATGCCGGGAGCGAGTCCCGATTGCGGATCGTCGAGCGCGGCGAGCAACCCCTCGATCGAGCCGTAGCCCGCGATCAGGGATGCGGCGGTCCGGTCGCCGATCCCCGCCACACCCGGCAGTCCGTCGCTCGGGTCGCCACGGAGCGTGGCGAAGTCGGCATACGCTCGGCCGGGAATGCCGTACTTCTTCTCGATGAACGCCTCGTCCACGACCTCGAGGTTGCGCACTCCGCGGCCCGTGTAGAGGACCCGTACGTCCCGCGCGTCGTCCACGACCTGAAAGAGGTCGCGATCGCCGGTGACCACATCGGTCGGCACCGTCGAATGTGCGGCGAGCGTGCCTAGGACGTCGTCGGCTTCGTAGCCGGGTGATCCGACCGCCGCGATCCCAACCGCGGCGAGAACCGCTTCGATGATCGGAATCTGCGGCACCAGGGTGTCGGGGACGATCTCGACCGTGCCGTCCGGGGCAAGCCGGTGGGTCTTGTAGGAGGGCACCGCAGCGACCCGGAATGCGGGCCGCCAGTCAGCATCCATACACGCGACCAGATTCGTCGGCTGCTCCCTACCGACCAGAAAGGCAACCATGTCAATGAAGCCGCGGACCGCGTTGACGGGCGTGCCATCAGGGGCAGTCGTCGTCTCCGGTACTCCGAAGTAAGCCCGGAAGTAAAGCGACGCTGCATCGAGGAGCATGAGCCGGGATCCCACAGCGCCATTCTTCCCGCCCCCGCCGACATTCGCCGCTCCGTCCACGAAGGCAGCCTCTCGGCAACCTCGCCGGACATTCGCAACGACGATCAACATCGGGGGCTCGCTCACGCACCGTCCACGCCGAGTCACTGGACCGCACGAACGGTCGGGCGCGTGGTTACCACTGCCCGGAGATTGGACGGCTACGCTGAGGCACCGTGAGCGAGCTTTGCGAGCGAAGCGGTGGGCGGAGCACTTGTCACCGCGCCGCGCGAATGGAGGCGCTGTGACGGCCGAAATTCAGGACCGGCTGGCCCGCGCCCAGAAGGCCGCCGCCGAGGCCGGGCTCGACGCATTGCTGATCACACCCGGCGCCGACCTTCGCTACTTGACCGGCTACGACGCGCCTGCGCTGGAACGGCTGACCTGCCTCGTCGCCCCGGCGAGCGCTGATCCGGTTCTCGTTGTGCCGCAGCTCGAAAGACCAGCGGCCGAGGCATCCCCCGCCGCTGACCTCGGCCTGGACATCAGGGCCTGGGGCGAGACCGAGGATCCGTACGCGTTGGTGGCCGCCGTCGTGCCGGCGGCCCGGGTGCTCGCTCTGGACAATCACATGTGGGCGGAGAAGGTCCTCCGATTCCGGTCCGCGCTGCCGGTCGCCGACCAGCAGCTGGCCGGGGACATCCTCCGCGAGCTGCGCATCCGTAAGAGCCGGGAGGAGATCGCCGAGTTGCGCACCGCGGCCGACACGATCGACCGCGTGCACGAGCAGGTGCCGGGCAGGCTGCGCCCGGGCCGCAGCGAGCGCGATGTCGGCAAGGACATCGCTGAGGCGATTGTCGGGGCGGGGCACGTCCGGGCCGACTTCGTCATCGTCGCCTCGGGACCCAACGCCGCGAGCCCCCACCACGGCGTCTCGGATCGGGTCATCCAGCCAGGCGACCCGGTTGTCGTGGACATCGGCGGCACCATCGAGTCCGGCTACTGCTCGGACGAAACCCGTACATATGTCGTCGGCGACCCGCCGGCCGATTTCCTTGCGTACTACGAGGTGCTCTACGACGCGCAGGCCGCGGCGTGCGAGGCCGTGCGGGAAGGTGTGACCTGCGAGAGCATCGACGCGGCCGCCCGCCACATCATCGCGGCGGCCGGTTACGGCGAATACTTCATCCACCGTACGGGTCATGGCATCGGGCTGGAGACCCATGAGGACCCGTACATCGTGGCCGGGAACGACCGCGTGCTGGAGCCCGGCATGGCGTTCTCCGTGGAGCCCGGGGTCTACCTGCCGGGCCGGCATGGGGCACGCATCGAGGACATCGTCGTGTGTACCGAGACCGGAGTCGAACGGCTCAACGGTCGACCCCGCGAGCTGACCATCGTGCCGGGCTGAACTCTCGCCGAGCAGGGGCAATGTCGTGATTCGATCCGCCGTCGATCGCGAGCTTCCCACGCCGGAGGCCGCCGATCTCCTCAAGCTGACCCGCGAGCTCGCCGCGGCCGAGCTCGTGCCGCGCGCCGCCGTCGACGAGGAAGCACACCGCTTCCCGCGTGAAGTCTTTCTGACCATCGGGCGGGCGGGGTTGCTCGGCCTGCCCTATCCGGAGGAGTACGGCGGCGGCGGGCAGCCGTACGAGGTCTACCTGCAGGTGGTCGAGGAGCTCGCGGCCGCCTGGCTGACCGTGGGCCTCGGGGTTAGCGTGCACACGCTCGCGGCCTATCCGCTCGCAGCCTACGGGACCGAGGAGCAGAAGCGGCGCTGGTTGCCCGACCTGGTGGGCGGCGAGCTCCTTGGTGCCTACTGCCTATCCGAGCCGCATTCGGGTTCGGACGCAGCGGCCATGACGACGCGGGCGACCCGGGAGGGCGACGACTACGTCGTGCGGGGAACCAAGGCCTGGATCAGCCACGGCGGGCAAGCCGACTTCTACGCATTGATGGCGCGGACTTCCGACGAGGGCGCCCGGGGTATCAGCTGCTTTCTGCTGCCAGGCGACATGCCGGGCATGGCCGCGGCGCCGCCCGAGCGCAAGATGGGCATGTACGCGTCGCCGACGGCGCAGATCATGTTCGACGGCGCGCGGGTTCCCGCCGACCGGCGGATTGGGGCGGAGGGTGACGGTTTCCGGATCGCGCTCGCCGCGCTCGACGGTGGCCGGCTCGGCATCGCCGCATGCTCCGTTGGACTTGCGCAGGCCGCGCTTGACCTGGCGGTCGGCTGGGCCAAGGAGCGCCGGCAGTTTGGCCGGCCGATCATGGACTTCCAGGGACTGCAGTTCATGCTCGCCGATATGGCCACGGCGCTGACCGCCGGACGCGCGCTCTACCTCGCCGCCGCTCGGCGCCGGGACACCGGACGGTCCTACCGCACCGAGGCCGCGATGGCCAAGCTCTTCTGCAGCGACATGGCGATGAGGGTCACGACCGACGCCGTGCAGGTGCTCGGCGGCTACGGCTATGTCACCGACTATCCGGCCGAGCGGTATCTCCGAGAGGCGAAGGTCCTCCAGATCGTGGAAGGGACCAACCAGATCCAGCGGCTGGTCGTCGGCCGTGACCTTGCGGAGTGATCCCCTCAACGCCTCGCCAGCTCGAGTTATCGGCGATTACGGTACGAGCGTGGAGGACCTCGACCGGCGGATCCTTGCGCTGCTCAGCCGCGACGGGCGGATGAGCTACACCGACCTGAGCAAGGCAACCGGCCTTTCCACTTCAGCGGTCCACCAGCGGGTGCGTCGGCTGGAGCAGCGCGGAGTCATCAAGAACTACACGGCCGTGGTCGATCCGGAGGCGATCGGCCTCCCGCTGACCGCCTTCATCTCCGTTAAGCCGATCGACCCGGCGGCGCCGGACGACATTCCCGAGCGGCTCGCCGATCTGCCCGAGATCGAGGCGTGCCACAGCGTCGCGGGAGAGGAAAACTACATCCTCAAGGTCCGGGTCGGGTCACCCGGCGACCTGGAAGCCCTGATTGGTGTGATTCGGGCTAAAGCGGGCGTATCTACCCGTACTACCGTCGTGCTCAGCACCCCGTTCGAATCCCGCCCACCGGCGGTTTGACCTGGCCGGTAGATCCAAAAGCTGGACCGGTGACCGGTATTTGAGCGGCGGCCGGGGGCGCCGGGGGTCATCACCCGCTCGGACCAAGTTGATCACGATTGGGTCACGCATATCGCCCCATGTGGGTTGTCACCTGGCACATCGGTGGAAGACTGAGGCGTAACGCAGATCTGCACCTTCGGCTGACCGCGATCCGTCGTGCGGGCAGAGACCGTCCGGCAAAGTGTCCGAGCTGGCCCTGCCAGCCAAGGCAGTCGCGACAATCAGGCCCGTGTCGATGGGTCCGGCCAGCTCTTTCGTGGGAGCGTGGCGTGGCAGAAGTCGTACTCGACCATGTCGGCAAGGTTTATCCCGATGGCACCCGCGCAGTGCGGGACATGAATCTGTTTATCGAGGACAAGGAGTTCCTCGTCCTTGTCGGTCCCTCCGGTTGCGGCAAGACCACCGCGCTGCGAATGATTGCCGGCCTGGAGGACATCAGCGAAGGCGAGATCCGCATCGGAGATCGCGTAGTCAACCGGGTGCCAGCCCGGGACCGCGACGTCGCCATGGTGTTCCAGAGCTACGCGCTCTACCCACATCTTTCGGTGCGGGACAACATCGGCTTCGGGCTCCAGTTGCGCAAGATGCCAAAGGCCGAGATCACCCGGCGCGTGGACAATGCCGCCCGAATTCTGGGCCTCGAAGAATTCCTCGACAAGAAGCCGCGCAACCTGTCCGGTGGCCAGCGGCAGCGGGTGGCGATGGGCCGGGCGATCGTCCGCGAGCCGCAGGCGTTCCTCATGGATGAGCCGCTGTCCAACCTCGACGCAAAGCTGCGGGTTCAGATGCGCGCGGAGATCGCTCGCATTCAGCGCGATCTCGGCGTCACGACCATCTACGTGACGCACGACCAGACCGAGGCCATGACTCTCGGCGACCGGGTGGCAGTCATGCGGAACGGCGAGCTACAGCAGGTCGCCGAACCGCAGGTGCTCTACGACCACCCGAACAACATCTTCGTCGCCGGATTCATCGGTTCCCCTGCAATGAACCTGCTCCAGGGCATGCTGGCTGAGGCCGACGGGAACCTGGAGCTGACGGTCGGCAGCCAGAAGCTACGCCTCCCTCGGGAGGTGCTGACCGAGCGTCCGGCACTGAGGGGCTACATCGGTCGCAAGGTCGTGGTCGGGATCCGGCCGGAAGACATGGACGATGCGGCACTTATGCGCAGTGCCGACGGCGCAACCCTGCAGTCGAGCGCCGACCTGGTCGAGGCGATGGGCTCTGACGTGATCGTCCATTTCTTGGTGGACGCACCTCAGGTCGTGACCGAGGACACCAAGGACCTCGCCCGCGATGTGGGGACGGACGTGCTCGGCGGGCTGGAGGAGAAGCCGCACACCGAGATGGTGACGCGGTTCAATCCGCGCACTCGAGTACGCGTGGGCGAGCCGGTGACCGCGGCCATCGCAGTGGATCGACTGCACTACTTTGACCCAGACACCGGACTCTCCATCTGGGGAGACCAGGAATCAGTTCCGTAGGAGAGGACACTGCGCATGAGGCGCATTTCACGTACGCTCCCCGTCCTGCTGGCGCTCGCTCTCGGGGCGGCGGCCTGCGGCGGCGACGATGACAACGGCGGCGGGGGCGGCCAGGGGAAGTCGCTGCAGGGTAAGACGATCGAGGTCGCCGCTGTCTGGACTGGCGCGGAGCAAACCAACTTCAAGAAGGTGCTCGACGAGTTCACCAATCAGACCGGGGCGACCGTCAACTTCACGCCGACCGGTGACAACGTCGCGACGTTCCTCAGCTCGAAGCTCGAAGGCGGCGCGCCGCCGGATGTGGCGTTCCTTCCACAGCAGGGCGTGCTGGTGCAGTTCGCCGACCAGAACGCGCTCAAGCCGGTGAACTCGGCCGTGCAGCAGGCGGTCGACGCGAACTTCGCCCCCGTTTGGAAGGACCTGGCCAGCGTCGACGGCAAGCTGTACGGCGTCTACTTCAAGGTGGCGAACAAGTCGACGGTCTGGTACCGGGCGGACGACTTCGAGCAGGCCGGCGTTAGCCCGCCGAAGACGTGGGACGAGTTCGTTAACGTGGCCAATACCCTGTCCGACGCTGGAATCACGCCGTTGTCGATTGCCGGCGCCGACGGCTGGACGCTCACGGACTGGTTCGAGAACGTCTACCTCAGCTCGGCCGGACCGGACAAGTACGACCAGCTGTCCAAGCACGAGATTCCGTGGACCGACCCATCGGTGACCAAGGCGCTGGAGACACTTGCGCAGCTGTGGGGTAGCCAGAGACTCATCGCCGGCGGCGCGTCGAATGCCTTGCAGACCGACTTTCCGACATCAGTCACCAACGTCTTCGGCGACAACTCGAAGGCAGCGATCGTCTACGAGGGCGACTTCGTCCAGATCAATATCGCCGACAGCACCAACGCCAAGGTCGGCCAGGATGCGCTCATGTTCCCGTTCCCGTCGGTGGGCGGCGAGACACCCGTGGTAAGCGGCGGCGACGTGGCGGTGATCTTGAAGGACAGCCAGGCATCGCAGGAGCTGCTCAAGTTCCTGGCCTCACCCGAAGCGGCGGCGGTGTGGGCTAAGGCCGGAGGATACTCCTCGGCCAACAAGAACCTCGACGCGACAAACTACCCCGACGACATCTCCCGCCAGATCGGCGAGGCGATCGTTAGCGCAGGTGACAACGTCAGGTTCGATATGTCCGACCTTGCACCGGCAGCCTTCGGTGGAACGGTCGGTAAGGGCGAGTGGAAGGACCTGCAGGACTTCCTCAAGAACCCGAAGGACGTCCAGGGGACCCAAAACCAACTCGAGAAGGACGCCGCGGCGGCGTTCCAGTAGGCCGCGATGACTGACCGGGAAACGACGGACCCGGCGGCGGGGGGCGAGAGCTCCCCGCCCGCCGGCACCGCAGTGAGCACATCCCAAGCGGCTGGTCCAGTCGACGAGACGACGGCGGGTCGTGCGGATGGCGGGCGCCGCCCCCGTGGCCGAGTGGTGGAGCGGCTGACGAGCTGGCGGGCACTCCCGTTCCTGTTGCCGGCGTTGATCGTCCTGGGCGCGCTCGTCGCCTACCCGATCGTCTACACGATCTACCGCAGCTTCTTCGACGCTTCCGGCGACTCGTTCGTAGGCGGTGACAACTACAAGGATCTGTTCACCGACGACTCGACCTTCACGGCGGTCAAGAACAACGTCATCTGGGTTCTGGTGGCGCCCGCGGTGGTGACGGCGCTGGGGCTGATGTTCGCAGTCCTCACCGAGCGGATCAGGTGGTCAACGGCATTCAAGACGATCGTCTTCCTCCCCATGGCGATCTCGTTCCTCGCCGTTGGTGTGATCTTCCGATTCGTGTACGACGAGGACCCGAACATCGGCGTGCTCAACGCCGCGGTCGTCGGTGTTCACGACATCTTCGTTGAACCGTCCGAGTATGCCGGAGCTCGGCCGCGTGACGCTCAGGCCCTGGTCAACCGGGGCGGGACTTATACGACCGACGCCACGTTCTCGGCGACCCAGCCGGCCATGCTCGGGCTGGTCGGCCTGCCGCAGGACAAGATTCCGAGCGACGCCGCGCCCGCCGCGACCTCGGTCAGCGGGCCTGGAGTGGGCGGCGTCGTGTGGCTCGACTTCGCGCCGGGCGGCGGCGGCCGGCCGAATGCGATCGACCCGAACGAGAAGGGCCTGCCCGGCGTGAAGGTCGAGGCCGTGCAGAACGGGAACGTCGTGGACTCGACCAAGACCCGTGATGACGGCTCGTTCGATTTCAGCGACCTGACGTCCGGCTCGTACGCCTTGCGCTTGCCGTCGTCCAACTTCAAGGAGCCCTTCAACGGGGTGACCTGGCTCGGCCCAAGCCTGGTGACGCCGTCGATCATCGCCTCCTATGTGTGGACGTGGGCCGGCTTCGCGATGGTCCTGATCGGCGCCGGATTGGCAGCGATCCCCAGGGAGGCGCTCGAGGCGGCCCGGGTCGACGGCGCGACGGAGTTCCAGGTCTTCCGGCGGGTCACCATGCCGCTGCTCGCTCCGGTGCTCGTGGTCGTGCTGGTGACTCTGGTCATCAACGTGCTGAAGATCTTCGACCTCGTTTACATCATCGCGCCCGGGTCGACGCAGCCTGACGCGAACGTGCTCGCCTTGCAGATGTACTTGACCTCCTTTGGCGGGGCACAGAACCAGGGGCTGGGAAGCGCGATCGCGGTCTTCCTCTTCGTGCTCGTGGTACCCGCGATGATCTTCAATATCCGTAGGTTCCGGCGGGAGCAGCGATGACGGCAGTAGCAGTCGAGCAGCCGCGGGTCGGCGCCGAGGGCGCGCCACGGCGAGGGCTTGCCACCCGGATCGTCAGCCGACTGGGCAGCGGGGTGGTCCTCGTCGTTCTTGTGCTCATCGGCTTGATCTGGCTGGTACCCACCGTCGGGTTGCTCGCCGCGTCGCTGCGGACGGGTGCCGATAACAGCAGCACGGGATGGTGGACGGTCTTCACCGAGCCGTCCCAGCTCACCTTCGAGAATTACCGCAACCTGTTCGACAACAACACGATGATCGACGCGTTCTTCAACACGATCTACATCACCGTGCCGGCCACCGTGCTTGTTGTCCTCATTGCCTCGCTCGCGGCGTATGCGTTCGCGTGGCTCGAGTTCCCTGGTCGAGACTGGCTTTTTCTGCTCGTCGTCGCAATGCTGGTGGTGCCCGTCCAGGTGGGCCTGATCCCCGTCGCTCGGCTATATGGCGATTTGGGGATTTTCGGCACGATCACGGGCGTGGTGCTTTTCCACGTCGCCTTCGGCCTGCCATTCGCGATCTTCCTGTTGCGGAATTACTTCGCCGGCATCCCACGCGACCTGCTCGAGGCCGCAAGGATGGACGGCGGGACCGAGCTGACGATCTTCCGCAGGGTGATCCTGCCGCTCGGGCTGCCGGCCATCGCCTCTCTGACGATCTTCCAGTTCCTGTGGGTCTGGAATGATCTGCTGGTCGCGCTGATCTTCTCGAACCGTGACACCCAACCGCTGACCGTGGCGCTCCAGCAGCAGGTACGCCAGTTCGGCAACAACTTCCAGATCCTCGCGCCTGGCGCCTTCCTCTCGTTGATCGTGCCGCTGATCGTCTTCTTCGCGTTCCAGCGCTTCTTCGTCCAGGGCGTCCTCGCCGGCTCGGTGAAGTAGGCCGGCGAGGGCGATGATTTGGCCCCCCTCCGCTCGCGGCGGGGACAGCCAGGCGCGTCCCCGGGTGGGTCGACTAGATCGTTTAGCCGAAGTAGACCTTCTGGTCCTCGAACCGGAATTTCCACGCGGCAAGTGCTGTGAAGAGCACGCCGAACGCGATGATCACCAACAGCTGGCCGCCGATGTCCGCGAGACCACCGTCCTCCAGGATGACCGACTGGAAGCCCTCCATCGCCCAGTAGGTCGGCAGCGCCGGGGCAATCGCCTGCGCCCAACCTGGCATCGCTGATATCGGAACCCAGGCGCCTCCGATCATCGCCATCGCCATCCCACCGACGCTGCCGATCGCGTTGAGCTGGTTCATCGTGCGGGCGAGCGCGGTGACCAGCATGCCAAAAGCGCTCAGCGAGAGGGCGAGCACGACGATCAGGAAGGCGAGCGCGATCACCGACCCGCTGATATCGAGCCCGAACAGCGGCCCGCCGAGCGCGAAGAGAAGCGCCAGCTGGACGACCGTCAGGGCGACCGTCGGCAGCAGCTTCCCGATCATCAGATCGACTGAGGAGGCCGGCGTGGCCCGCAGCCGGTCCCAGGTGCCCCAGCCGTGGTCGCGGAAGAAGGTGAAGCCGGCATAACCGACGCTGAACGCGGCGAAGGCGACGGCCATGCCGGGGACGGCGAACTCCGAGCCATTCGCCGAGGCGAAGCCGTCCTCGGCGAGCTGGTTCGCGAAGAGCTCCTTCGTCAGTGCCACCAGCAACAGCGGGATGATCACCACGAAGATCGCGGTCGATGGGTCGCTGAGCATGACCCTGAACTCGTGCTTGAGGATCGCGAGGCTAGTGCGCGGCGACATCGGCAGCCTCCTTCTCCTTCTCCTTCTGCTCCGCTCGGTCGGCTTGTTCGTAGCGCCGCCCGGTCAGCGCCAGGTAGACCGCCTCAAGGCTGGGGCGCACGATCTCGACCGCGACCAGCGAGTCACGCGGCACTTGCGGAAGCACATCGACCAAGGTCGCGGCCGGGTCGGCGGTAGCCAGGCGGAGGAGCCGGCCGTCGGTCGTCGCCGAGCCGTCGAGGCCGAGGTCGGGCACCGCGCCGGCGAAGGTGAGCTCGACCACGGACTTGGCGTGTGCGCGGATCAGCTCGTGGACTCCGCCGCGGGCGATGACTTGGCCGTGGTCGAGGATCACCACATTGGAACCGAGTGTTTCCACCTCGGCCAGGTAATGCGTGGAGTAGAGGACCGCGGACCCCTCGGCCGCAAGCCGTTGTACGAGGTCGAGCAGGTGCCCGCGGGTCTCGACGTCGGCGCCGGTGGTCGCCTCGTCCAGCAACAGCAACTTGGGCCGGTGGAGCAGAGCGATCGCCGTGTGGACCCGACGCTTCTGTCCGCCGGACAGCTGGCCGGCCTGTCGGTCGAGCAGGTCGGTGAGGGCCAGCGCCTCGGCAACCTCGTCGATCCGGCGCCGGAGCTCCGGACCACGGAGACCGGCAAGTTCACCGAAGAGCGCGAAGTTCTGCCGGACAGTGACGACCGGGTAGAGGCCGGTCTCCTGCGGTGCCAGCCCGATCCGGCGGCGTACCTCCGCGCTGTGCACAAGGGCGTTCAGTCCGTCGACCCGAACGACTCCCGAGTCTGGCTTCCGCAATCCGGCCACGATCGAGACGAGTGTCGTCTTGCCGGCGCCGTTAGGCCCGAGCAGTGCGATGATCTCCCCAGGAGACACGTCGAGATCGACGCCGCGCAAGGCGACGACGTCGCCATACCTCTTCCGCAAGTCCGCGATGTGAAGCACCTGCCAATCATCCCTCCCGGCGCCGACGTGCTGGCATCGGATCCCGACAGATGAATGTGCCGTTGGCTCGATAGTTTCGAGCCAACGGCACATTCATTCAGGCGTGTTCGGATTGAACGGCACGTTGGCTCGAATGGGCTGATGCCTGGTCGCAGCTGACCTCTTGACGTCAGAGGCAAGCGGCGGCGCGTTGCTCGGCTGCATGTTGCGCGGCAGCAGCACTACGAGACGAAGCGGCCCGTTCCTCGGCGGCGGCCAGGTGATCGCCACCGTGCTCCCGCCACCACGCCTGTCCTTCCTCGGGGAGGGTGTAGATCGGGTCGTAGTACTCGTATGTCCGCTGAGTTGCGATGTCGTCCTCGCCCTCGATACCGGTCCGGTAGTTCTTCGTCCAGTAGGTGATGCCCCGGACCGTGTCGTACTCATGCACCTGGTGCACCCAGCGCTTCCCGACGTACGGGACATCGCACACGATCCGGGGGGTCGCGAAGCCGGGGAGGTAGCCGAGGAGGCCGTGCTGCAGCCGCTGCGCCTCACGCACCGATAGCCGCCAGTGCTCACTGAACGGGATCATGTCACACATGTAGAAGTAGTACGGCATGATCGATGCGCCATCGAGCAGCGCGAAGCACAGGTCGAGGAGGGCACCTTCCGAGTCATTGATGCCGCGCATCAGGACGCCCTGGTTGCGCACATCACGGAGGCCGGTCCCGAGCATGGTCCGAGCCGCCCGGGCGACCAGAGGCGTCACGGATTGTGCCGCATTGACATGGGTGTGGATAGCGATCGCGACGCCGCGCGAGCGGGCCTTGGTGCCCAAGCGGGTCATGCCTTCGACGACGTTCGGCTGAAGCCAGTGCTGCGGCAGCCCCATTAGTGCTTTGGTTGCAAGCCGGATGTCGCGGACGTTCTCGATGTCCAGCAGACCGTCGACATAGGCCTCGAGGCGCGGCCACGGAAGGTTGGCCACATCGCCGCCGGAGACGACGACGTCTCGGACGGCCGGGTTCGCCTTCAGGTAATCCATATGCGCCGCGAACCGGTCTACCGGCTTGAGCACCAGCTTGAGCTTCTCGACTTGCGGCGTGGAGTTGCCGACGAGATCCATCCGGGTGCAGTGCCCGCAATACTGCGGGCAGGTCGGTAGCAGCTCCGCGAGCACCTTGGTGGGGTATCGATGTGTGAGTCCCTCGGCCGTCCACATCTCGTGCTCGTGCAGCGAGTCGCGGGCGGCGTGTGGGTGTGACGGCCAGTCGGCGCGCCGGTCGGAGAAGACCGGGAGCATGTAGCGGCGCACCGGGTCGGCGTACCACGCCTCGGTCCACGACCCAGGTCCAGCGGGGGTAACTCCGGCGGCGATGGTGTTCAGCATCTGCGGTGGAAGCAGCATCGACATCGTGGCCCGCTCGGCCTGATCACGCTCGAGGTCGGCGAAGAATCGGTCGTCGAGGAGGTCGCCGGTCACCTCGCGGAGCTGCTTCACGTTCTTCACGCAGTGCGCACGCTGCCACTGCGCGGACTCCCAGTCCGCGACCGTGACGGCCTTCCAGGCTGGGAAGCGGGCCCAGTCCGGCTCGACGAGCTCGCGGCGCACATAGGTGTAGGGCTGGGGGACCTGCCTAGCCCGGGCCGCTGCGTCGACCAGCTGCTCGCTCACGAGCCCTCCTTGTGATCACTGGGATAATCCAGGTGTACGGGGAGCGGGGAAGTCCCATATGGTACAAATACCCGGCGTACCCGCCAGAATAGAGAAGATACTTCGGCCAACTCAACCTGAGACCGTAAGATTTCCGGTTTATCCTATTTGAGGCGAGCGCTCGCCGTCGTGCAGCTTGATCCCGTGGAGGAACCGCATGGAGCGTGAACCCGCACCCGTCGACCGGGCCGTCGGGCTGCACCGGGTCCTTGCGCCGCGGGGCGTGCTTCCCCAGGCGGCAGACAAGCTGGACGCGAGCCCGGAGATTGCCTTGGACGAGGTACGGATCAAGGTCGAGCGACTGAATCTCGACGCGGCCTCCTTCCGGCAGCTCCATGACAAGCACAACGGCGACGGCGACGCGGTGCGCGCCGAGGTCCTCGAGATCATCAAGACCCGCGGCAAAATGCACAACCCGGTCACTGGATCGGGCGGCATGCTGACCGGCATCGTCGACGAGGCCGGGCCGGAATCCCCGCTCGACCTCAAGCCGGGTGACCGCGTTACCACACTGGTCTCGCTGACCCTCACGCCGTTGGCGGTCACCGATGGACTTCGGGACTGGGATGGTCGGTCCGAGCAGGTGCCGGCCCGGGGTCACGCGATCCTCTTCGGTCGGTCGATCGCCGCGGTGATCCCGGACGACGTCCCGGCCCCGCTGGCCCTGGCGGTGATGGATGTGTGCGGCGCGCCTGCCCTGACCGCCAGGGTCGTGGGCCAGTACGTTCAGCGCGGCGAGGCGCCATCCGTGGCGGTGATCGGCGCGGCCGGGAAGAGCGGCTCGATGTCGCTCGCGGCGGCCCGCCGGAGCGGGGCCAAGTCGCTGATCGGCATCGTCCCTATTGAGCCGGAGGCGATCGCCCTGCAGCAGGCCGGCCTGGCCGATGCCGTCGCGATCGCCGATGCCCGTGACCCGGTGCCGTTGGCGGCGGCCGTGCGCGACAACCTCGCCGGCTCGCCGGCCGATATCACAGTCGTCTGTGTCGACGTGCCGGGGTGCGAGCATGGCGCAATCCTGTCCACTGCCGACGGCGGCACTGTGATCTTCTTTTCCATGGCGACCTCGTTCGCGGCGGCCGCACTCGGGGCCGAGGGGCTCGCCGCGGACGTGACCATGCTCATCGGGAACGGGTACGTTCCCGGCCACGCTGGTTACGCGGTCGACCTGCTTCGCACCGACCCGGGCGTGCGGCAGCTTTTCGAGGCGCGGCTCGCCGCCCACTCGTCCGCGACCGACGAGGGTTGACATGCCTGCACGCACGACCCTGCTGACCGGGGGTCGCATCCATGCCCCGCGGGCCGCCCCGAACGAGCCGGCCACCACGGCCATGGTTGTCCGCGGTGACCGGATCGTCTTTGTCGGCAGTGACGGCGAGGCGGCCAAGCGAATGGCCGACGCCGACGAGCGAGTGGCACTCGACGGAGCGATGGTCACGCCGGCATTCGTCGACGCGCACGTTCATACGACATCCACCGGTCTGGCCATCACCGGACTCGATTTGACCGACATCGCCTCGCTCGGTGAGCTGCTCGCCGCGGTTGGGTCGTACACGAAGAGACATCGCGGCGGACCGGTGGTCGGCCACGGCTGGGACGAAACCAGCTGGCCAGAAGGCCGGCCACCGACTCGGGAGGAGCTCGACCGGGCGTCCTACGGCAGCGTCGTCTACCTCTCCCGGGTCGACGTCCACTCCGCCGTGCTGTCAAGCGCTCTGCTGGCCGCGGCGCCCGAGATCCGGTCCCAGCCGGGGTTCGCCGACAGTGGGCATGTGAGCCGGGACGCACACCACGAGGCTCGCCGGGTCGTGCGGGAGGCGCTGACCCCTGCTCAGCGCGCTGCCGCCCAACACGCTGCCCTGCGTCGGGCGGCCGAGCTCGGCATCGGCGCGATCCACGAACTCGCCGGTCCGGACATCTCCAGCGAGGAGGACCTCCGCGCCCTTCGCAGTTTGGCGGCCGAGCCGATGTACCCCGAAGTGGTCCCATACTGGGGTGAGCTTGGCGGCGTCGAGCGGGCTCGCGAGCTCGGCGCGGTCGGCGCCGCGGGCGACCTGTTCGCTGACGGTGCGATTGGCTCACACACCGCCTGCCTGCGAACGGTCTACGCGGACGCGGAGACAAGCGGCTTCGGCTACCTGACCGCGGCACAGGTCCGTGACCACGTGGCCGCGTGCACCCGCGCGGGCTTGCAGGCCGGCTTCCATGCGATCGGCGACGGAGCGATGGAGACGGTAATCCGTGGCTTCCAGGAAGCTGCGCAACTCACCGGTGCGACCGCAATGCGGAAGGTGCGACATCGCATCGAGCACGCCGAGATGATCGAGGCGTGGATGATCGAGGCCATGGCAAGGCTGGGCATTTATGCCAGTGTGCAGCCTGCCTTCGACCGGCTTTGGGGTGGGAGCGAGGGGATGTACGCGCTACGACTGGGCAGCGAGCGGGCGCTGCGCCTCAACCCGTTCGCGGCACTGCGCTCGGCCGGGGTGCCGCTCGCGCTCGGCTCGGACTCACCGGTCACGCCGCTCGACCCCTGGGGAACGGTCCGAGCCGCGGTCACTCACCACGTCGCGGAGCAGCGCATCTCGACCGCCGATGCCTTCGCCGCCCATACCGTCGGCGCCTGGGCAGCCGCCGGGCGCGACGGGGAAGGCGTGCTCGAACCGGGCGCCCCGGCGACCTATGCGGTGTGGCGGCACGATGGCCCGTTGGACAGGAGCGGCCTGCCAGATCTTTCGGCCGATGCCGAGCTCCCGACTTGCCTTCGTACGGTCGTAGGCGGGCGCACGGTGTACGAAGCTGGGCTCGAGTGCGAAGGAGCGTTCACGTGATTCGTAGTAGATCAAAGCTGCAGCTCGAGCCCGCCACCGTGCGCAAGGCCCGCGCGCTGGCGAAGAAGGCCGGGCAGCCGATCGTCAAGCTCGCCCGCACGCATACGACGGTATCGGTTGAGCGTGCCGTGCTCCGGCTCGCCGGCCTTTCCGGCGCCGACGTTGAGGGAATCCCGTGGGTCAACCGCCTGGTCGACGCGGTCCGCAACGACGTCGGGCTCGAGCACGGCGTCGCGCTCCCGGTGTGGGACGCGCTCCTGACGAGCGGCCTGGATCTGGCCACGTTGGCGCAGAAGTCGGCGGCCGGGTCGGTGTCCTTTCGTGTCCCGGCGGGCCGCGAGGCCGAACGCGCAGCAAAGGCAGCAGCCAAGACCGTCGGCCGTGGCATAGCGACGATCGACCGGCGGCGGGCCGAGCGGGAGCGGCTGGTGGCTCGCCTCGGCGACCCCAAGCAGAAGCCCTGGATCTACCTGATCGTCGCCACCGGTGACATATACGAGGACATTCCCCAGGCACAGGCGGCGGCCCGGGAAGGCGCCGACGTCATCGCGGTGATCCGATCCACCGGGCAGTCGCTCCTCGACTACGTGCCGGAGGGCGCGACCCGCGAGGGCTACGCCGGAACCTACGCCACCCAGGAGAACTTCCGGCTCATGCGCGCGGCACTCGACGACGTGTCGAAGGAGCTGGGTCGCTATGTACGGCTGACGAATTATGCCTCGGGACTCTGTATGCCGGAGATCGCAACGCTGGCCGGGCTGGAGCGGCTGGACATGATGCTCAACGACTCCATGTACGGCATCCTCTTCCGCGACATCAACCCCGTCCGCACCTTTGTCGACCAGCGTTTCTCAAGGCAGGTCCATGCCCGCGCCGGCATTATCATCAACACCGGCGAGGACAACTACCTCACTACCGCGGACGCGGTCGAGGCCGCTCACACGGTCACCGTGTCGCAGCTGCTCAACGAGTACTTCGCGAAAGAGGCCATGCTCGAGGACTGGCAGCTTGGCCTTGGCCATGCCTTCGAGATCAACCCGGACCTGCCGGAGTCGTTCCGGCTTGAGCTCGCCCACGCCCTGCTGGCCCGCGAACTGTTCCCGAACGCGCCGCTGAAGTGGATGCCGCCGACCCGGCACATGACCGGCGACGTGTTCCGTGGCTATCTGCTCGACGGGTTCTTCAATCTCGCGGGCGCACTGACCGGGCAGGGCATCCTGCTCGTCGGCATGATGACCGAGGCGGTGGTCACCCCCTGGCTGTCCGACCGCGACCTCGCTCTGCAGAACGTGCGGTATGTACTCAACGCCGCCGGCAACCTGCACGAGGACCTTCAGCCCGCGCCCGATGGGTTCATCGTGCACCGCGCACATCAGGTGCTCGCCGAGGCGGTGGATTTGCTCGAGCGGATCGTCGACGACACGTTGCTCGAAGCCGTCGCGGATGGCACGTTCGGGCTCATGCGGCGGCCGGCGACCGGCGGCAAGGGCCACGACGGCGTCGTGCGGCACGCGCCCGGCTACTACAACCCCGCGACCGGGATCCTCGAAGCCAAAGGAGTACGGACATGAGCGGGGCGGGTACTGCAAAGATAGTTCGCCCGTACGGTGACACAACCGGCGACGGCATGGTGCAACTGTCATTCACGCTGCCGATCCCGCACGACAAGCATGCGGAGGGGGCTGCGTTGCAGCTGGCGCAGAAGATGGGCATCGAGCGCGCCATGGTCGTCCACGCAAAGCCGATGGGTCCAGACTTCACGTTCTTCGTCGTGTACGGCCGAGTCAACCATCTGGTCGACCTGTCCAAGGTCGAGGTGGCCGAGCGGGAGTATCCATTGCTTTCCGCCAAGCAGGTCAACGCCCTGATCAAGCGACGGCTCCGGCGCAAGCTCGCTGTTGTGGGTGCGTGCATCGGGACCGACGCCCACACCGTCGGCATCGACGCGATCCTGAATATCAAGGGATACGCGGGAGAGAAAGGCCTCGAGTATTACCGTGAGCTGCGAATCGTCAACCTCGGGGCGCAGGTGCCCGTGCCGTTTCTGCTTGAGCGCGCTCGTACGGAGAAGGCGGACGCCGTGCTCGTCTCGCAGGTGGTCACCCAACGCGACGCGCACCTGCATAACACGCAGGAAATGGCGGCCGCATTCCGAGCGGCCTATCCCGCGGACAAGCGGCCGCTGCTCGTCGTTGGTGGCCCGCGATTCGACGAAACAGCCGCATCCGAGCTTGACGTCGACCGCATCTTCGGCAAGGGCACCACACCTAGCGAGGTGGCAAGCTACCTCGTCCACGCGCTCGTGATGGAACGGAGCGCGGCATGACCGATGCCGAGGGCACCGGCGTGGCTCCTGTTGGAGCGACCGAGGCGCGGCGTCAAGTTGCAGCTCCAGCGGGTCCGGCCGAGGATCCGCGCGTAGGGATGACGGTGACGCATCGGCGCTATGTCCCGTACTCCCATTCTCATTATGGCGGGAACCTGGTCGATGGCGCCTACTCCCTCGGGCTCTTCGGCGATGTGGCAACCGAATTGTGCATTCGCACAGACGGTGACGAGGGGCTGTTGGCGTCGTATGACGACGTGCAATTCGTTGCGCCGGTGCAAGCCGGTGATGTCGTCGAGGTCTCGGCGACAGTCACGCGGGTGGGTCGCCGGTCGCGCGGTGTCGCCTTCGAAGCGCGGGTGGTCTGCCGCGCCCGACCCGATAAGTCATCTTCGGCCGGCGAGGTCCTGGATCCGCCGCTCGTCGTCACCCACGCCACTGGCACGGTCGTAGTTCCCGGCGGATCAAATCATGGCAACTCTGCCTTGAGATTGCACTGAACTCGTCAGGCCGTGCTGCTACTCGACCCAATCAAAGATCGAAGTTGAGTGCGCCGGTGTGACGCTTGTTGTGCGGATGGACAGTTCGACACTGGCCGTTCGGACAAATCTTGGCGCCGATGCGCGCGGCTGACCTGGCCGGAGGAGCGAAGCCCGAGGTCGGCAGGCTATTGACAGCAATGCCGTGGAGGGGCCAAGTTCTCCTATAGTCCACCGCAGGACGACCGGTCCGGCCGGCCTTGCGTGCCCGCGGAGGAACATGGGCAGGGGCGGGGGCATCCGCCGCCCCGGGGTGCCAGGTCCACGTTCCTCGCGCAGACGGGGGATGCGGTCAGCAGTGGGGCGATACCGTACGAGTCGCCCGTCCGCTGGCCGCCGCTGCCACCCCTGGGCAGGCGACGGTTCTGACCGACACGGGGGTAGGACACAGGAGAGGCCCGCGCGCCCAGTAGACAACAGGCGCGGGTCCCGCAGCCAGCGGGATCGCGCCTGGTCCGAAGGGACGTGGGCTTCTCCCGTCCCAGTCCCGGGGCGAATGTCCACAGCTTCGGCATCGCGAATGTCAGCCCATTGCGCAAGACCTGCTCGCCGACGCATGCGGACGGCGGCGGTAGCTCGATGTAATGCTGAAGTGTGCGAAGCTCCGGGGGCGCTTAGGCTCAAGGTGTGCGCGCAGCTGTGGTGACAAGGCTCGGTGCGCCTGAGGTCCTCGAAGTCCGCGACGAGCCGGCGCCGATCCCTGGCACTGGCGAGTTGCTGGTCGACGTCGAGGCCGCGGGCGTCAACTACCGGGACGTGTACGAGCGCCAGGGAGGCCGCGGCAAGTCCCCTCCGTTCGTGGCCGGTGTCGAGGGAGCGGGGACGGTGACCGCGCTCGGCGAAGGGATCCATGACTTCACTGTCGGCGAGCACGTCGCATGGGCAGCGGCCCCGGGGAGCTACGCGGAGCAGGTCGTTGTCGCGGCGTCGCGAGCCGTCGCGGTACCTCCCGGAGTCTCGAGCGAGGGCGCGGCTGCCGCGATGCTGCAGGGGATGACGGCTCAGTATTTAGCGAGCAGCACCTACCCGGTCCACCCTGGCGACGACGTGCTCATACACGCCGTCGGCGGAGGGGTGGGGACGCTTCTGGTCCAGGTCGTCAAGATGCGCGGCGGGCGCATCATCGGAACGACCTCCACGGCCGAGAAGGCGCAGCGTGCGCGCGAGCTTGGCGCCGACGAGGTCATCGGATACGAGGGATTCGCCGATCGCGTCCGCGACCTCACGAGCGGACGCGGCGTCGACGTGGCCTACGACGGCGTGGGCAGGGCGACGTTCGACGGCAGTCTTGAGTCGCTTCGACCACGGGGCTTGCTCGTTCTCTTCGGCTCGGCCAGCGGCCCCGTCCCGGCGTTCGATCCGATGCGACTGGAGGACGCCGGATCACTCTTCCTTACGCGCCCGTCGTTGCGGCACTACACGGCGACCCGTGAGGCTCTCGTCGCCCGTGCTGATGTGGTCTTCCGCTGGATAGCGAACGGGGAGGTGGTGGTAGACATCGCCACCCGGTATCCGCTCGAGGAGGCGGGGCAAGCCCAGACGGATCTCGAGAGCCGGCGAACCAGCGGAAAGCTACTGCTTGTGCCCTGAATCGGCGAGCGTCGGACCGGGAGAGTGCGCTGGTAGCTGCGCCTGCGCGGTCTGTACGTAGCCTGCTCGCCGGAAGCCTTGACCATTGCCCGATTGCCGCGATCACAGTCACGGCGAATTTCACTGGTCTCACGGGCGAGCAGCCGTTCCGTGCGGCGCCCCACGAGCTGGGTGGGAAATTCGCGCGCCGCTGTTTAGGCACGACCAATCGTTTCAGAGTCGTGGGTCCTTCGCGCGCCACCCATGGAGCACAGCCACGGTCGCGACAGCCAGGTGGATCACCAGCCTACGGCCTAGTCTGATCTGGGGATGCCGAGCCAACAAACCAGCGGGCACCCGCCTCCGAGCCCCCAGCGAAGGCAGGACCACGAGTGCGTGACCCTGGAGCTAGCGTGCGTCCAGCGCGCGAGGACGAAGCCGCTGCGCTGGCCGAGCTGGCGCTGCGGGCTAAGTCACATTGGGGTTATGACCAAGCCTTCCTCGAGGCCGCGCGGGCGGACCTCACCATCGACGCGCAAACGATTCGATGGGCCCGCATCTACGTGATCGAGCACGCCGGTTTCCCCATCGGTTTTATGGTCTGCTTGGGGAGCCCCCCGAGGGGCGCCTCGAATGGATGTTTGTAGAACCGGATGCGATCGGACACGGCTACGGACGCGTGATGTGGACCGATGCTCTGCAGCGAGCCAAAGAGGCGGGCTTCACTCAATTGCTCATCGAGAGCGACCGTTTTGCCGAGCCGTTCTATCTCGCGATGGGCGCCGTGCAGGTGGGTGCCACGGCGTCGCCAGTCGACGGCGCACCGCTGCCGCTCCTGAGGATCGACATAGCTACGTGAGCCACGAACCAGCGGAGGAAGGCGGCGCCGACCTCAAATCGTCCGAGGGGGCATGACGCCGAGAACGGAAGCTCGCACCACACCGCTGCGGCCGGTGCGGATCGGGTGGCACTAGCTCCCGCGGCCGGTCGCGATCGACGTCGTCGCGGACGTGGTCGCCGTCGCGTACACCTGGGCGAAGCCTTGTCGCCAGCTCGGGTAGCGGGGTGTCCAACCGAGTTCGCGTTTGGCTTTTGCATTCGAGGCGCCCCGGGCCTCCGTTCCCATCATGGCGGCTGATTCGCCGGCAAACAGCCGCGCGAGCCAGACGGGGAAGCGACGGGGCGGCTTCGCTCCGAGGGCGTCCGCGAGAACCGGAAGCCAGTCGCGCAGCGGCGCCGGCTCGTCATCGACGATGTTGTAGATCGCCGGCCCGTCGTGCTCGAGCGCGAGCACAGTCGCTGCGGCGGCGTCGTCGAGGTGGATGAACGAGGAGACTCCGCCGCCGTTGCCCACGACCGGAAACTGCCGCTTGCGCACCGGTTCGATAAGACCGTCATTGGGGGCACCGTAGAAGCTCCCATAGCGAAGCGCGATCCCGCCCGCGCCGGTTACCGCGTCGTCGAGGTAGGCCATTGCCGTGGCGGTCTCCGCCATCCCCGCCACCGGAGCGGGGTCGAGGGGATCGTCCTCGGTCTTGACCGGCCCGCCCTCGCGCGCGTAGCGGAAGTTCGCAAAGCTCTGGGCGACGAACCGCGGGACCCCTCCCGCGCGCCCCGCGGCCAGGAGTGTGTCGATCCCCTCCCGTCGAAGCCGGTTGGTCCCCGCGAAGGTGCGATCCATGTTCCTGGAGAAGCGCACGTCCGCCAGTGCAGTGGCTTGGTGGATGATCGCGTCCGGCTCGCCCTCGAGGACGGCCTTGCGCACTGCGGCCGGGTCGAGGAGATCGAGCACGACCGGCTCCGCTCCCAGGGCACGCATACGCTGGGTGTTGCCGGGCGAGCGGAAGGTGCCGATCACTTCGTGCCCTCGTTCGACCAGCTGAGGAACGAGCCGGCTGCCGATAGCACCGCTCGCGCCAGTGACAAAGACTCGCATCATGTTCTCCTGTCGTCACAAGGGTGGGTTCTCGCGGGTCTATCCGTATGACCCCTCATCGCGGAGAGATGTGACCGATGGACGAGCGCGACTGGCTGGCCGAGCGGTTCGAAGAGCACCGCACCCGACTCAGGGCGGTGGCCTATCGGATGCTCGGCTCACTGAGTGAGGCGGATGACGCCGTTCAGGAGGCCTGGCTGCGGCTCAGCCGCGCCGACCCTGGCCAGGTCGAGAACCTTGGCGGCTGGCTGACGACCGTCGTCGCGCGCATCTCGCTGAATATGCTCCGGTCACGGCGCGCACGCCGCGAGGAGCAGTTCGGCGTTTCCCTCCCCGAGCCGATCATCGACCGCCCGGACGGAGTCGACCCGGAACACGAGGCGCTGCTCGCCGACTCCGTCGGCCTGGCGTTGCTCGTCGTGCTCGACACGCTGTCTCCGGCCGAGCGGCTCGCGTTCGTGTTGCACGACATCTTTGCCGTGCCCTTCGACGAGATCGCGCCGATCGTCGACCGGTCACCGGCGGCGGCGCGGCAGCTGGCGAGCCGTGCGCGGCGACGAGTGCAGGGCGCGAACCCGGTTCCCGACGCAGACATCGATACGCAGCGTGAGGTGGTCGGCGCTTTTCTCGCGGCCGCGCGGGAGGGTGACTTCGATCGACTCGTGGCGGTCCTCGACCCGGATGTGGTGCTAAGAGCTGACCTCGGTCCGGCGCGTGGAACGCTGGAGGTCCACGGCGCAGCCGCGGTCGCGGGTCGGGCCGGGCGCTACGCGCAGCTCGGGCTGGAGATGCGGCCGGCGCTGATCAATGGTGTCGCAGGCCTCGTGTCCTTCCGCCGCGGACAGCTGTTCTCGATCGGGGCCGTTACGGTCAGGAGCGGGAGGATCATCGAAATGGATATTCTCGCTGACCCCGAGCGGCTCCGAGAGCTAGACCTAACGGTCCTCGATGGCTGAGTCGACCTAACCGCGTTCTATCTGCTCTGCACGGCGTCTCCTCGAGCGGTGCTTGCGCCTCACCGGAGGCCGGAAGAAGTCGCGTACGTCCGTGCCAAGGAGATCGGGTTGGTCTGCCTGAGCGGGCGCTAAGGCAGCGACCCTTGGTCGATCCAGTCGCGGAGGCGCTGCACCTGTTCGGTCGGCCAAGGTTGGTCGCATGGCATTGTTCCGTTGGCGAGCCGTTCGTAAATCGCCTCTGCGTTAGCGCGCACATCCTCGTACGAGGACAAGTCGAATGCGAACGACATCGACCCGATGTCCCTGTCACGGAAGAGGGGACGGATGTCCCTCGCGTACGTCAGCTCCTGGCCCACACCGGTTCTCCTCTCGAGCGAGCCGACCCTACGACTGCCGGGCTGGGCCGATCCCGTGCGATGACGGTGCCGATGCAGGGGGCAGCACCGGTGCGGCGTCGTGTAGGAAAGTATGACGCTCGGCCCGCACCAGGGTGCCCTGGGGAAGCGAAGCGCACGAAGGTCAACCAAACGGCGACGCTGAGCGGCATTCGGCCTGGGATACTCACCTCGTGGAGGGCGGCGGGCGCCGTCGCCACGGTCTGCTCCAAAATGATTGGAACAGGGCCACCCTCTACCTGGCGGCTCGCTTGGCGAAGGTGCCGACCAGTATGACGGCGTGCAATCGACCCGCTCACCATGCGATGTCGTGGCGCATCCGGTCGTTGTACGGTCGAGCAGACCGGTTGGGTTGACCGACGGCCCTGGTCACCCGTACACGATCTCGATCAGGAGTGCAGACTATGGCGCGGGCGACCCTCGGCTCACCCGGAAACCCCGGGGTCGGGTCGGCGGAACCCGCGGCGGTCCGGGCGGGCCCAGGCGAACGGCGAGCGCAGAGAAGTGACCGCTGGGTGCGCAGGGGGGTGGCGGCCGGGTGCGGGCTGCTGCTGGCGCTTTCCTTTCCGCCCTCCGGCTGGTGGCCGCTCGCATTCCCGGCCGTCGCCGGCTTGAGCCTTGCCACGGCCGGCGTGCGAGCTCGGACCGGAGCGCTGCTCGGGCTGATCTTCGGTGTGGTCTTCTTCGCAGTCCTGCTCGATTGGATGCAAGTGATCGGTGTCGACGCCTGGGTCACCCTCACATTGGCCGAGGCGGCCTACATGGCGGCCCTTGGCGCCGCGCTCGCGGTCACGGCGCGGCTCCGCTGGTGGCCACTGGCCCACGCGGCCCTCTGGGTCGGTGTCGAGCTGCTCCGGGCTCGTGTGCCGCTCGGCGGGTTTCCGTGGGGGCGCCTCGCCTTCGGCCAGACCCACACTCCGCTCACGCCCCTGGCCGCGCTTGGTGGCGCTCCACTGGTCACCTTCGCGACCGCACTGGTAGCCGCGCTCCTGGCGTACGTCCTGATCGTCACGGGCCGGGTGTGGAAAGCGCAGCCGGGGCCTGGTGTTGATCGCTTCGCGGCGCTGCCGGCCGGGCCGGCTCTCGCGGCGCTGGCGGGCATCGTTGCGGTCTTCGGCGTCGGGCTGCTGATCCCCACACCGGTAGGCGGGGAGCGGACGGTACGAGTGGCGCTCGTGCAGGGTAACGTGCCGAGGCTGGGGCTGGACTTCCAGGGCCAGCGGATGGCCGTGATCCGCAACCATGTGGAGGCCACCCTCGACCTTGCCCGCCGGGTCAACGCCGGCGAGCTGCCCCGTCCGGACTTGGTGATCTGGCCGGAGAACGCGACGGACATCGACCCTTACCGGGACGCCGAGGTTCGCGGTCTCATCGACGGCGCGGTCGCGGCGGTCGGGGTACCTACCCTGGTCGGTGCCGTGATTGATGGTGGTCCGGATGGTCGTCCACAGAACACCGGCATCGTCTGGGATCCCGCGACGGGGCCAGGCGAGACGTACATCAAGCGGCATCTGGTCCCGTTCGGCGAGTACGTTCCGTTTCGCTCGGTCCTGGAGAGCGGAGTCACCCGCTTCGACCGGGTGCCCCGAGACTTCGCGGCGGGCAACGATGTCGGCCTGCTCGATCTCGGTCCGGCCAGGCTGGGCGACGTTATCTGCTTCGAGGTCGCCTATGACGATGTGGTGCGGGACACGGTTACCGCTGGCGGCCAGGCGATCGTGGTGCAGACGAACAACGCGACCTACGGCCGTACCGGCCAGACCGAGCAGCAGCTCGCGATCTCCCGCCTCCGCGCCGTAGAGCACGGTCGCGCCATGTTGATCGCGGCCACGAGCGGAATCAGCGCACTCGTGAACCCAGACGGCTCGATCGTGGACCGGTCTGCGGAGTTCACCCGGGACCTGATCGTCGGGGACGCTCCGCTGCGCAGCGCGCGTACCGTCGCAGACCGGGTGGGCGACGTACCGGAATGGCTGCTCGCGGCTGCCGGCCTCGCGGCGCTCATCCTCGCCTTGGCGCAGAACAAACGACGGCGCCGGTCCGGCGCACCGGATACCGTTGTCGAACCGTTCGACCAAGGAGGCGAGAGTGTACCCGAGGTGACGTCGTGACTGACCGAGTGCTCGTCATCATCCCGACGTACAACGAGACCGCGAACATCGAGCGGATCGTCGGCCGGGTCCGGGCGGCCCATCCCGCGGTCGACGTCTTGGTCGTCGACGACGCGAGCCCAGACGGGACAGGGGAGATCGCCGATCGGCTGGCCGCGGCCGACGGCCAGGTCCACGTGCTGCACCGCCCCGGGAAACAAGGCATCGGCGTCGCCTATATCGCTGGCTTCCGATGGGGGCTGGAGCGCGACTACGACGTGCTGGTCGAGATGGACGCGGACGGCTCACATCAGCCGGAGGAGCTGCACCGCCTGCTCGGCGCGCTCGCTGAGCCGGCGGCCGGCGCGGCAGCCGCGGCTAGCACGGGCCCCGGCCCGGACGGCGGGGGCGGCGCCGACCTTGCCCTCGGGTCTCGGTGGGTCCCGGGCGGGCAGGTCCTGAACTGGCCCGCCTCCCGCAAGATCCTCTCCCGTGGCGGCAACACCTACGCGCGGCTCGCGCTAGCTATCCCGCTGCAGGACGCGACCGGCGGCTACCGAGCCTTCCGCCGAAAGGTACTGGAGTCGATAGGGCTGGAGGATGTCGCGTCTCAGGGCTATTGCTTCCAGGTCGACCTCGCGTGGCGCGCGCTGCGGTCCGGCTTCCGGGTGGTCGAAGTCCCGATCACCTTCGTCGAGCGGGAGCACGGCGCGAGCAAGATGAGCCGCTCGATCGTGACCGAGGCGCTATGGCGGATCACCGTGTGGGGGGCACGGCATCGGGGTCTGGCGCTGGTCGGCCACATCCGAACAAGCCGCGGCCGACCGGCGACCTACGGGCGACGGTAGTCCTCCGCCCCGCACGACCAGCTCGGCTCCGGCGACCTACCGGCAGTAGCC
>JBKOZJ010000148.1:0-9284 GCA_046725875.1 Actinomycetota bacterium
CCGCACGACCAGATGCCTGCTAAGAGCCTCTCATGGCTCCTCGGTCGGATAGCTACATCGCGCAGATACTCTCCTCTCTCTCTCTCTCTCTCTTCGACCGAACCGAGGCCGGCATGATTCGCCGCTAGACTTCGCTTCCGCTGTACCTCGCTAGGCCCCAGATGACTCCGACGGCGAGCGCGATGCAGACGATCGACCAGACCGGGTAGTACGGCAGCCAGGTGAAGTTGGCTATCGCGCTGAAGACCGCGAGGACGATTCCAATCGCCCGGGCCCATGTCTGGCCCGAAAGCAGCGAGAATCCGGCGAACGCGACGACGGCGCCCAGGATGAGGTGGATCCAGCCCCACGCAGTCAAATCGGCTTCGAACGTGTAGTTCCGTACGCGGAGGAAGAACTCGTCATCGATGATCGCGACAAGTCCCATGATGCCATGGAAGATGCCCAACGTGATCATCATTATCGCGGCGAACACTACCCACCCGGTCGCCCAAGGAGAGACGTCTCGGGCCGCTGCGCGTTCGACATCGACCATTTCGACTCCTTTTGTTGGTATGGCATCCGCTGTTGTTTACTTGCGCCGGCCCGCTTGGGCAGGCCCTGCTGCCATAGGTAGCTCGGTTGATCATCCCTCCGTAACGATCTGCGTCACCTCACCCTCGGGAGGTGATGTATGGATCCGCGAGGGCACGGGAACCTGGCGGCGTGGACGCACGGCGCGTGGCCCTCGGGATCGCGATCCTTCTTGCCGATCGGATGCAGACGGACCTCGGAATGCGGGGCGCACGTGCGCCAGGGACGGCTGGCGCGTTCGCCATCGGTGCAACAGCGACGGGGCTCGACCTCGCCGGCCGGGCGGTCAGGTCGGGACGGGAGGCAGCTGTCGGGCCCGTGAACTCCATTGCTGGCATCGGGCGGTTCTTCGCGCGGCAGCCGGTCGCCGAGCGGGTGCTCACGCCGGCCCGGCGCGTTGCAGACTCGGTGGCGGAAGGTATGCGATCGACCGTGCGGCGCGGGCAGGTGATTGCCGGGAGCGCTCGCGCGGACGCCGTCACCTTCCTCGAACTCGAGACCAGCAACGGAATCGCTTGGCTGCGGACCGCGGTTGTTCCCGTCGTGATCGACGACCTCGTTGACAGCCCGAAGGTTCGCGAGCTCGCGGTGTCCCAGGCGCACGGCGCCTTGAACGATACGGCCAGAGTGCTTCGAGCACGCAGCGCCGACGCCGACGGACGGCTCGAGGCCGGTATCCGCCGGCTGTTCAATGCAAGGCGCCATGAGCTTGCGCCATGACGAGGTGCATGGCGACGACTGGCGTCGTGCCGAACCGCCCGACGACGGAGCGCCTGAGCAGGTGCGCTACGGCGACTGGCAGCATGAGTCACACCAGCATCCGGAGCTGCGGCACGACGACTACGCCGGCCTCGTCTCGCGTCTGCTGGCCGTGGTCATCGACGTCGCTCTCATCACGCTCGCGGCGGCGGTCGTCATCGCGCTCAGCGTCGGCGCCGCCGAGCTGACCCTCGGCGACACCCCACGCTGGGCCGAGTGGGTTGTCGGTGCAGTGGTCGCCGTCCTTCCGACCGGGTACCTCACTGTTGCCTGGTGGACGACCGGCCAGACGGCCGGGTCGATGGCGTTGGGAATTGCCGTTCGGCAGGGGGACGGGCGACCGCCCGGCTTCCCACGTTCGCTCGTGCGGGCTCTGCTCGCGCTGGCCTTCCCCGTGGTATGGCTGCTCGGCCTCGCCGTGGGGCTGGTCGACCAACGCAGGCGGGGCCTCCTCGATATGGTCGTTGGCACTGTCGTCGTGTACGTGCCGGAGCGTCACGCGGAGCGCTAACGACCGTGTCGCGGTGGTCGCTGGCAGCAGTGCTCGGGCCCGCCAACGAGCTGACTCCCCCGCAACCGCCCGTCCGCAAATCGGCCCTTCACCCCCCTAGGGTGATTGCCTGCGGCCGGACCACCGTATAGACCAGAGTGGTGCCGCAGCTCTGAAGGAAGAGAGGCAGTCATGGGTGTAGGCCAAGCGGCCACGCCGGCCGACACGGGCGGTGACCTCGACAGCATGGGCCCGATCGACTACATCGTGGTTGAGTTCCCGGGCAGCCGGTTGAGAGGCGAAGCGATGCCGCTCCTCGTCGACCTCGTTGACCGGGGCATCATCCGCGTGCTCGATCTTGTCTTCGTCAAGAAGGAGCTGGACGGGACGGTTCGGGGACTCGAGATCGCGGATATGGACGGGGACGATCGGCTCGACCTCGCGGTCTTCGAGGGGGCCGCGTCTGGACTGCTCGACCAGGAGGACATCGACGAGGCCGGCGCGGTGCTCGAGCCGGGCAGCTCGGCAGCGATGCTCGTCTACGAGAACGTCTGGGCGGCGCCATTCGCCTCCGCCGTCCGGCGGGCCGGGGGTCAGCTGGTGGCCAGCGGCCGGATCCCCGTACAGGCGATCCTCGCCGCGCTGGAGGCGGCGGAGGCCTCCGAGTCGACCGAAGGGAGCCGATGATGCCCGGTCTTCTCCGGGGAGTTGCCCGTACGGCGGTGGTCGCCGGAACTGCGACCGCGGTCTCTAACCGGGTCTCCCGTCGACAGGCCGGCCGGTGGGCCGAGCAGGAGCAGGCGCAGGCCTACGAGCAGCAGCAATACACGCAACAGCAGGCCTACGCGCAGCAGCAATACGCGCAGCCTGCCGCGGCAGCCGACCCCGAGATGGATGCCCGGCTTGCGCAGCTTCGGCAGCTTGGTGACCTGAGAGAGCAAGGCCTTCTTACGGACGAGGAGTTCGCGGAACAGAAGCGCCGGCTGCTCGGCTCGTGAAAGCCGGGGCGGGGGCAACGGAGAGACAGACGCTGCGGCAGGCGCAGCGTGCTGCGTCGACCGACCGCGGAGTTGCATGACGGCTGACCGGGCACCAGGGCGGCGGCGCGGGCGGGCGCCGGTCTCGCCCCCGTCGGTGCCGGCCGGCATTTACGGTACTGTCATCTGCGCGTCGATCCTGGCGTCCGCGGAGGAGCGCGCCCTGTGGGTTGCGCTCGTCGTCGTAGTCACGTTGCTTGTCTACTGGCTGGCCGAACGGTACGCCGAGGTGTTGGGCCTGGCCGCGTCACCGGACGATAAGGGTGCGCCCAACCTCACGTCAGGCCATAAGATCACTGGCGAACATGTGCGTCACGTACTCAGCTCAGGCTGGCCCATGATCGAGGCGTCGGTAACCCCCTTGGTCGTGCTGTTGGGCAGTCGGCTCCTCGGCGCGAGCAATGCGACCGCCATCAACATTGCCCTGACGTACACGGTCTTCCTCTTGGTCTTCCTGGGCTGGCTCGCCGCGACGCGGGCCGGGCTGAGCGGATGGCCGCGCCTTGCCGCGACGGCATTCACGGCCCTGCTCGGCCTCATCGTCGTCGCGCTGAAGGCGTCGTTGCACTGACCCGCGGGCCCGACCTCCAGCAAGGAATTACCGCCGGTCAGGAGGCGAGCACCTTTGCCTTCGCGTTCTCGTACTCGGCGTCGGTGATGTCGCCACGGTCTTTCAGGCTGGCAAGCTTGGCCAACTCGTCTGCCCTGGTCAGCCCGGACGGCGGGCTTTCGGCCGCGACTTCCTGAACATAGGAACGGAAGGCCTGCTCCTGGGCCTGAGCCTGCTTCACGTCACGCTCACCCATCCCCTTACCGCGCGCGATCAGGTAGACGAGAACGCCCAAGAAGGGCAGCACGATAACCAATACCGTCCAGCCCGCCTTTCCCCACCCGCTCAGACTGTCGTCGCGGAAGAGGTCGGCGAAGATCCTGAAGAGCAGGAAGAACCACAGGATCCAGAGGAAGAACCACAGCATCGTGAGGAACGCGTTCAGCAGGGGGTAGTCGTTCACGATCGCCTCCCTTGCCATCCTCCGCCGAATGGCGGGGTGGGTTACTAACGTTGACTAGCTTGACGGTGTCGGAGTGCAGAGAGATCGGCATCACCCGGCGCGGGTGGCGTTGCCGTCTGAGCTCGCTGATCGAGCCGCTGGTTAAGCCTTAGTGCGGCGTTGATCAGCGCCAGGTGGGTGAAGGCCTGTGGGAAGTTGCCGAGCTGCTCACCAGTAAGCCCGATCTCTTCGGCGTACAGCCCGAGATGGTTGGCGTACGTGAACATCTTCTCGAAGGTCAGCAACGCCTCATCGAGCCGACCTGAACGGGCCAGCGCCTCGACGAACCAGAAGGTGCAGAGGGAGAACGTGCCTTCCGAGCCGCGCAGCCCGTCTGGAGAGGCTTCCGGGTTGTAGCGATAGACCAGGCTGTCGGAGACGAGCTCGTCGTCCATCGCGTCAAGAGTGGAGAGCCACATCGGATCGGACGGACTGACGAGGCCGACCTGCACCATGCGCAAGAGCGACGCATCGAGGGTTTGGCCTCCGTAGTACTGGACGAAGGCTCCTCGTTCCTTGCTCCAACCGCGCTCCATGACCTGCTGGTAGATGAGATCTCGTTGTTGCGTCCAGCGACCGACGTCGGCGGGGCGGCCGCGCTCGACCGCCAACCGCACGGCGCGATCGAACGCGGCCCAAGAGTTGATCCGGCCGTAGACGAAATGCTGCTGGCCGCCGCGGGTCTCCCAAATGCCCTCGTCAGGGCGGTCCCAGTTGTCGGCCAGCCAGTCGTGGATTGCGGCAAGGCGGGTCCAGGTGTGGTGGCTTATGTCAACCCCATGCCGGTGGGCGTAGTGGATGCACTCCATGGCCTCGCCATAGATGTCCAGCTGCAACTGGTCGGAGGCGCCGTTGCCGATCCGGACCGGCCTGGAGCTTCGGTAGCCGTCCAGGTGCGGGAGCGTCTCCTCGTCCAGGCCAGACGAACCGTCTACCCGGTACATGATCTTCAGCGGTCCGGAGTCTCCGCCGGCCTGCTCCTGCACCCGGTCTGAGAGCCAGTCCACGAACGCGCTGGCCTCGTCGACATAGCCCAGACCGAGCAGGGCGTAGACAGAGAAGGAGGCATCCCGGATCCAGGTGAATCGGTAGTCCCAGTTGCGCTCGCCACCGACCTGCTCGGGCAGTCCGGCGGTCGGCGCGGCGACTAGGGCACCACTCGGCGCGTAGGTCAGCAGCTTGAGGGTCATCGCGGACCGCTGCACCTGTTCGCGCCAACGTCCCCGGTAGGTCGAGCGGCCGAGCCAGCGACGCCAGAAGCTGACGGTGTCACTGAAGAGCTCGAGTACTTCGGTTCGCTCGAGGCGGTGGGGTGTCCGGCCGACCCCCGCCTCGAGCATCGCTCCGCCGACCGCGCCCGGACGCAAGGTGCCGGTCACTCGTAGTCCATCCCCCTCCGGGTGTGGAACCCGTGGGTTCGACGAATCCCACTCGAGTGTCCGGGCGACATGCAGAGTCAGTTGGGCCCCATTCGACCCGAACACTGCTCCGTCCTCGGTCAGATCCAGTCTGTGGGCCGCCCGGCCGTAGTCGAACCGCGGTTCGCACTCCACGACGAACCGCATCTCCCCCCGAACGACCCGCAGCAGCCGCACCAGCCGGTGCTGGTCGGTCGGGTCGCCCGACTCCGCGACCGGCATGAAGTCGACTACCTCCCCCACCCCTCCGGGAGTCATGAACCTGGTCACCAAGATTGCGCTCTCCGGCAGGTATAGCTGGCGCGTGACGTAACCCTCATCGGCGGGCGCGATCCGGAAGTAGCCGCCCCTCTCGCGGTCGAGCAGCGACGCGAAGACGCTGGGTGAGTCGAACCTCGGCAAGCACAGCCAGTCGATCTCGCCGTCGGTGCTGATCAGCGCCGCGGTCTGCAGGTCGCCGATGAGACCATGATCAGCAATCGTGGGATAGCCCTTCATGCGTACCACTCCGGTTCCACCTGGAAGGTTGCGGATGCCGAAAACCAACCGCATCTCGTTGTGATCGAGCCTTCGACGCCCGCGCAGATACGGCATCACCCCGGTGGGGTGACCGCCGGCTATAACACCGGCCGCGCTCGTACTCCAGGACGACAGGCTCGCGGCGGACCCGCGGCCAAAGCATGACGCCGAGAATGCCGAACAGGATCAGCCAGATCCTTCAGGATGATCGCGAGCGCGAGGACAGAGATCTCCGGATAGCCGGCTCATGACGGCGTGTCGGACTCACCCCGGCGAGGTGAGGCGGCACTCGGGTTCGGCCTCCACAGTTGGCGGTGATGACGCCCTGGCCGCCCATCCTCGGCTGGCTGCCCCGCTATCAACGGCGTTGGCTGTCCGGTGACGTGTTCGGCGCGTTCATGGCATGGGCGATTGTCGTACCCGAGTCGATCGCGTATGCCGGGATCGCCGGGGTGCCACCACAGAACGCATTCTATGCGGCGCCGGTCGCATTGATCGCGTACGCGGTCTTCGGAACCTCCCGGCATCTGGTCGTGGCCGCGACCTCGGCGACCGCGATCATGTCGGCTGCGACGGTCGCGGCGGCCAGCGGCAATCCAGAGAGCGCGGCGGTCTTCTCGGCTGCGCTCGCCGTCTTTGCCGGACTCATCCTTGTCGTCGCGGGGCTGCTCAGGCTCGGCTTCGTCGCCAACTTCCTCGCCGAGCCGGTCCTCGTCGGGTTTCTCTTCGGGCTCGCCCTGATCGTCATCATTCGCCAGCTTGGCCAACTGCTCGGCCTCTCCTCAGGCGATGGGAACTTCTTCAAGCGACTGGGGCACCTAGTCGGCAATCTGGGCGAGGCGAGCACGACCACGCTCGCGGTGGGGGGTACAGCTCTAGTGGCCCTGCTTGCCCTCGAGACCTACGCCAAGCGGCTGCCGGCCGCGCTCGTCGTGGTTGTCATCGCGATCGCGGTCTCGACCGGGCTCAACCTCGAGGACCACGGCGTCGACATGGTGGGGAAGATCCCGAGCGCTGTTCCGTCGTTTGCCGTCCCCGACGTCGGCTGGTCCGACCTCGGGAAGATGGCCGGCGGCGCATTCGGCCTGGCGCTGATCGCGTTTGCCGAGAGCTACGGCATCTCCGCCCGACTAGCCGCCAAGAAGGGGTACGACGTCGATCCGCACCAGGAGCTCATGGCGATCGGCACGGCGAACGCCGCAGCGGGCCTGTTCCGCGGATTCGCCGTATCCGGAAGCGCTTTGCGGGCTACCGCTGTCGAGGCGGCCGGTGGGCATTCCCCGCTGGCGTCTCTGGCTGCCGCGGGCGGCGTCCTGGTCACGGCGGCCTTCCTCACCCCGTTGTTCACCGATCTTCCGCTGGCCGTCCTCGGCGCCATCGTCATCGTGGCAGTGCGTGGCTTCCTCCGGGTGGATGAGCTTCTTCGGTACGCGCGCCTGCAGCCCGTCGCGCTTGTCGCCGCGGTCACGGCACTCCTGGGGGTTCTGTTGTTCGACGTGCTCCCGGGCTTGCTTATCGCCGTCGCGCTCTCGTTGGCCATGTTCGTCGGGTCGACCAGCGCGCCGCGAGTGACGGCCTGGCGACCCGGGAACCGGCGCGGACTTCTGGTCGTACGCCCGGATGGCCAGCTCTACTTCGCGAACGCAAATCGCATTCGTGGGGATACGAAAGCCCTTGCCGGATCGGAGGAAGCAACCCATGTAGTCGTCCTCGACCTTTCCGGATGCTTCCGGCTGGGAGTGGCCGTGGCGGACACACTGGGGGACCTGCAGGGGGAGCTTGAACGGGACGGCAAGGCGCTGTGGCTCGCCGAGTTGAACCCCAAGGTGGCTCGAATGGTGGCCCGCTCCGGGCTCGCCGAGGCCGTGGGGCTGAATTGCGTCCATGCGACGGTAACCGGTGCCGTCGCGGCCTACGACGCCATGCTCCGACCTTCGCCATCCCGTGGCGACCCGGCGCGCCAGTGAGGCCGTTGAGGCGTGGCGACCACTCGATACCGAAGTCTCCGCTCACTCGCCAAGGGTCGCGACCATTACGGCCTTGATCGTGTGCATCCGATTCTCTGCTTGGTCGAAGACGATCGAGTGTTCGGACTCGAAGACCTCGTCCGTTACCTCCATGCCGTCGAGGCCGTACTTCTCGAAGATCTCTTCTCCCACCTTGGTCTCGCGATTGTGAAAAGCCGGCAGACAGTGTAGGAACTTGACCTTCGGATTCCCGGTCCGACGGATGATGTCGGCATTTACTTGGTACGGCTTGAGGAGTCGGATCCGCTCCTCCCAGACCGACTCGGGCTCGCCCATCGAGACCCACACGTCGGTGTAGAGGTAATCGACACCCGTCACGCCCTCGTCGACCTCCTCGGTGAGGGTCAGCCGCGCGCCGGTCTCCGCGGCGATTTCGCGGCACGTCTCCACGAGCTTCTCGTCCGGCCACAGCTCCTCCGGTGCGCACAGCCGAATGTCCATGCCGAGTTTGCAACCGCCAACCATGAGCGAGTTGCTCATGTTGTTGTGCGCGTCGCCGAGATAGCAGTACGCGATCTCATTGAGGTGCTTGTCGTTGTGCTCGGTCATCGTGAGAATGTCCGCCAGGAGCTGCGTGGGGTGGAACTCGTTGGTCAGCCCGTTCCAGACCGGCACGCCGGCATACTGGGCGAGAATCTCGACTGTTTCCTGCGCGAACCCGCGGTACTCGATTCCGTCGAAGCTCCGACCGAGGACGCGGGCGGTGTCCTTCATGGACTCCTTGTGGCCGATCTGGGATCCGGTCGGCTCCAGGTAGGTGACATGAGCGCCCTGCTGGTGCGCCGCGACTTCGAATGCCGTCCGCGTACGCGTCGAGGTCTTCTCAAAAATCAGTGCGATGTTCTTGCCGGCCAGGCGGGGCTGCTCGTAACCGCCGTACTTGGCAGCTTTGAGCTCGGCCGAGAGCTTTAGCAGGAACCGCAGCTCGGCGGGCGTAAAATCGAGCTCTCTGAGGAAGCTCCGGTTCCGCAAGTTGAACGCCATAATGTCCTCTTTCCTTCATGCCAGGGCCAGGGATCTGCACGGGTAGTTCGGACGCGACCAATCTAAGCGCTGCCGTAGACACCCTGGGTTGGTCGTCCAGAACGTCGCGCCCAGGTTGATCCCCCGCTCCATGCGATGACTAAGCCGAGCGGGCGGCCCAGGAGGTAGGTATGTCGGCGCCGC
This sequence comes from Actinomycetota bacterium, assembly GCA_046725875.1. Lineage (GTDB taxonomy): Bacteria > Actinomycetota > Actinomycetes > JAKEEW01 > JAKEEW01 > JBKOZJ01. The sequence continues at coordinate 9,043 of JBKOZJ010000148.1, forward strand.
CTTCGGCAGCAACTCGAGCGCCGAAACGCACATGCGCCGCGTGTGATGAGATCTTCCCGGCGATGAGCGCCTCGCCCTGCCGGAAGGTAGCCGCTGGCTCTAGCAGGCCGGCCGGGACGAAGCCGAAAACCGTACGGATGAACGCGAGGTCGGCCGGCGAGTTCATCCGCAGCAGCACCAGGTTGTCGCACTGTGAGACGGCGGTCTCCACCACCTGTTGAGGCCGCTGAGTGGACAGAAGC
>JBKOZJ010000149.1:0-16836 GCA_046725875.1 Actinomycetota bacterium
GTGAAGGTTCGTTATGGGCCGACAGACACGCTCGTTCCCGCCGGGCATGGCCGCTGGCTCACGGCGCACGTGTCGGGAGCCGTCGAGGACCTGAAGTACGGCGGCCACCTCAGCGCCTCCCCCGAGGACTACCGGGCCCAGTTCGGCTGGCTCATCGCTGACATGGTTTAGGCGGGTCACTGGGTTGGGGGACCTGTGCTGCGACGGACGGACGGCCTGAATGGGATCTGCCCCGCCGGACCGACGACCGTTCGCCTGACAATGTGAGCCGGGAAGTCTGAGGATCCAGCCTAATCATCGCCGGGAGGGGGTCGGCGATGCCCGGCCCCGGGTGCGGGCGGACTGATTGCCGGCGCCCGGTCTTTTTCGCTAACTCAGTGTGACCGGTTCTTCCACGATGACAGCGGCGAGCACCAGCGCCGGGCCGCTCTGCCAGCCCACCGCGGGAACGGTGGACCATGGCCTAGAAAATCGGCGCGGATTCGAAGATCAAAGGACCGTCACCTTGACGAAACTGGCTTCTCAGTCAATCTCACGGTCCAGTTATCTTCGAATCGCCTGATCATCTTCGAGCTCGTGGTCCACTGTTGCGGCCGCAGCCGCACCATCGCCCACGCCGGGGTGCGTCGCAAGTCGGCGGGTTTGACGCCTAAATGAAGACTGGTTCGGCAGCCTCGATTTCGAAGGAATGCGGCGATCGGGTGCCCGGAGATGCTAGTCACGCGGTTACTCCGAGTTCGTTACCGACGCCATCGCCGTCGGGAGCCATGGTGATCGGCCTTGTCCGCCTTGAAGGCGAACGCGACGGTGTGTCCGATGTCGACGACCCAGCTGAGCCATGGTCGCTGTTGCAGGCGGCAGCGGCGGTTGCCGGTGGCACAGCCTCAGCTCACGCCGCGCCTTGATCATGGCGGCGCTGAGCGAGGATCGCCCTTAGCTCGGCACGGACGCGCGCTGGATCGCACAGCTGTGCTGGCGTGAAACGGACGACCAGAATGCCGCGGGCCATCAGCTGGGCGTCGCGCCTCAGGTCACGCTCACGATCTCCCGCGGACTGGTGCCACTGCGCACCGTCCAACTCGACGTTGACGCACTCCTTCACAAAGTACCGGTCGAGATAGACGACACGACCGCCGAGCTCCATCCGCACCTGTGGCTCGGAAGGAGGCAGATCGGGATGGCTGAAGACGTGGTCGTAGCCCCAGAGCTCCAGTTCGCTGTGACATCCTCCACCGAGGAGGCTGATCAGCCGAACCAGTTCTGCTTTTCCAGCCAGCTTGGGCAGCTGCTTCGCCGCGGCGAGCAGCCGACCCGCCGTAGTTCGCCTGCCCCTGACCGCCACGATTGCCGGCGCCCGCCGCTCGTCCGGGTCGAGCTGCGGCCAGCTCTCCACCACCGCGCGTTCCAGCCGGACGACCGGGAGACCGTGGCGCCACACGGTGCCGTTGGCCAGACCTTCGGAACCAACCCGTCTGTGGATGACCACGCCGGGCCCGTTCCGCAGGCGACGGTTGCCTGCCACCGTCACGTCGATCGGCTCGTCAGGAGCAGCTGGCCGCAGCCCCCACACTGCGAGGGCGGTCCGATGACTAAGCGCGCTGCCGTCTCCGGCATAGAACAGGGCAGCACGCCGGATCCGGCCAATTGCCACCATTTCCGGCAGGCAGTAGACCTGCGGAAGCACGCGGATAACGTGCCCGGCGGCCACTGCATAGGTCAACACATGCTCGGGGATGCGGCCAACCAAGTCGCGGCGGTGGCAGACCCCGCTACCGTCAGCCAGCAGGCTGGCCAGGGCATCGTTCATGCAACCAGGCTCGACCCTGGACTCTCCAGTGGGGCCAGCTTTGTGGGTCGTTGTGGAGAGGCCGCCAGGCTTTCCTATCCCTGTGGAGAGTTTTGCCATTACGACCTAGAGCGACTCGCCTAGCCACCTGTTGCGAGCCTGCTCGCCAGGACGCTGCTAACAACCTCACCCGTCGCGGGCCAGGCCCAGGCTCGAATCCGCAAGGCCGCAGCGAGGCCAAGGTAGCGACGCTACGTAGGCAACCAGAACGCGGCCGGGCGGCCTCTATTCTTCACGCCACAGGGTGGGTTTAGGCAGCGTTCTCGGGCGGTGTGACCGGTTCTTCCGCGAGGACAGCGGCGAGCACCGGCCCGGTCCGGAAGTCGTGCCTATCGCGGACCTGGGAGTGCGCCGAGCGCCAGGCCTCCCGCCAGCCCGCGGCGGGAACGGTGGACCACCGCCCAGAAAATCAGGGGGACGCGTACCCGGCTTCCCGCCTTGGGCCGGCCGCTCGCCCAGCAGCCCATGGCGGGAAGGGTGGACCAACGCCTCGAGAATCAGGGGGACGCGTACCCGGCTTCCCCCCTTGGGCCGGCCGCTCGCCCAGCAGCCCTTGGCGGGAAGGGTGGACCATCGCCTCGAGAATCAGGGCGACGCGTACCTGGCTTCCCGCCTTGGGCCGGCCGCTCGCCCAGCAGCCCATGGCGGGAACGGTGGGCCATGGCCTAGAAAATCCGGGCGGATTCGAAGATCAAAGGACCGTCACCTTGACAAATCTGGCTGCTCGGTCGATGTCACGGTCCACTTATCTTCGAATCCGCTGATCATCTTCGAGCTTACGGTCCATCGTTCGGAGGGAGACCGATGACAAGCGCCGGCGGGGGTCGAACCAGATGGGAGGCGGCCGCTCGGCGCCTCGAGGCGATGGTTCCGGCGGCTAGTCGGGTGGCTGGAAGCGGTGGTTCCGGCGGCTAGTCGGGTGGCTCGAGGCGGTGGTTCCGGCGGCTAGTCGGGTGGCTCGAGGCGGTGGTTCCGGCGGCTAGCCGGGTGGCTCGAGGCGATGGTTCCGGCGGCTAGCCGGGTGGCTCGAGGCGATGGTTCCGGCGGCTAGTCGGGTGGCTGGAGGCGATGGTTCCGGCGGCTAGTCGGGTGGCTCGAGGCGACGGTTCCGGCGGCTAGTCGGGTGGCTCGAAGTGGGTGGTTCGGGTTAGGCCCGCGGCGCGGCCCTGGGCGGCGATGACGAGGGCCATCTTGCGGGACGCCTCGTCGATCATTTCGTCGCCGAGCATCACAGCGCCCCGCATGCCGCCTTCCGCCGAGGTGTAATAGCCGTACGCATCCAGGATGAGCTCCGCGCGGTCGTAGTCGGCCTGGCTGGGGGCATACACCTCATTCGCCGCATCAATCTGGCTCGGATGGAGCACCCACTTACCGTCGAACCCCAGCGCCGCCGACCGGGCGGCTACCCGGCGGAACCCGTCAATGTCGCGTATCTGTAGATACGGTCCGTCGATCGCCTGCAGGTCGTGGGCCCGGGCCGCCATCAAGATGCGCATGAGGATGTAGTGGTAGGCGTCGCCGACTTCGTAGCCGGGCGGCTGCTCCCCAACCACGAGGGACCGCATGTTGATCGAGGCCATGAAGTCAGCAGGGCCGAAGATGATGGTCTCCAGCCGCGATGAGGCAGCAGCTATCGCGTCCACCGCAATCAGCCCTCGCGCGTTCTCGATCTGCGCCTCGATGCCGATGCGGCCGACCGGCAGGCCGACCGTCTGCTCGATTTGGGTGAGCAGCAGGTCGAGCCAGACTACCTGCTCGGCGCCCTGCACCTTCGGCAGCATCACGCAGTCCAAGTTGGCGCCAGCGCCCTCAACCACCTCGATGACATCCCGGTATGTCCATCTCGTGGTCAGGTCGTTCACCCGGACGACCCGTACCTTGCCGCCCCAGTCGCCGCCGTCAAGGGCGGCGACGACGTTCTTCCTCGCGTCCTCCTTGGCGAGCGGCGCGACCGAGTCCTCCAGGTCGAGGAAGACCTGATCGGCAGGGAGCCCTTGAGCCTTGGCGAGCATCTTGTCGCTGCTGCCGGGCACCGCGAGGCAGGACCGGCGGGAGCGGAGTACAGACGCCATGATCGAAGCGTAGCGACCGCGTTATGGGAGCTACGACCCACGGTGACGAAGGTCACGGTCGGCTCGGGGAGGTTAGCCCCTCGCTACTCGCTCGGGCCCGCCCGGTGGCCATTGGCCGGCGGCTCCAAGGCGTCGTCCGGAAGCGGGGAGGTTAGCCCCTCGCTACTCGCTCGGGCTCGCCCGGTGGCCATTGCCCGGCGGCTCCAAGGCGTCGTCCGGAAGAATCGCCGAACTGCTCCCGTCGGCTGACACCACGGTCGCGACGCCGGCGAGCAGTAGCAACGCAGCAGGTATGGCGGCAGGCGGCGGTGCCTGGCCAAGCCAGACCGCGGCGAGGATTGCTGCGATTGGAACCTCGAACAGGATGGCCATTGATACGACGGTCGCGCTCGTCGTCTTGAGTACGTGGTTGAAGACTGTGTGGCCGAGAAGCTGCGGTCCCGCCGTCAGTGCGAGCAGCTTCAGCCAATCGTCGGCCTGATATCCCCCGAGGGGGATACCGACGGCGATGCAGCAGAGCAGGAGTGCCGCCGCGCAGGTCGCATAACAGACCGCGGTGTATGTCGATGTGGAAACCCGGCGCCGGACAACTGCGCCCGCCGTCACGTAAGCGGCGGCGAAGGCACCGCCGGCCAGCGCGAGCAGATCACCAGCGAGGGCTCGGCCCGAGACCTGCAGGTCGATACCCGTCAGCAGGAGCACGCCGGCGAAGGCGACACCTATCCCCACCCAGACCCGATGCGGCACGGCATAGCCGAGGGACCGGGCGATGAGCGCAGCCCAGATGGGCTGCGTCGACACCAGCGCGATTGAGGAAGCGACGGACGTGTAGTCAAGGCTCGGGATCCAGGTGCCGAAATGCAGAGCGAGAAGCAGGCCCGCTGCCAGGGCAAGCAACCATTCGATCCGCTCCATCTGGTGCAGCTGTTGCCGGCCTCGGCGGCTCAATCCAGGCAGCGCCACGGCGAGCGTTCCGAGCATGTTCCGCCAGAACGCGATGGCGAGCGCGGGTACTGCGGTTGCTGCGATCAAGGGCCCGGACGTACCGACTGCCAATGTGCCGACGGACAGCAGGACGAGATGCCGCGTTGGCGGCAGCGTCGCAATTCCCGGCCGGACGTCCTCGCTCACCGCCCAATCCTCACTCGCGCAGACGCCAAAGATCCGAGTCGTCAGCCCGGCTCCTGGCGAGCGGTGATTCGTGGCGGTGCTTAGGACGCGGCTGAACAACCACATCCTGCTGCGCGACGACCGGACGCCGCCCGGCTGAATTCCCGGTCGCCCACCTAGTGCTGCCACTTTGGGCTCCCTGCGGCCTTGCCGGATCGACCTCCGGGGTTCCCGCGGTAACGCGCCGCGTTTCGTGGGTGAATACCTCGATCACCGCTCGCGATGGGCGAGGTTGTCCAGCAGCGTCCTAGGCTGATCACTGTGGCGGAGGAGTTCGCTCGCGCGTTGGCCGAGGAGGCAACCAAGAAGGCCGGGCTGGTCTGGCTGACCGTAGCCGGTAGTCCTGGCGCTCACATGTCGGCCAGGACTCCGATCGATACCCGGTCTGCCCAGGCCGTGTGGCATGTCTGGCACGAGAGTGCGGTCTGCGTCGTCGGCGGGGGGATCGAGCAACCACTGCCCGACTTCGGTGCTTCCGAGGTCATCGTGACGGTCCCGAGCAAGGACAAGGGCGGACGGCTGGTGAGCTGGGTTGCCAAGCCGCGCCGGCTCGAGCCTGGCACCCCAGACTGGAAGTCGGCGGCTGCAGCGCTGCACGCGCAGCGGCTCAACCCGCCAGATGGCGAGCGAGAGCCGCAGCGCTGGGCCAAGGAGTCGCAGATTTGGCGGCTCGAACCGACCGGCGCGACGGTAGAGCAGCCGGGGGGAATGCCCGATACAAGCGAAGCGGCCGAGCCCCGACCCACGACTGCAACCACCCGTGGGCCGCTGCCATTCGTGTTCGGTCGCCGCCCCCGCCGGCGGCGCTCCGAGCGGCTCCTGCCCCCCGACGCTTAGCCCTCCCGGTTTCGCTGGTCAGGATACATGTTCGGCCGCCGGGCGGCGCTCCGAGCGCCTCCTGCCCGCAGACACCCAACCACTCGCGGTTTCGCAAGCCGGGCGCGCCCCACGAGTAGCCTCGAAGCGTGAGTGCGGCCCCGACCCGGATCTTCATTGCGAGGCTGGCCGGGCTGCCGGTCTTCGCTACCACGGGTGACCAGGTGGGTCGGGTCAGGGACGCCGTCGTGATGCTGCGCCTCGCCGGCCGCCCACCACATGTGGTTGGCCTCGTCGTCGAGGTTGCTCCGCGTCGGCGCATCTTCCTCCCGATGACGCGGGTGACCCAGATCGACGCGAACGAGGTAATCACGACCGGCCAGGTGGACCTCCGCCGTTTCCGCCCGCGGCCGACCGAGACGCTGGTTGTCGGGCAGCTCCTCGACTCCACGGTCAAGCTGATCGACTCCGACCAGCAGGCGACGATCGTCGACGTGGCGATGGAGCAGAACCGGAGCAAGGACTGGCTGGTGAGCCGGGTCGCAGTCACGAAGGCGAATCGGCGCCGGGGCCTACGCCGTCGCGGCGAGACCTCGATCGTCGACTGGAGCCAGGTCAGCGGCCTGTCGTTGACCGAAGGCGCGCAGGGTGCCGCCCACCTCCTCGCCACCTTCGAGCAGCTGCGGCCGGCGGACCTCGCGAATGCGCTGCACGAGCTGACCCCGAAACGCCGCGCCGAAGTGGCGGCGGCACTCGACGATCCACGGCTGGCCGACGTGCTCCAGGAGCTTCCGGAGACCGAGCAAGTGGAGATCCTGGCCAAGCTGCCCGACTACCGTGCGGCGGACGTACTCGAAGCCATGGACCCGGACGACGCCGCGGACTTGCTCGGTGACCTGCCGCTGGACGAGGCGGAACGGCTGCTCGCGTTGATGGCGCCGGAGGAGGCGGCGCCGGTGCGGCGCCTTTTGCCGTACGGGGACAAGACGGCGGGAGGCATGATGACCAGCGAGCCGGTCATTCTCGCGCCCGATGCGACAGTAGCCGATGCGCTTGCCCGGGTGCGTAACCCAGAGCTCACCCCGGCGCTGGCGAGCTCGGTGTACGTGTGCCGCACGCCGCTCGCCACCCCAACGGGCAAGTATCTCGGCATGGCACATTTCCAGCGTTTGCTCAGGGAACCACCATCGACCCTCGTCGGCGCCATCCTGGACCTTGACCTGGAGCCGCTGCGACCCGACGATCCCCTTCCGGTCGTGACGAGCTATCTCGCTACATACAATCTGGTCGCCGCACCGGTGGTCGACGGGGACGACCGGCTGCTTGGAGCCGTCAGCGTTGACGATGTGCTCGACCACCTGCTTCCCGAAGACTGGCGCGAGTCACCGCCGGTTCCGGTGGGCGAGTCCCATGCCTAGAGCGCCACGACACTCGCCAACGCGCGGATCGCGTCGAACTCTGCTGGATGTGCTGCGCTGAATGTGCTCCGGGAGGGCCCGATGGCTGAGCGAACACTGAACCGGCTCGATATCCCCAGGGAGATCCGACGCGGCCTGCCCCGGCCCAGCTATGACGCGGAGGCGTTCGGGCGCGTGTCGGAGCGGATCGCCCGCTTCATCGGCACCGGTCGGTTCCTCGTCTACATGACGATCGTCGTCATCGTCTGGATCGCCTGGAACGTCCTCGCCCCGCTCGGCTGGCGCTTCGACGAGTATCCGTTCATCTTCTTGACCCTCGCCCTATCGCTCCAGGCGTCCTACGCGGCGCCGCTGATCCTGCTTGCCCAGAACCGACAGGCGGACCGGGATCGGGTGCAGTACGAACAGGACCGGGCCCGGGACGACCGTAGCCTGACGGACACCGAGTACTTGACGCGCGAGGTGGCCGGCCTGCGGATCGCGCTTGGCGAGGTGGCGACCAGAGACTTCCTCCGGTCCGAGATTCGTGCCCTCCTCGATGAGCTGAACCCCCGCCACACGCCAGCCGGCCGCTAGAGCACGGCGCCGATCAGGCTGGATCACCTCGACGTACGATACTGGACATGGGTCCCCTCCCGACTTCCGAGCAAATCCACGCCGCCCTTGCGACGGTGAAGGATCCAGAGATTCGCCGACCGATCACTGATCTCGAGATGGTCAAGTCGGTAGAGATCGGCGACGGCGGCGCGGTACGGGTTGCTGTCTTCTTGACGGTTGCCGGATGTCCACTCCGGGACACGATCATCCGGGATGTAACCGCGGCAGTTTCGGCGGTGCCCGGCGTGACAGACGTGTTCGTGGATCTCGACGTGATGAGTCAGGAGCAACGACAACAACTGCAGACCAAGCTGCGGCAGGAGCGCGGGGGTGGCCCGGCCCGCGAGGTTCCCTTTGCTCGTCCCCAGTCGCTGACGAAGGTCTACGCGGTCGCCTCGGGGAAGGGCGGCGTCGGCAAATCCTCCGTAACCGTCAATCTGGCCGCGGCCATGGCGGCCAGCGGTCTATCCGTCGGACTGATCGACGCGGACATCTACGGCCACTCGGTGCCTCGGATGCTCGGCGTCACCGGAATGCCGACCAAGGTCGAGGACATGATCATGCCACCATCCGCGCGCGGCATACCAGTCATCTCGATCGGGATGTTCACCGGCGGCAACCGGCCGGTGGTCTGGCGCGGTCCCATGCTGCATCGCGCGGTCGAGCAGTTCCTGGCCGACGTCTACTGGGGCGACCTCGATGTACTACTGATCGACCTGCCACCGGGAACCGGTGACGTCGCGATCTCGATCGCGCAGCTCGTGCCCAACGCGGAGATCTTGGTCGTTACGACACCGCAGATTGCGGCCGCGGAGGTCGCAGAACGCGCGGGCATGATCTCCAGCCAGACCCACCAGCGGGTTGCCGGTGTGATCGAGAACATGTCCGGTTTGCCGTGCCCGCACTGCGGCGAGCGCGTCGACGTCTTCGGCTCGGGAGGCGGGCAACGCGTTGCCGCGACGCTCACCAACGCGCTCGGCTACGACATCTCGGTCCTTGGAGAGATCCCGCTCGACGTTCGATTGCGCGAAGGTGCTGACGCCGGCCGGCCGCTTGTACTAGACGACCCCGACGCGCCTGCGGCGAAGGAGCTACGTGCGATCGCGGAGCGGCTCGGCCATCGGTCCCGTGGTCTGGCCGGCCGCTCCCTCGGCCTCACCCCGGTAACCCGCCGCTAGGGATACTGCTCAGCAGCGTCGGCGGTGGCCGAAGGACCGCGGGATGCATGGCAAGGCCGCATCCTCGCGTCGCTAGGTTGCCTCAGGGTCGAAGGGTGCTTCGGGAGGTTCCGCAGGCCTCGCAGTGGAGGTCGGGGACCCCGCGTCGAGCCGAGACCCATTCGCGCCGGTCGGCGACGCGCGGCGCTGGCGGTTGCGTGGACCGTCCGCGTCCGCCTCGTCCGCCGGATCGAGCAGGTGCTTGCGTACGAAGGTCCGTGGGTTCAGGTCCGCAATATCAAGATCACGGAACTCCGGACCCAGGCTCTCCTGCAGGTCATTGCGCGCCCCAGACACCATCTGGCGCAGCTGCCGGAGCATCCGACCGGCGTCGGCGGCGACTTTCGGCAGGTGCTCTGGCCCGAAAACGATCAGGGCGATGATCGCGAGCGCGATCATCTCCCCAAAACCTATATCAAACACCTGGTCAACTCCGCCGCCTGATTACGCCGCCTGATTACGCCGCCTGATTACGCCGCCTGATTACGCCGCCTCTGACATCCTCGCGACGCGACGCCAGGATGCCGACAAAGCGAGCGATCAGCGCCGTCCTTACGCCCCGTCGCGCGGTCCGGGTCGTCCCTTCACCTCTCGACCGTGGGATTTCCTGCCAGAGTAATGCTCGCGTTGCGCAATTAGGGAAGGGAAGGACTCAAGACGGTGTTGTTGGCGATGAGATGTATTGGGCTTCGACCCGCGAGGACATTCATCTCGCAACCGTGGCTGCCGGTTGCGCTTTGGGGGCGTTCCGTCTCGGGACGCCCCCAAGTGCTGCAAGGCCATCTTTTCGACCAAGCAGACATCTATCGCCCGCGCACCCTCCACTTGAAGGTCGGATCGGGGATTCGGGCTCCGCTCGTGGCCGGGGCATGGAGTTCGCGCCCCGAAAGCGTTGCGAGCTCGGGGGAACCCGCTGATCCGGCCGGAACGGACCGGGATCAGCGGAAGGGATTGAGCCAGGAGACCATGCGGTCCGCCCCTTGGCCCAGCCGCGCCATCACGCCGGTGGCCGGTGACTCGTGCGGCAGCACCGCGATCACACCCTCGACGACTTCCGCTGGAGCATCGCCGATGACCGTGTAGACCAATCCGTCGGCCGACCAGCTCGCTTGGTACGGGATGCCGTCCTGGACGCGGACCTCGGCACCGCCAATATGCACTCGGCTGAATCCGGCGAGCCGCTCCGCATCGAGATGACCGCGTTGCTGGAACACCGACACAGTAGACAGCCCGTCCGTGTAGGTCAGGAACAGCCCCATGCCGGCGTTATTGTCGAGCCGCCGGATCACGGTGAGCTCGAGCCCCGCCGCGATAGCAGGTACTACCCATCCCCCCTCACGCAGGTCGACGACTGACTCCAGCGGAACCTGTTCCGGCATCGGTTCGATCTGGGCGACCGGCAGCTTCCCGTCCAGGCTCGCCCGGCCGATAGTTACGTCGACAAAGGCTGCCGCCTTGGTAGTCGCGCCCGACCGGTCGAAGAGCTCGCGGCGTAGGACCAGGTTGGAGTCCTTGTCCAGCCACAGCCGGGCGGCGACGGCGCCGGACGCCCGGCGCGCTTCGATGACCATGGTTGGCCGGCCGGCGACCTCCTCCTCGCCGGTCACGACGATGTGGTAGCTTTCGGCGAGCAGGTTGATCGGCCCGTCGCTAAGCCGGGTTACGGTGTCATGTACCGTCCGGTCCGCAGTGAAGATCGTGTTTCGGGGCGCGGCCGGCGTCCCCTTGACGACGACCAGGCTGCCGGTGCCCGGTACATGAGTAACGTCCACAACCTGACTGGTGGCTCCGCGCGGGCACCACAACGACACGTACTGCACACCGGAGTACGGCACTCGAGTCGCCGCCCGCTGGGCAGCCAACAGCAAGCTCACTGCGCGAGGGTCGTCCGGCCCAGCCGGCGCCGGATCGAGCGGCTTCGCCGCAGGTGGGAGGGGCGACGCGGGGCTGCCGCCGCCCGTCACGACCACCGCGACCAGCACCGCCAATCCGGGCATAAGCCACAAGGCAAGGGGCCAAGCGGGAACGGACGAACCGCGAAGCTTCATCGGCTAGGCACTCCGAAGCCCGCGGTCGAGGCGGGGAAGCTCGCTGTCCCGAAGACCGCGCTAAAGGCGGGCTCACCCGAGATCTGACTGCTGGTCTGCGCGTGCTGATAGGTGTACGAATCCAGCGGCGGCGTCACTCCCGGTCCTTGCGGTGACGGTTCGCCCGCCGCGAAGGCGGCCGCGAAAGCCACCGCCGAGATCGACAGCGCACTCGCTGCCGCAACGTAGACGACTCGACGCCGTGAGCCGACCCGAGTGCGAGTGGCCGGGAACCGACCCGCAGCTCCCTTGTCGCCCGGTCGACGGTTCTCCCGCGCCCGACTGGGCGGGGCCGTGCCAGGTCTGATGGCCGTTCCCGAGCGGCTCGAGCGCGCGCCAGTGGGCAGCGGCCGCCGTTCCGGCGGCATCGGCTCGCCCGGCTCTGACATCGAGATGAGCGAGCGCACCAGGGCGCTCGACGGGCCGGGGACGCCGGCTCCAGCCAGCGCGGACTTGAGCCGACGGTGCTGGTCGGCGGCGACCCGGCAGTCGGTGCACTGAGCAAGATGCGTGAGGACCCGGTCCCGCGCGTCGTGGTCGAGCTCGCCATCGACGAAGGCGGCCAGCCGGTCACCAAGGTGCGTCATACGTTGTCCTCCCCAGCGGTCCGGCGGCTGGCAAGGTCGATAACATCGGCAGCATGATCGAGATCTGCGGTCCGACCGGTCGCCCCGGACGAATCGCCCTCGAGGTCCGACGTCGTGCCGCCGCGGCCCGCCGATCGGCGCCGAGTCTCGGCGCGGTGCTCCAGCGCGGCCTTGAGGTGGCTCCGGCCACGATGGATTCGGCTTCGTACCGTCCCGAGCTTCACGCCGAGCGTCGCAGCGATCTCCTCGTACGAAAGTCCCTCGATATCACAGAGAACGACGGCGGCCCGGAAGTCTGGATGCAGCGCGTCGAGAGCGGCCTGGATATCGGCGTCGAACGTCCGCTCGTCATACCAAGTCTCCGGTGAGGGTTCCCGGCCGGGGAGCCGCTCGGGAGCGTCCTCGGCGAACCCCTCGAACCTGATTCGCTGCTTTCGGCGGACCGAGTCGAGGAAGAGGTTCGTAGTGATCCGGTGCAGCCAGCCCTCGAAGGTGCCCGGGGTGTAGTTGGAGAGCGACCGGAACACTCGGACGAAGACCTCCTGGGTCAGGTCCTCGGCGTCGTGCAGGTTGCCGGTCAGCCGGTAGGCCAGTCGGTAGACCCGGCTCGAGTGGGCGCGGACGACCTCCTCCCAGCTCGGTGGTTCCCAGTCGTCCGGACGTGGAATATCCACCGGACCATCGATCCGGTCGTCCACTCCGGCACCTCCCCTCGGCGCTCTTGGCTGCCTGGCCCGCCCGGCCACGCGCGCCATCTCATCGTCTCTCGATCGCGGCCACAATCCCAAGTGTCAGCCGGCTGGCTGGGATCAATAGCTGAAACGCCGAGCCCGAGCTACGGGTTCCCTGACCGGTGAATCAAGCCGGTGCACCCCTGCCCTGGGGCGGGGGATCGTCTGATTAGGCTAAACAGCCGCAAACTACTGCATAAGGGCGGCCCGTTTGGGGCCTCAGGCACGCCGGGCTCAGCGGGTCAGCGGGCGCGTGGACTCGAGCCAGCGAAGGAGGGTGCGAACTCCGAAGCCGGTGCCGCCCTTGGTGTTCTCGTACTCGTCCGCCTCGATCTTGCCGGGACCGGCGATGTCGAGATGAGCCCAACGGCGGCTCCCAACGAACTCGCGGAGGAACAGAGCAGCCGTGATCGACCCGCCGCCGACCGAGGTATCCCGCGGAACATGTGAGATGTCCGCGATGTCGGAGTCCAAGGCGGCGCGATAGTCCTCAACCAGCGGCATCCGCCAAATGACCTCGCCGCCCAGGGCTCCAGCGTTGACCAGCTCGTGGGCGAGGGCATCGTCTGTGGCGTAGAGCGCAGCGACCCGCCGGCTCAAGCCGAGCGACGCCGCGCCGGTCAGGGTCGCGACATCCACGACTACGTCCGGATGGAGCTCGCTATCTGTGTAAGCCAGGGCGTCGGCGAGCACGAGGCGACCTTCGGCGTCGGTGTTCAGCACCTCGACGGTGGTGCCGCCATACTGCGTGATCACGTCGCTCGGCCGGTAAGCAGAGCCGGAGGGCATGTTTTCGGCGGCCGCGACCAGGCCCGTTACCCGGGCACGGACTCCTAGATCGCGGAGGGCACCGAGCACCGCTATCACCGCGGCGCCGCCGGCCATGTCGGCCTTCATCGGGACCATGGCCTCTCGCGGCTTGATCGAGAGGCCGCCGGTGTCGAAGGTGATTCCCTTTCCGGCGATCACGATGTGTGGTTCACCAGGTTGATCGGCCGCGGGATCAGGCCGGTATTCGAGCGAGATCAGCCGGGGCGGCCGAGCCGACCCCGAGCCGACGGCCAGGATGCCGTTGAAACCTTCGGCCGCCAGGGCCTCCTGGTCCCAGACATGCCAATCGAGCCGACCCGCCTCGGCGACCTCCCTCGCCTGCTCCGCAAGCCAGGCCGGGTCCTTCTCGTTTGACGGCGTGTTCGCGAGATCACGCGCCAACCAAACCGCCCTGATGACGGTCAGCGCCCGGGCAAACGATCCGCGTCCCGGCTCGGTCGGTGCGTACACCCTGATGTCAGTGACGGGTTTGGATTTGGGCGGCTGGGAGCGCCGGCTGAACGTGTACGACGCAAGCGCGAGCCCCTCGGTGAAAGCTTGGAGGCAGTCGCCGTCCACCCCGTCCGGCGCGGCTACGGCCAGCGTGTCATGTCCCTTGGCGCGCCGGGCCAGCGCCGCTCCGGCCTTGCGCAGTGCTGCCGGTGTTCCATCGCCACTGCCGAAGACCAGCAGGGCCGCCGGTCCGTCCGGACCCCGCGGCACCGGGATCGCCACGATTTCCCCCGGCTGCCCCTTGACCTCGCCGTTCCCGCCGGCCCTGGCAAGGTAGTCGCGAATATGGATGTTGTACGAAGCGCCGATTGCCGCGGCGGCCGAATCAAGAACGGCCCCATCGTCACCAGCCCGCATCGGGACTGCTACCTGATCCGCGGCAGAGTCGGCCAGATCGCCGGTTACCAAGGTCATGGCGGGCATCGACACGCGAGCACCCTATCCGCCGACCGGCGATCGCCGCGCCGCCGACCAAGACGCGCTGTCTGCAGCATCTGCCCGCACCCAGAGACAAGATGGCACGGCCGGAACTCCGTCAGATCGGACTGTTGATCACGCTCGGCTGGTGTCCGACGCTGAGTGGCATGACCCCACAACGGGCGGCGCCAAAGACGGCTCCGGTCCGGCATCCCCAGCGGACGCCGGACCGGAGCCGTCTGGTTACCGACCCGCTGGGCAGCGGGGCGGGTGCCGGCAGGAGCCGCCCCGCCGGACCTCGGTGTCAGCCGGCGACGTTCTTCAGGGCATCGCCGAGTGCACTCGCCTCGTCGGATGACAGCTCGACGACGAGCCGCCCGCCACCTTCGAGCGGAACCCGCATGACGATGCCACGCCCCTCCTTCGTGACCTCAAGCGGTCCGTCGCCGGTCCGCGGCTTCATGGCCGCCATGCTCGCTCCCCTTCCGGTGGAAAGTTAGATGCAGGGATCCGCTGTCCCTGCGGTCGAACGGCAACCATTATCCCAATTCCCGGTATCCGAAGGAAACGATCTACACGCCGGAATTTCGGGTCCGACCTGCGATTCATTGGTTTCTTACCGCGCCGGGTCGATCACCTGCAGCCCGTCGCACACCATGAACCACCGCGCCCGCTGTCGTCGAACGGCGCTCTTAGTGCAGACTCCGAGAGGTGAATGCCCGTTCGGCGTTGTTCGACCTCTACGGAGATCATCTGCGGTTCCGTCGCGGCCGAGCGCCAGTGGCGGCGCTGGTGCGGCTTCTGGCACCGCTCGAGATCGCCGCCGCGGCCGTTCGTACCGCCGTCTCACGGATGGTCCGGCAGGGCTGGCTCCAGCCAGTACGGCTCGCCGAAGGTCCCGGATACGCCCTAACCCCCAAAGCAGTACGGCGGATAGACGACGCGCTCGCGCGCATTTACCGGACCCGCAGCGAGGAGTGGGATGGGCGCTGGCACGTCCTCGTACTCTCCAGGGTCGCCGACCGGGCCGCCCGGGACCGGTTGCGCGACGCCCTGGCCTTCCTCGGCTACGCACCTCTGGACGACACAACCTGGATCGCGCCTCATCCGTCGGCCGAGGTGGACGGCCTGCTCGCGGCCGAAGGTGTGCGCGCCGAGCGGTTCACGGCCGAGCACGACGGCGACTCGGTCGGGCTGGTGCAGCGCTTGTGGGACCTCGAAGGTCTCGGCCGAAGCTACGAGCGGTGGCTCGCCGAGGCAGAGGGTCTGGCCGGTGAGGCGGGCTTTGAGGCGGACGATGAGACCGCGTTCGCCGTCCGCAGCCGCCTGCTCCATGAGTGGCGGAAGTTTCTCTTCCGTGACCCTGGCCTGCCGCGGGTGCTGCTGCCGGCGGACTGGCCGGGCGACAAAGCCGCCGCCTTCTTCGACAGCGAGTCCCGTCGCCTGCTGGCGGCCGCCAACCGCTTCGTCGACGCCTGCCTGCTCGAGCGCGGAGCCGCCCCGAGCGCACCTGTCCGACCTTCGGAACGAATGGACGAAACCTCAATGGAGACCGCCGATGACTGATGTGCTGCAGTACGAGGTGAGCCGCGGGGTCGCCACGTTGACGCTGAACCGACCGGACGCGATGAACTCGCTCAACCTCGAGCTGAAGAACGCGCTCAAGGAGGCCGTCACAGCCGTCGCGGAAGACCCCGACGTGCGGGCCGTGATCCTGACCGGCGCCGGCCGCGCGTTCTGTGCTGGGCAGGACCTAAGGGAACACGTGGCGGCGCTGGACAGCGTGTCTGTGGAGGAGATCTGGCGGACCGTACCGCAGCACTATGTCCCGGTCGCAACAGCTCTTGCGACGATGCCGAAGCCGGTGATCGCGGCGGTGAACGGCATCGCTGCGGGCGCCGGGGCATCGCTCGCCTTCGCCTGTGACCTTCGGATCGCCGCCGATACGGCCGGCTTCAACCTGGCCTTCTCCACGATCGGGTTGTCCGCGGATACCGGTGCAACCTGGACGCTGCCGCGGCTAGTTGGGCGGGCCAAGGCGCTCGAGATGCTGCTGATGCCGTCGACGGTGCCCGCCTCAGCGGCGCTCGAGCTCGGCCTGGTAAACCAGGTGGTCCCGGCCGCCGAGCTGGGTCCGGCCGCGGCCGAGCTTGCGGGCGAGCTGGCCGCCGGACCGACCATTGCGTATGGTGCGATCAAGCAAGCGGTGGCCTACTCGGCGACGCACCCACTGGACGAGTCGCTCGCGTTCGAGGGCGAGATGATGACGCTCACCGGCTCGACGGAGGATCACCGCAACGCCGTCGCCGCATTCGTCGCCAAGGAACGCCCGACCTTCCAGGCCCGTTAGCACACGGTGGATCACTCGATTGCCGCCCACCGAGCCGGCGGCCCCGATGCCGATCCCGGCCGCTCCGTCTTCGGTTGCTAACGGGCGAGGCAGCCGGCGAGATGGTCGTTGACCATGCCAACCGCTTGCATCGTCGCGTAGACCGTGGTCGGACCCACGAATACGAAGCCACGGCGGCGCAGTTCCTTGGCGAGTGCCACAGACT
>JBKOZJ010000150.1:0-5413 GCA_046725875.1 Actinomycetota bacterium
GCCCCGACTGCATGATGCTCTTCGTCGACCGCTCGCGGGCCGGACGCCGCCGGTGGTGCACGATGAGCTACTGCGGAAACAAAACGAAGACGGCTGCATACCGGCGGCGGACAAAACAAAGGATCGCGCCACGGTCGAGTCCGGCATAACCTCCCAGTACCGCCTGCTCCTGCACCGTAAACCGAGCTATTGAGGGCGTTCGACAGAGGGCCTGGCTGGGATCCTCGGGAACGTGCACACCACCGAAGGCTCCCGCGTTTCGTCGATCAGCGCCGCGGCTCCTTCCTGTCGCTCTTGCTGCCCGGCGTTGTCTTCTGCGCGATGACGTTCAGTTGGCTGACCGCTTACGCGACAGCCGTCGCTAGGGTGGGCGGTTGCTCCGCCGGCCGAGAATTCGTCGTCTATTTAACGCGATCACCGGGCCGGCCCTCGTTGTGCTGGGCTTGCGCGTGGCGACCGAGTAGCGGTGCACCAACAAGAACGCAGTCATGCTGCTCCCGACCTTGAAGCTGAAGCCGAGCCGCACTGGTCCCGCGCTTCGGCCCGCCGCCGCTTCTTGAACCGGACGACTGTACGACAGCTGTTGACCAGGTGTTGTTGGCTCTGGCTGATATCACGCCTTCAGCGTTCCTCTTACAGCGAGACCGTTTAGGCAGGGGAGCATGGGCAGGATGATCTCCGTGTCAGCGGACCGCCCGAACAGAAGATCGTCAGTTAGACGCGGCCGGCACAGGCGAGTGACTCGGTCCACGGCCTCCACTCATGGTCGCTGACACAGCGGTCGCTGAGCCGCTATGCAACGCGCGCTCCTTCGCGTGATCCTCTCGGGTCGGCAGGCACGCATGATGGTCGTGGCTTGTAGAACGTCCCTTGCCACACATGCCCTCCAGAGCCGTGTGTGGGTGTTCAAATCGCCCCGCGGGGGTGCTGCGCCTGACCAGTCAAAGCGTGCTTCACCGTGATCGTCAACCACGCTAGATCGGCTCCTGCTTGGCCCGGCGTGCGGTCCTCACAAGCCCCAACGAAGTAGCCGACCCGGGCGGCCCCAGCGCAGCCGCGAGCCCAAGGAGAAAGACGCCGAGCCGGCTGCGAACCGGATGAACGATGACTTGGGCCGCTTGGTCGGCTCGGGGACGACCAGCCCAGTGCGGGTCAGATGCCGGGCGACGGTTGCCCGGGAGACGGTGATCTCGTGGTGGTGGGCCAAGTGCCACACGTTGGTGTCTGGGCCGGCGTCCAGGCCGGTCGCGGTGAGCTTCTCGCGCAGCTCGACGATGAGGTCCAGCACCTCCGCGGCGGTCGCCTTGGGGTTGGACCTTGGCCGCCGCGAGCGGGGCTGAAAGACCGCCTCCCCCTCGCGGCGGTAGCGGGCGAGCAGTCCGTACAGCCAGGACTTGGAGACGCCATATGCGCTGGCGACTTCACGGACAGGACGCTTCTCGACCGCCACGGTGGTGATCAGCAAACGGGTAAGTGACATGCCTCGCAGGTTGGAAGCCCGCCACGGCCGAGTCCGGGATCTCCGGAGACATCAGTCCGGCGTGTCGTGAGACACCGGTCCGGGATGTCCTGAACCCCGACACTGTCGGGGGCACTTACGACACCCTGAGTGTGCTCTTTCGAACGTTCGTATTGGTGAAACTCCTGGTCAAAGGATCAATGGGGCCAAGATATTGACGAAGCAACGCTGACGGACATTAGGCGTCCTGTTCGTCGGTGAGCATTGGCCCGCCGGGTGGACAGGCGACGCAGCCCCCGCCGGAGCGGACGAGCTGGACGGGCTCCTCGGCCTCGGCGATGGGGGCCGGCTGGGTGGCGACGGCTGGCTGTCCACCCGGGGCGACCTCGGAGGCGCCGCGCACGCTGCGCAGCCCGACCGTGGCAAGCACCGCGATACCGACCGCGACCGCCGCGCTGATGGCCGCCGTCACCTGCAGCCCCGTGGTGAACGCATCACGGGCCGAGGCCAGCAGCGCTGTGCCGATGTCGGCGGGCAGCTGCGCAGCCACCCCCACTGCACCACCGAGGGTGTCATGCGCGGCCGCGGCAGCCTCGTTGGGGACCCCGGCTGGCAGGCCGTCGGTCAGCTGGGCACGGTAGACGGCCACGCCGATGCTGCCCAGGATCGCGATGCCCAGCCCCCCGCCCAACTCGGCGCCGGTCTCTGAGATCCCCGACGCCGCCCCCGCCCGCTCGGGTGGGGCCGAGCCGACGATCAGATCGGTCGTTGCGGCGAACACCGGCGCCAATCCCAGCGAGATCGCCAGCGAGGCGCCCGCGAGGATGCCCAGGTCCGCGTCGGTCGAGCCACCGACTCGGGTGAGCACCACAAGCCCAGCGGCCGCCAAGGCGAGGCCGGCGCCGGTCACGTAGGCCGGGCGGACCCGGCGCAGGATTCGCGGGGCCAGGTTCGACCCGACGATGAAGCCGGCGGCCGACGGCAGCGACCACAGACCCGCCTCCAGCGGCGACAAGCCGAGCACCAACTGCAGGTACTGCGCCACAAACAGGAAGTAACCGACTGCGATGAAGATGCTGAGCAGATTGGTAGCCAATGACGTGTTGAAGGCCCGGACTCTGAACAGCCGAAGGTCGATCAGTGGGTCGGACAGGGTCATCTGCCGATGTGCGAAGAACCCGGCGAAGGCCAGCCCAGCCAGGATCGAGAAGACAGCAAGCCACGACATTCCGTTCTGAGCGATCTGTTTGATACCGAAGATCACCATCAGGACGGCGGCCAGCGACATGGCCGCGCTGGGCAGATCCAGCCGACCGGTGTCCTGGGCGCGGAACTCGGGGAGTACCCGCGGTCCGAGGATGAGCAGCAGCGCCATCACCGGTACCGCAAGCAGGAACACGGAGCCCCACCAGAAGTGCTCCAGCAGCACCCCGCCCAGTACCGGGCCGATCGCGCCCCCAGCGGAGAAGCTGGTGATCCAGATCCCGATGGCGACCTGTCGCTGCCTGAGATCGGCGAACATGCTGAAGATCAGCGCCAGCGTGGCCGGCGCCAGGGTCGCGCCGGCCACGCCCAGTAGCGCCCGGCTGGCGATCAGCATCTCGGGGGTGGTCGAGAACGCGGCGACCACGGAGACCACACCGAAGGCGGCGCCACCGCCAAGCAGCAAACGACGCCGTCCGATCCGGTCGCCGAGCGTGCCCATAGTGATCAGGAACCCCGCGACCATGAACCCGTAGATGTCGGTGATCCACAGCAGCTGGGTACTGCTTGGCCGCAGGTCCTCGCTAATCGCTGGCACGGCCAAGTGCAGCACAGTCAGATCCATCGCATACAGCAAGCAGGCCAGAGCCAGCACAGCCAGCCCGATCCACTCCCGCCGACCGGCCAGCGGGGACGCCATGGCGGTCGTGCCGACTTCCTCGTCGATGGGTCCCATAAACCTTTCGTCCTCCCGCCTGTCGCGTCACGCTTCGGCTCCCGGCTGTTGCGTCGTGTCGGAACAATGGCGGCGGTGGCGATGATGCTTGGATCCTCGCGTCTGCCATTGGTGGAACGTCTAGTCGATCTCCTTGAGGGTCACGTTCATAGCCAGCCGCCACTCACGCCCTCCCGCCACATCCGGTTGCGTGGGTCTGGCGTTTCCGGCCGACCACGCCATGCACGCTTAGCTTCAACGGAAGAGTCTGGAGGCTCTCGTGGCATGGAGTTGAGGCCGACAGCACCTTCGTGATCCAAACGCCGGAAGCGTGGGCTCGTGTCTTGAATACTCCCCCGGATCCCGCGAACTCGGCAATGAGATGCGACTCGTTGGTATGCCGAAGACCACGAGCGTGTTCGCCAAGGCCTTCAGGGCAGAGCTCACCGTTCCCCCTGAAGGGACGTGTTAGCGGTGGTTGCGATCTATCGTCTAAGAGTTCAAGCGCCGGGTTCAACGGCCCCTACGGTCGAATCTGCGGCATCCCTCTTAACCCTCGTGTGCCTGCTTCTTGCGGACCTCGGTGGCCTCCTCGACCGCGAACGAACCGTAGCTAATGCCGCCGGCCCGCTCGTACCGAATCGCGATGACACCGGTACCCGACGTCTTGACGTCTGCCACCTTGAAGCCG
Source organism: Actinomycetota bacterium (assembly GCA_046725875.1). Lineage (GTDB taxonomy): Bacteria > Actinomycetota > Actinomycetes > JAKEEW01 > JAKEEW01 > JBKOZJ01. Next base: position 4,069 of record JBKOZJ010000150.1, read on the forward strand.
ACCGGCATAGCGCCGTCGCCGAACAGGCGCTCTCCCGAACCGAGCACCAGCGGGAACACCAGCAGCGAGAACACGTCGACCAGGTCCAGCTTGAGCAGCGTCTGAAGCAGGTTCCCGCTGCCTTGCACCTGGATCTCCGGTCCGTCGGACGCTTTGAGCTCGCGCACGTAGTCGGCGACGTCGCCCTTGATCAAGATCGAGTTCTGCCAGTCGACGCGGTCGAGGGTCCGCGACGCCACATGCTTCGTGGCTTTGTTGAACACGTCGGCTCCCGGCTCGTCCGTGTTCGACCAGTGCGCCGCGAAGACTTCGTAGGTCTTGCGACCTAGCAGCAGATCGAACGGACGGCCCGTGAGCTCGCCGATGATCTCGTTCATCCGGTCGTCCCAGTATCCGGTCGACCAACCGCCGTGGTCGACGCCACCGTTCCAGTTCTCGCCAGGGCCGCCGGGCGCCTGCATCACCCCGTCCACGGTCAGGAACTCGTTCACCACCAGCTGTCGCATGGTGCTCCTTTCAGCGCTAGTCCCGTTTCGGCACGAGTCCATGTCGCTCGCCATCGCCGTCGCCGAAACGCAGACGTCACCTGGCGGGCATGCACGAGACCCAATGCGCAGGTGCCCAGAGGTGTGATCAAGATCGTAGGTCGGTACCTCACGGCGGCATCCCGATCACCTCCTCATTTCGTCGATCGTTCGATTAGTCTGCAAATTCCATTTGGGGCTTGTCGGCGGACCGAAATCGGCACAAGGCGCTTCTCGCCGTGACCGACACAGGGAGCCTGGCTCGCCAGCGGGCCAGTGTCCAGGCAGCAAACCGGCAAATGACCGGCAGAATCGGCTCCGACCGGCTGTGGACCGCCAGCCAACCGATGGTGACCTGGAGGAAAGTGGCGGCCGAGCCGCAACCCCGCAAGCGGGATCGCCGCCGCGGCAACATGAGGCCAGCTGGTCGGTCGCGCACACACCCCGGGAGCGGTATTTGGGAACGGTGGAGCTATACCGGGCACGGAGCACCAGACTCTACCGGGGCTATCCCGAACCAAGGCAGAACACCCGGCAGCTGCACCGGCAACCGGGCGAGGGCTTGCCGGCAGTATGCGAGCGCCTCGTCGTGACGGCCGTGCTGAGCGTGCTGCCAGCCGATCGCCGCCTTGAGCGGCCGTGCCTGGCCCGAAATCGTCACCGACGATCCGGAACAGGCCAAGCGCCAGCCGTGCCTCGCCGTACGCCTCGTCGTGGCGATTCTGGTGTACATCCACCCGTGCGGGGATCAGGTGGCTGTGTCCTTGACCCGGCGCAGTCATCCAGCTCGCCGAATAGCTCGATCGCCCCCAAATGTGGAC
>JBKOZJ010000151.1:0-17827 GCA_046725875.1 Actinomycetota bacterium
TTCGGCGGCGGACTGGAAAGCCAGAGGGCGAGCGTCGTGGCCACCGACGGGACGGTCACCGACGGCCCGTACCCGGAGACCAAGGAGGTCCTCGGCGGGTTCGCGGTCGTCGACGTGCCCTCACGCGAGGAGGCGCTGGAGTGGGCTGCCAAGATCGCCGTCGCCTGCCGCTGTGCCCAAGAGGTACGGGAGCTCCTGCCGGACCCGAAGGAGGACACATGACCGAGTACCTCATCGCCTTCAACAATGAGTGGGTGCCCGACCACACGGTCGAGGAGCTGCGCGAGAAGTCCAAGGCCGCCAGGGCGGTGGAGGCGGAGATGAAGGCTGCCGGGGTCTTCATCTTCACCGGCGGCCTGGACGATGCTGCCCCGGTGTTCAGTGTCGACGCGTCGAGCGGCACGCCGCTGTTCACCGACGGTCCGTTCATCGAGTCCAAGGAGCACCTCGGCGGCTTCGCCGTCGTGGATGTGGCCGACGAGGAAGCGGCGCGGCTGTGGGCCGGAAAGATCGCGGTGGCCTGCGGTTGGCCGCAGGAGGTGCGACGCTTCCGGGTCCCCACGCAACCTTCGGAGACTTCTTAACGGAGTCGGCGGGCGTTCCTGCCGCGAGGCTCTACTTCGTGTCCTTGTGGATACCACCAGCGGTACCCGCGAAGAACCCGTTCGGTAACGCTGCCACGCCAACACCGGCGTGCGCTCCCCCGAGACCGCCCGACGCCTCATGGTCCGATGCCTCCTGGACGGTTTGATCGGCGGCCAAAGCCTCGCCCGCTCATCGCCACGAGCGGACGTCTAGGTCCCAACGCAGCGAAATCGGCGGCATATGCATCGTCCTTGATAACCACTTGCGCGTAGGCCGGGGAGCATCCAGGTCTCCCCGCGATGTTGAGGCGGGTAAACGTGGCGGCGAGCGCGTTTAGGTCGGACCGAGCCACCAGAACCTCAGGGGTACCGTCAGGAACGACGACGGCATCGGGGGGAGCCTCGAGGAGAACTGTGGTGGCGGTGGGTCCGGTGGCGTTCGGTAGGTGGCGGCCCTGACGGTCAGTCACCGCGGCGTCGGCCAGATCGGTCCTATTCGTAGCTGCTGATCGCTGGCGTCGCGGCCGGGTAGCGGCTTGGCGCATGTGCGGCGAGTCGGGAGAGGGGTCAGCCGCATGAGCATCCGTAAATGGGCGAGCGCGGCCCTAGTCCGGGCCGGGGCAGTCGGCGGTCTTCGGTCGGACACCTCCGACGAGCGCCTGCGCAAGTCGGCGCTCGTCCTGTCCTCGCTGCTGATCACGGGTCTGTCCTTCATCTGGGTCGGGACGTATGCGGCGCTCGGGCTCTGGGGTGCGGCGCTGATTCCGCTTGCCTACCAGGTCGTCTCTCTGGTTTGGCTCGCCTTCTTCGCCAAGACGAAGCGCTACGGTCCCTATCGCGCGAGCCAGGTCGCAATGTTCCTCGTTCTGCCCTTCCTCCTCCAGTGGAGCCTGGGAGGATTCGTCGAAGCGGGCGCCGTCGCGGTCTGGGCGTTCGTCGCGCCGCTTGCCGCGCTCGTCTTCTACGGCCCCCGCCAGGCGATCGCTTGGTTTGCAGCCTTCCTCGCGCTTATCGCGTTGTCCGCGGCCATCGACGGCGCCCTTCCCGAGCCCGCGCACGACATTCCGTCCTTGGTCATCGTGGCGTTCTTCGCGCTGAACATCTTCGGCACGTCGGTCACCACGTTCGCCCTCCTCGAGCACTTCGTGCGCGCCCGCGACCGCGCCCACCGCCGTCTGGCCGAGGAGCAAGAGCGGTCGGAGACCCTGCTGTTGAGCATCTTCCCGCGCCCCATCGCCGAGCGGCTGAAGGTCTCGCCAGAGGTCATTGCCGAGCGCAGCGAGGACGTCTCCGTCCTGTTCGCCGACATCACCGGCTTCACCCCGCTCGCGGAACGACTTCCGGCCGAGGAGGTCGTGGTCCTCCTGGACGAGATCTTCTCCGCCTTCGACGAGCTGGTAGCGGGCCACGGTCTGGAGAAGATCAAGACGATCGGCGACGGCTACCTGGTTGCCGCCGGCATCCCAACGCCACGGGCCGACCACGCGGGGGCGACCGCCCGCCTGGCGCTTGCCATGGTGCACACGCTTGCCGAGCTGCCGGTCGGGTCTGGCCTGAGCCTCCGCGTCGGCATCGACTCAGGCCCCGTGGTCGCTGGTGTGATCGGCCGGACGAAGTTCGGTTATGACCTTTGGGGCGACACGGTCAACACGGCGAGCAGGATGCAGTCTCACGCCCTGCCCGGCACGATTCAGGTGACCGAGCGGACGTATCGCCAACTCAAGGACCGCTTCGTTCTCGAGTCCCGCGGACTGGTCGTCAAGGGCAAGGGTCAGATGACGACTTACGTTGTACTCGCCGAACGCGGGACAAACCTCGGTTGCCAGCACGGGCTACGAGCCAGCCAGCTCCCGTAAACAGGAGCCCATATCCAAGATCATGCAGCCAGGCTGCGATCAAAAGACAGTCGACCCTCGATTGGCCCGCGGACCGCGTCTCGCTCAGCTTGCCGTGGCATGCCGGTAACTAGTGACGGCGGCGGGATAGTGAGGACGAGTAGTCCGCCGAGCCAGGCGATGGCGTGCCAGAGGTGGCTGGCGGTGGGTCCACCTAGGCAGAGGGCTCGCATGGCGGCGACGGTGACGGTGATGGTTGATCTTGGCGAAGGCCTGGAGCCAGCCGGGCATGGTGGCGATTGGGACGAAGGTGGAGCTGGTGAAGGTGGGCAGGATGACCGGCGGCAGCCCGATAAGGCCGGCTGATTCCGGGTCGCGCACCAGGAGCCCGATCAGCGCGTTGATCCAGGAGAGCAGGACGCCGACTGCGATGGCGAGCCCGATCGCGGCGAGGGCGGCGGCGAGTCCAGCGTGGAAGCGGAACTCGATCGCGTACCCGATGCCGGTCATCAGCCCGAGCACGAACAGGTTCCGCACGGCGTCGGCGAGGGTCCGGCCGGCGAGGACCGCGGAGCGGGTCATCGGCAGGGCCCGGAACCGGTCGATCATCCCATTGGTGAGGTCGTCGCCAACGGCCCGCTGCACGGGTATGCGATCAAGGAAGCACTGCGGGAAGGCAGCGCCGGACGGTTCGATCTCCCCACTGGCACTATCTATCCCGCCCTGCACCGCCTGGAAGCGGATGGGCTGATCGAGCGCTCCTGGTCGATGGTGGACGGACGCCGGCGGCGCAGCTACCAGCTCACAGTCGACGGCAAGCGCAGGCTCAGCGGTGACCATGCCAACTGGCGGGCCTTCACCGCCGCGGTTACCTCCCTGTTGGAGCGGCGGCCATGGCCAGCCACGCACTAATCGACGCGCACCTCGCTGCGCTTCGCCGCCGCCTACCCAGCGCGGCGGTCGACGAACTGGCCGACGGTCTGATCGAAACGTACGACCAACGCCTTCGGGACGGACTCGACGCGGACAGCGCCGCGGCAACCGCGGTGACCGAATTCGGCAGCGTCGACGAGGTCTCCGAGGCATTCGGTCGGCACTCGCCCGGCCATCGCGCCGCGGTGACCCTGTTGACCACCGGACCTATTGTCGGCGGCTGTTGGGTGGCCTCCTTCATCGCGTGGCGGGCCTGGACCTGGCCACACGCGGGCACCGCAGCACTCACCTTCGTCGCCGGTCTGCTTTGACGGTCGCTCTGCTCGAAGCTGCCCGCCTGCTCTACCGCAACTACGCCCAGACCCGAGCGGCGTCACTCGCCGGCATCATCGGCGCGATCGGCCTTGATGCCGCCATGCTTGCCACGATCACGGTTGTAGCACCCGTGTTCGTCTGGCCCATGGTTGTAGCCACCTCCGCGAGCCTTGCTCGGATCGGGTTCACAGTCCGCGCTCTTTCCGCGGTTCTTGCTCGATGACAGTGGCGCAAACCCAAGCTGACGAGAAGACCGGGTGCCGACCAGCTCCGCCAATATCCGGCGGACTAACGCGCCCGTGACCATGCTCGTCGGTCCCCGACGGGGACGCCCTCGGGTGTGAACAGTCGAACCAAGCGCTTCACGGTGTCAGGGACGACGCAGGGGGTGCAGCAGCTCGAATCCAGCAGGGGGAGCAGCATCTGGTCCGACACACGCCTAATTTGACAGATGTAAAAGCAGCTGGCAAACTCGGGCCTACTTAGACAGGAGTCGAATCAGCACAGGTGATGTGATGAAGACTCGGATGATCACTGTGGTACGAGGCCATCTTCTTCGCCCGTTCGGACGTGGTCGAGACGTCCGTGCGCAGTTCTGCGAGGCATGCGGGCAAGTCTGCACGGACGTATGCCGGGCGGAGAGCCGTCTGGCCGATGTGAGGACCCGCGCCATTACTGCACGCTCCGGCCTTTAACCGAGCAACCCAACGCCTGGGGACGGACAGAAAGGACACGACATGGCTGAGCAGGCCAACGTCGACCTCTGTGAACGGGTCCGAAAGGTACGCAATCCACTCGCCGTCGGCTGACATCCAGAGCTGACATCAACGGCGAGGCACGTGGAGGTACGGCGGTGCGATCTTGGCCGCAATTTGGCACCTCCAGGGGAACGATGCGAGAACACGCCTAACCACACGGTCCCCGACCTCGACCAACCGCAGTGCAGCAGGTCCGCTCCGACCGTCGTGATCTCCTTTTAATCCGTAGATTCCGGGTTGGAGTCCCTGGGTGCCCACCACCCGCGAACCACCAGGTCAGAGCCCTGCGTTGCGCGTCACGCGCCTGACCGATCGATCGACGGCCCGGCTGGCCATCGCCGATACCGCTGCGACTCGCCGGCCGGCGCCCGCTTCACCCCACCGGCGGACGCGAACGCCGCCCGGCGGAACCAGACTTGGTTCCGCCGCGTGCACCGTGTCGACACAGCGATTGCGACACCGGCTCCGGACGATCGACGGGTTGTCCACATCGCTTGGGAGGAGCCGGAGCTCTTCGCCGCCGAGGTGCGAGCTGCATTCCAGGTCACTGCGTTGATCGGCGCCCCAGTGAGAGAGGGTCAGTCCAAGCCGCATTCACCAAGACCGGAGTCGCTCATGAGTGGAACCGTTGAGAACGCACTCGAGATCTGCCCCTTCCGGGCGGACGTGCCGGAATCGGCTGTCGAGGACCTCCGCCGGCGCATCGCCGCGACCAGGTGGTCCGACCGCGAGACGGTTCCCGATCGGTCGCAGGGTGCGGCGTTGGCCGAGCCGCAGGAGCTCGTTCGGTACTGGGTCACGGAACTATTCTCCGACGAGGTCCGTGCCCGTTCCGATCGCTGCGCTAGCCGAGCAGGGGACGGACGTCGGTCACAACCTGCCGCAGGAGGTACCCCAAGCCTTCACCGAGGCCATCGTCGAGGCCGACAGCTAACGAAGGAGCGATAGATGGACGAGGAGGCAACCCCATGGAGGACCGTCCTCAGGAGCGCCGACCGGCTGTTCCGCGCTACCACGCACCCCGCGGCGGTCCAGTTGCCGGTTGAAGGGTCGTTGCCGTCCCTGGCCGGCGCGACTGAGTGGCTCAACTCGCCGCCGCTGACGCCCGCCGGGCTGCGCGGCAGCGTGGTGCTTGTCGACTTTTGGACCTACACCTGCATCAACTGGCTGCGCACCCTGCCCTACCGGCGCGCCTGGGCCGACAAGTACCGCGATCATGGGCTGGTGGTGCTCGGGGTGCACACCCCGGAGTTCGATGTCGAGCACGACCTGGACAACGTTCGCCGCGCCCTCAAGGACCTGGGGTCGACTACCCGGTCGCGGTCGACAACGACTACGCCATCTGGACCGCGTTCGACAACCACTACTGGCCGGCGCTGTACCTCGTCGATGCCCACGGGCAGATCCGCCACCATCAGTTCGGTGAGGGCGGCTACCAGCAGTCCGAGATGATCCTGCAGCAACTACTGACCGAGGCCGGCGCCAAGGGATTCGGGCAGGACCTGGTGGTGGTCGACCCTGGTGGGGTGGAGACGGCCGCCGACTGGGACAGCTTGTGGTCGCCGGAGAACTACCTCGGGTACGCGCGCACCGAGAACTTCGCCTCTCCCGATGGTGCGGCGTTGGACACTCCGCAGGTGTATGCCGTCCCGGGACGGTTGCGGCTCAACGAGTGGGCACTTTGGGGTGCCTGGACGGTCAAGCGGCAGGCCATCGTGCTCAACGCTCCAGAGGGCGAGATCGCCTACCGGTTCCACGCCCGCGACCTGCACCTGGTCATGGCACCGGCCGCGCCGGCGAGTCCCGTCCGGTTCCGGGTGCTGCTGGACGGGCAGCCGCCAGCAGCCGCCCACGGCACCGATGTCGACCAGGCGGGCGACGGCACGGTCACCCACCCCCGGCTGTACCAGCTGATCCGCCAGCCGGACCCGATCAGCGAGCGCACCTTCCAGATCACCTTCCTGGACCCCGGCGTCCAGGCCTACGCCTTCACCTTCGGCTAGCGCCGTGACAGCGACCCATCTTCCCCGGCTGGAACCCCTCTAGACCCACCTCATCCACTACAGCAAGCTCGACCGAGGTGGCCACCTCGCCGCCTGGGAGCAGCCAGACCGGCTCTCCACCGCGATCCGGGTCGCGTTCCGGTCTCTGCGTTGACCGGTGCCCACCAACAACGGAGGTCGTCATGAGCAGCGTCGAGACCGCCAGCAACATCCGTCCATTCCAGGTCGACATTCCGGATGAGGCCCTGGAAGACCTCCGTCGACGCATCGCGGCCACGAACTGGCCCGAGAAAGAGACGGTCGCGGATCCAGCTCAAGGCGTGCCGCTCGCCATGATCCGGAAGCTCGCCCGCTATTGGGGGACAGAGTACGACTGGCGAACGTGTGAGGCGAGGCTGAACGCGCTGCCGCAGTTCGTAACCGAGATCGACGGGCTGGACATTCACTTCATCCACGTTCGGTCGGAGCACGAGGATGCGTTGCCGCTCATCGTCAACCACGGATGGCCCGGGTCGATCATCGAGCAGCTGAAGATCATCGGTCCACTGACCAATCCCACGGCGCACGGTGCGAGCCCAGCAGACGCCTTCCATCTGGTGATCCCGTCGATGCCCGGCTACGGGTTCTCCGGCAAGCCGACCAGCACCGGCTGGGGACCCGAGCGCATGGCAAGGGCCTGGGCAGTGCTGATGCAGCGCCTCGGCTACCCCCGCTACGTCGCCCAGGGCGGCGACTGGGGAGCGTTTGTCGTCGACCAGATGGGCTTGCAGGCACCTGCGGGGTTGCTCGCCATCCACACCAACATGCCTGCCACCGTCCCACCCGACATCGACCGGGCTTCCCTGGCCGGCGATCCGCCACCATCCGGTCTCTCAGCCGAGGAACGACGCGCCTACGAGCAGCTGATCAGGACGTACGAGCAAGTCGAGTACGCCAGGTACATGGCGTCGCGACCGCAGACGTTGTATGGCATCGCGGACTCTCCCGTGGGCCTGGCCGCGTGGCTTCTCGACCATAACGATGCTGACGGTCAACCGGCCGCGGCGGTCGCCTCGGCGCTGGACCGGACCGGGAGCGCCACGGGCGAACTGACCCGTGACGAGATCCTCGACAACATCACCCTCTATTGGTTGACCAACACGGGGGTCTCGTCGTCTCGTCTCTATTGGGAATACAAGGGTGGCTTCTTTAACGCCAAAGGCGTCTCGATTCCGGTAGCCGTGAGCGTCTTTCCCGGCGAGCAATATCAGGCCCCGCGGAGCTGGGCCGAGCGGGCCTACCCCAACCTCATCTACTTCAACGAAGTCGACAGGGGCGGCCACTTCGCGGCCTGGGAACAACCGCAACTGTTCTCCGAGGAGCTCCAGGCGGCGTTCCGGTCAGTGCGCTAGCCGCATTGAGGAGGACGGCGCGTCGGTCACAGTCTGGAGTAACCACATGAGCCTTCGAGCGTGACGAAGGTCGTCACGAACAGTTCGCTTACGGCTCTAGTCCACTTCTCCGGACTTGCGCTTCGATATCAGTGGCTGGCGGTTGCCAGGCGGACGGCGACGGTGACGAGGAGCAGGCCGGTGATCTGTTCGATCCGCGCTTTCATCCGCGGCCGGCGCAGCCATCGGCCGAGCTGGTCGACGGCCATGACGTACAGGCCGAACCACGCCAGGTAGAGCCCTGCGAAGATCGACGAGAGCAGCAGCGCCTCGGCTCGCGGTGAGCCGCTCTCGGCGGAGAGGAACTGGGGCAGGAAGGTGACGAAGAACAGCGCCACCTTGGGGTTGAGCGCGTTGGACAGGAAGCCCTGTCGCATGTACGCCGACCTCCGGCGCGCCGCCACCGCCGGCTCGTCCACAACGGGCGAATGACGGGAACGGATCGCCGATCGCAGCATCTGCACGCCGAGCCACAGCAGATAGGCTGCCCCGACAATCTTCAGCACGGTGAACGCGGCCGCCGAGGCGAGCAGCAGCGCCGACAGCCCAAGCGATGCGGCCGCGGCGTGCACGGTCAGGCCAAGTACGCCGCCGAGCATGGTTAGCAACCCGCCGTGCCGGCCGCCGACCACGGAGTTACGGGTGATAAGGCAGCTGCGGGCAGGCCAGGTCGACGTCGCCGTGATCTTCCGGTACGACGACACAGCCCCCGAGGACGACAGCATCCGGCTGACCCACCTGCTCGACGACCCGCTCTTCCTGCTCACGACCGGCGGCGAGAGCACACTCACCGAGCACACGGACACCCTGGATCGCCGGCTGCGAGAGATGCCGCAGCCATCTCGTGGAGATGTGCGAACACGCCGGCTTCTCCCCACACTTGGCCTACACCACCGACGACATGGTGGTGATGCAGAGCCTCGTCGCCGCCGGCATGGGCGTACCCACGATCCCCGGACTGGCACTGCGCGCCCACCGCCACCCGGCGATCACCGCCACCGGGCTCCCGGTCCCGCCCCGCCAGATCTACGCGGCTACCTACGGCGACCCACCCGACCCTCCGGCAACCGCGGCTCTCGTAGCCGCCCTGACCCAGGCCGCACGGTCTCCTACCTCACAATGACCGCGAACGGCCGCCCACCGCCGCCGGTGCCTTCAGGAGATGCAAGCCGCGGTCCTGCAGCGCGATGTCGGAGCCGTCGACCTGGTTGACGTTTCCGAGTCTGCTCGGATTTCCTGCTGCAGTGCTTGACCTGCGCATTGAGCAGCCGAGCGGCGACGCCGAGCTCGAGGACTGGCGATACGTCCACAATCTGATCATCCCCACCCACATACTTTCTTTAGACGACGTACGGGAGCGGGCACAGCGTCACCATTTGGAGGTCGCGTATCTCGGTGACGAGGTCGTGGGCTGCAGCACGGTACGCCCACCAACCGACGACACGAAGACGGCGACAGTCATCGCCCGTGTACTCGCCGCTCGCCGTCGGCAGGGGTTCGGGGAGGAACTGTATGCGCGCGGTCTTAGCCGGGCGCGGGCGCTCGGCGCCGAGGTGATTGAGACCGTCGTGCTGTCGTCCAACCTGGACGGTCTCCGGTTCGCCCAGAAGCACGGGTTCGTCGAGATCGAGCGCTATCTCCTGCCAGGGGACACCATCCCATGGATTGACATGCGGTTGGCGCCCACAGCTCGTCCCACTGTGAGCCGGTAACAATGGCCGCGGGCGGCGGTGCTTGTCCTAATTAGCGGGTTGATTCCTGCTCAATGCATGGATGACGCCCGCGGGTTCTATCCCCTTCGGCGCTCGAAGGTCACCAATACGCCTTCCACCCCACCGGGCCCAACCCGGCCCTTCACTTCTGCCGCAGTGATTGCCTTCAGCTGCCATCCTTGGGAGGCATGCTCGTTGAGTACTTTCTCGAGCTTGTCACCGGCCATCTTGCCGCCGATCATTCGCTCTCTGAGCTCAACCACTTTGTACTCGTAACGGTCGGTCATGCCCGCAGCTTAGCCGTCGGTGACCAAGGAGTTGATCTGTCGCAGGCTCGGCTTGACCCGCCCGTGTTGGGACGAGATGCGACGGCGTCCGCGGTGGGGCACCAAGCGGATCCGGATCTGGATATCTAACCTTTAAGCCAGTCGTCTTCTCCGATGATGATGATGGGGTTCTTGGCCTTGTCGAACCAGGCCGACAGACTGGTGATTCGGCTTAGTGGAATGGACACGCACCCGGCGGTCGCACCCGAGCCTTGGACATGGAGGAAGATCCCGCTCCCGCTTCCCGGGCCAGAAAGGATCGGCTGCGGCTCGGAGGCAGGCCTGGTTCCCAGCCTTGGTCGGTTAAAGCTGATAACCCAGGCGTACTGGTAAAGGGTGCGGTAGTCGGCGAGCCGCTCGGCCCAGCTGGTGCGCCATCCGCTGGTTCGAGACGTCTGATAGGTGTTGTAGCTCGGCGCGTGCAGAGGGTCTCCCACCCAATAGTCGTTTGAGTCGAATCTCCGCCAGCCCATCCCTCGCGTGTTCGGGTTAGTTCCGGTCCCGAAGCCCCACAGGATTCTGAACTTCCCGGCCGGAGTCGAGCCATCACCTTGAACCCGCGTTATCTTGATCCCGCTGTAACCAACCCGGCCGGTCCCCGTGCCCTTTCGAACCCAAGACGACGTCGCGGAGGCCCTTACCCACGTCTCCACCGTGGCGTACGTGCTCCTCCAGTACGTCGTCTTGACCACGATCGCTTGAAGGGAGCTCAAGGGCGGCTGGAACCGCCCCGCGGTCGGAATCGTCGTGTTGGAGAGCGTGGCCTCGGACGAAGGCGCTAACAGTCCTAAGCCAATAAGCAGTGCCGCCGAGATGGTCACTACCGAGAACCGCCTCATCAAATCCCTCCGGTGCCTCCAAATCCTCGTCCGCGATCGCGACAAGCCGGCCAACGCTTGGACACGACAGCATAGCCAGAAGATCTTGAACCCCGGTACAACAAGTCGAAGGTCGAGTCGATCCGTTTGGGCGGTCGTGCCGCAGAGACAGAAGCGGCAGGCCTCGACCGGCACCGAGGCCTGGCTGCGAGGTGATCGGCCGCGACTGACCGCGGTCTCCCAAAGGTACGGAGCAGCTACTCGGAGGCAGGCCGGCTGGTTTCGACGGCGCGTTGATAACGACCGGCGATTTCGCTCAGCGCGTCCACTAGCTCCGGCGAGTCCTCGATCTCGAAATCCGCCTCCAGCATTCCCAGATAGAGGGCGAGCATCTGCGGATGGTCGGAGCCAGGTTCGAAGGCGCACCGATCGGGACCGAGCGACTCGACGTCGACCGGGATCGGCAGCCGATCACGAACATGGGCGGCCGGCGCTTGCACGATCACCCGCGCCCGGTACCGCCAGGTCGCCTCAGCGACGCCACGGGCGACCTGCGCCGCAACCTCGTGGTCGGGCGGCAGCGGACGCGGCGCAAAACGCGGTCCCGTGGGCGTCCGCGGCTCGATCCGGTCGACCCGAAAGGTGCGCCAGGCGTCCCGATCCACATCCCATGCCATTAGGTACCAGCGTCGCCGGTCGTTGACCAGGCGGTACGGCTCCACCATGCGCCGGCTGGCAGCGCCGGAATGCGTCCAGTAGTCGAATCTGAGCTGCAGATGGTCTCGACATGCGCTGGCGACCACGGTTAGCACGTCGGCATCCACCTGGGGCCCACGAAACGGGGCGGGCAGCGTGTGCGACTGGAATGCGTTGACCCGGTGGCGCAACCGCGATGGAAGCATCTGCTGCAGCTTCGCCAGCGCGCGTACCGAGGTCTCCTCGATGCCGGCGATCGAGCCACTGGCTGCGGTACGGAGCCCGATCGCGGTGGCCACCGCCTCCTCGTCATCGAGCAGCAGGGGCGGTAACGTGCCGCCAGCGCCGAGCTGGTACCCGCCCGCCACACCCGGTCGCGCCTCGACCGGATAGCCGAGCCGGCGCAACCGGTCCACGTCGTTGCGGATGGTACGAGTGGTGACCTCGAGCCGGCTGGCGAGCTCGGCGCTGGTCCAGTCGCGCCGGGATTGCAGTAGGGAGAGCATGCGCAGCAGCCGCGCGGAAGTTTCCAGCATTCTTTCGTCCTGTCCAGCATCTAGGAAGGAATCATTCCGCTATTGTCCATAATCTTTACTGACAGGATCAGGGTTTGTGATCGAATGTCCGGCCAGTCACCTTTCGGTCGAACACGGAGAGGGTTAGATGCCGCCCGGTAGCAGCCCAGTGACAAGGAGAAGCGATGCCTGACGAACTCCACCCATTCCGCATCGAGATGGCCCAGGCCGAGCTGGACTACCTGCACGCGCGGCTAGCCAGCGTCCGCTGGCCCGGCGAGTTGCCCGGGGTGGGGTGGACCCGCGGCGTACCGCTGGGTTACCTCGAGGAGCTCGCCGAGTATTGGAACGGGCAGTACGACTGGCGCACCCAGGAGGCGAAGCTCAACCAGTACCCGCAGTTCACCACCGAGATCGATGGCCAGCGCATCCACTTCTTGCACGTCAAATCCGAGCAGCCGGACGCAAAGCCGTTGCTGATCACGCACGGCTTCCCGAGCTCCGTCGCCGAGTTCCTGCAGCTGATCGAGCCGCTAGTCAATGCGGCCGCGGGCCCGGCGTTCCACATCGTCGCGCCGTCGCTGCCTGGCTACGCATTCTCGACCCCGCTCAGCGCGACCGGCTGGGCCATGGGTCGGACCGCACGTGCCTGGGTCGAGCTGATGCGCCGGCTCGGCTACTCGCGGTACGGCGTGCACGGTGGCGACATCGGCGGCGGCGTGTCTGGCATGGTTGCCGGCCTCGATGGCGAACATGTGATCGGTGTGCATGTGGTGACCGATCCGCTGACCGCTGCGAACGTCGCGACGTTCATCCCCGGGATGGCCGACCGGCTCGACGAGGCCGATCCTGTCGACAAGCTGATCCTGGACCGAATGAACGAGTTCAAGTACGAAGGTTCAGGCTACCTGGCGATCCAGAACAGCCGGCCGCAGACCATTGGCTACGGCCTTGTCGACTCGCCGCTGCTGCAGCTGGCCTGGATCGCGGAGAAGTTCGAGGAATGGACGGACCTGCCGATCGATCGTGATCAGCTGCTCACCACGGTCAGCCTGTACTGGTTCACTGGTTCGGGCGCCACCGCGGCGCACACACTGTACGAGCAGGCCCACTCGTCGGACTGGGGAGCGCCGCCGACGGTTCCGCAGGGCTTCGCAGTCTTTGGCGCGGACGAGACGGTACGCAAACTGGTCCCGGCACCGCCGGACGCACACTGGACCGAGTTCGAGCATGGCAAGCATTTCCCGGCAATGGAGGCACCGACCGAGCTGGCCGCCGACCTGCAGACGTTCTTCGGACCGTTGAAGTGACCGAGGTCCCAAGCCAGCACAGATTTCGACCGCGAGCTGCGTTTCTCACGGTGCGATGGCCGCGCAGTGCGTCCAGGTGACGGCCAGCTCGATTGCTGCCTGCACCGACAGGCCATACTCGCGGACCAGGCGCTGCCAGGTCTGGAAGTCAACGGCGGTTCGGATCGTGGCCGCCACCGCCGCCTCGCGCTTGTTCGGAGCCGACCAGCCCCTAGCAAGCACCTCGACTGAATCGCGCTGCAGGGCCAACAGCCGCCGGCCGACGCCAAGGTGGCCTAGTACCTGCGCGTCGCGCAGGATGTTAGCCACCATGGCGGCGTTTTCCGCCCAGTAGGCGTACAGCTCCCGCAGCCCGTGGCGCATCCGCGCATCCGGGTCTTCAATCGTGGCCCACGTGGTCGGGTCGGGGAGCGGGTGGACGCTGTAGTAGTACGCCGAGCAGGCCTGGAGCAGTGACCCGGGGTCGGGGAAGTGGCGGTAGATGGTCACCCTGTCAACGCCCGCACGTTGCGCGATATCGGTGACCTGCGTGGCCGCTGGGCCGCGTTCAACGTGCAGCGCGACAGTGGCTTCGATTATGCGACGCCGGGTGTGGGCCTGCCGCTGGGCGCGTTCTCTGAGTTCGTATCGCCGCACCATAATCGCTCAACATACTGTAGCGCGAATCTTGACAGACTGCCCGACCTCGCCCAGAATAGTGCAACATCCTGTTGCTCGGTTAGGGGGCGGGTGACACGCGGGGGAGGTGGCCATGCGCATCCATCGCATCGGCGATGTGACGGTCCTCGGCGACTGCGCCGAGGTTCCCGGACTCGGGTTCCTGCCCGTCAACGCCTTTGTACTCCATGCCGAGCAGCCCGTGGTGGTCGACACCGGCCTGAGCACCGCGGACAAGGCATTCGTCTCGGCCCTTGCCCAGGTGATCGATCCCGCTGACGTGCGGTGGGTGTGGATCACCCACCCGGACCGCGATCACACCGGTGGACTGTGGCCCCTTCTTGAAGCCGCGCCGCAAGCCCGGCTTGTGAGCACCTTTATCGGCTTGGGGATCATGTCTTGCGAATGGGCGGTCCCGCTCGACCGGGTTTTCCTCCTCAACCCGGGTCAGGTCCTCGACGTCGGAGACCGAGGGCTGCACGCCTTCCGCCCGCCCCTGTTCGACAGCCCGGCGACGACCGGCTTTCTGGACGACCGGTCGGGCGCGTTGTTCAGCTCCGATTGCTTCGGAGCTCCGATGCCGTCGGCCGAGCTGGCCACATCCGCCGACGTGGGCGCGGTCGGCGACGAGCTCCGCGACCTTCAGTTGATGTGGGCGTCGGTCGACAGTCCATGGGTCCATCACGTCGACCCGGTTAAGTTTCGCGCCACCGTCGACCCGCTCCGGGCAATGGCAGCCTCTGCGGTCTTCAGCGTCCACCTGCCGCCGGCGCCGCGGCCAGACAACCGGCTGTTCGAGACGGTGCTGCTCGCGCCGCAGACACCGCCGTTCGTCGGACCGGACCAAGCCGCGCTGGAGGCACTGCTCGCCACGTTCGAGCCCGCCTGAGCAACACGGTTCGACTATGCAAGCTCAGGCGGTATTGCCCAGGCGACCGAGAATCCGTCGCGGTCGTCCTTGGGCTCCAGCTTGACCAGGCCGCCCATACGGAAACGGACCACCTGCCTCTTCTCGTCCCCGGCAACCAGCAGGGAAGCGAGCCTTTCGAGGAAGGGCAGGTGGCCGACCAGCGCGATTGCCTGGTATTCCGCGTCTTCTCGCAGCCACTCCGCGACCGGTGTGACCGCGTCGTTGGGCGCAAGACCAGGACGAGCCTCGACGCTCGCTTCGGCGCCTATTTCATTTGTCAGCAACCGCGCGGTTTGCTCTGCGCGCAGCTTCCCGCTATGTACACAGAGCCCGATCCGGACGCCCACCGTTCGAGCCCGCGCAGCCACACGCCGCACCGCGGCCCGGCCGGCGTCGGTCAGCGGTCGCTCAGGGTCCTCGGCCTCGGTCGTCGCCTGGCCGTGCTGCATCAGATACAGGTCCACCGTGCTCACCTCCGATGCGCTCTCCAGTATCCAGCCCGCACCTTCACATTCATGACCTCGAGGTCGCAGCCGACCTCGAAGTCAGAGCCTAGGCATCACCGGTCGGATGGGCGTCGGTGCTCCGGGCTGGCCGCCAACCGCTGAGGAATACTCGCCCACGCCAACGCAAGTGAACAGGAGGCCGTCCAAGAGCTGGCCCATGAGTGTGGGCACGAGGCTGTCGGCGAAGGTCATGCCCGAGGCGCTGGCGCCGAGGGCGTAGGCAAGTAGGTGCAGTCTGCCCTCGACGATTCCGGCGGCGAGCTGCGCATCGCGGTAGTCCCTATCGTCCATCGTGCTGACGTCGGCGGCCGCAATCACGACGAAGGCGGCGTCGCGTCCGAGGCCTTGGTCGCAGCAGACGCGATAGAGCTCCTCACGCACGTCGCCCCTCCGGACCGGCGACAAGAGGTCCGGCCAGCGGAACACGCCAGGCAAGATTCCGTCGATGTTGTGCACCACAACCCAGTGTGGGACGGCGACGCCGCGCAGAGCGGCCGCCAGCGACGTGCTCAGCAGGCTCATCGGCAGCGCGCGGGAGGGATCCATGAGGCGCTGCGACCCGCGCGCAAGGACGACCGCCTCGACGGGCTCGCCACCGGACAGGGGTACGTCGACCGGAGCGCCGCGAGCCCAGGCCGATTCGAGCGTGTCTCGTTCGCCCGCGCGCTGTGCGCCCGTGACGAGCGGGAACTCGACCGGGGCGGCGTCGACAGCACCAACGGCAGCCGAACCCGTTGCGTTGAGGGCCGGCGTTCCGTCGCCAAGGACGACCACCGCCACCGGCCATTCGTGGACGCGGTCCGCACCCACAAGCGCAGCAACCGTCTCATCCGGAAACCGTGTGTGCAGGCGCGCGGGGATTCCGGCGGAGTCGGCGGCTGCCAGCAGCTGCGAGAGCATCGTGCCGGCATCCCAATAGACGTGTCGGTAGCCACGCTCGCGATACCGCCAGCCCGTCCGCCACGGAACGCCCGTGACAACCACGACCGGTGCGTCTCCTTTCGGCGATGGGCCAATCAAGACAAGGGCGTGGTCCTGTGGGTGGTACCAGTGAACACCGGCCGGCACTTCGCACCCCTCCGGTGCGGCAAGGTACACCTCCAACGGGAACCGTCCGCCGGCAGATCCGGCGGCACGGAAGAGATGGGTCCCGTAAGGGCGCTGCATCGTACGCACCACCCCGGCCGACAGGTGCAACAGCCGGGACAGCTGCGCCAGGCTCAGATCGGCGGGCGGAACATCTGCGGTACCGGCGAGCACGTCGACGGCTCCCGCGGTGGTGGCTGGGAGCTCGCGGGGGAGCGCCACCCACGGCAACGGCTCGGTGTATCGCTTGTAGAACCAGGGCAAGCGATCAAGGTCATTAGCGCGTAGGTCACGCAGCACGCGCGGGTCGTCGACCGGCGGGTCCCACTCCCGGTCGGGGTCATATGGCTCAAGCGACGTGAGGCGATGCAACAGCTGCGTCGCCGTCACCATGCGGCGACTCTGCCACATCCCACCGCGACCCCGGCAGCCGCTCGTCCAAGGCGCGACGGATGCCCTTTCCGAAGGAGCACGCCATTAGGGAGTCACGGGTGGAGGCCTCCGCGTTGAGGGACTGAAGGCAGCGTTGGAGTCAGCTGAGGGTTTGCTGGGAACACCCCGCACGATCGGAGCCGGGCCGCCCACTTATCGCGGGGCCGTACAGCTAGGGCTTGTTGGTATCCCTGACCAGGAGTTCATGGACCAGGCCGTAGTCGACCGCCGCTTCCGCGGTAAGCACTCGTCCCAGCCGAAGGTCGGACTCGACGGTTTCGGCGGATTGCCCGGTGGCCTCGGCCAGCCGGCTAATGCAGCGGGCCAGGAGGTGCTGCTGCCGCTCGAGTTGTACGGCGATCTCGGTGGCCCGGCCTTCGGCGCTCATTCGAGGTTCACGCAGGTAAAACATGCTGTGGGGATGAGCCGCGCGCCGCTGGGCGGCGGCGTACGCCAGGACCGCCGGTCCGCCGATTGTGCCGCTCGCGAGTGCGCGCACCGGCGAGCGGGCCAGGTCGATCGTCTCCGCCAGGGCAGCTGCGGCCTCAAGATCGCCGTCGGGGCAGCTGATGCGGATCTCGATCGGCTCGGGGCTGCGCGCATCGAGCAGCATGATCGACGCCACGGCTCGGTTCGCGACCGGACCGTTCAGATACCCGGACAGCAGGACAATCCGGCGGTCGAGCAGCTGTGCCTCGAGGTCTGCCGGCCTCGGCCGGTCGGTTGACTCCCACCACTCGGGGAGGCCGGGTCGCGGCGGCTCGACGGGTGGGAGCGTTCCGGGAGGTTGGGGGAACGGCGACGGGATGTCCGGGGGCGGTCGCCAGGGTGGCACCTCCGGTGGCCAGCCGAGCGTGGCGCCCACTTGATCAACTTCTCTGCGCGACATCCCACCCCTCCTCGATGATGAATGGCGGGGTCATTAGGACCTCTTCGATAGTGCCATCAATACCCCGTGGCAGTGACGGCCGAGCGAACGCACCGCTTTGCTCCGCGGCCCG
>JBKOZJ010000152.1:0-39611 GCA_046725875.1 Actinomycetota bacterium
CGCCAACAACACCTCGGCCGGACCAAGCTGGGCAATGACGCGGGCCACTGGCGTGCCGCGAGCACGTTCGGACTCGATCCGCGCGCGGACGTCCTCGACCAGCTGTACTCGGTCCAGCGGCGCAAGGCGGCCCTGGGCCGCATCGGCAACTCGGCCGAGGTACTCGAAGATGAGCTGATCTTCCTGGATCGACATGGTCCCAAGCTCCGGGCAGCGGACAGGCAGGTCCATAGTCGCTCACGACGGCGACGCCGTCACCCTCCCGCAGCCGACCGGAAATCGCCTGTGCGATCTCTCCTAGACGCTGGTAACGTCGCCAGTCGCACCCAGTTCGCTCTCAGCCCGTATGCGTATGCGCGATGACAGGCCGCGATACGGGTCCAAGGTCGCGCGGCCGCGTTGGCCGCCCTCCTGCCGTGCATCCACCGTCGTGATCATTGGAGCATCACGCATGCCCGACATGACCACCGATACGAGCCACCCACCAAAAGCCGCCGGAACGGGTCAAGGCGACCGAAGGCCGGCGGCGGCTGCCCCACGGGATTCGCCCGGGCAACCCGAGAGGTCCGAGCTCGCCGCCGAGCGCCGGCACCTCGCCGATTCCAGGGCGGCGCTACGTCGCATGCGCGACTACGTGCTCTCGCTCGAGGCACAGGGCGCCGACCGGCTGAACACCGAGTATCTCAAGGCTGCCCTCTATCATCGCGCCGCCGCGCTGGTCGACGACCCGGACACTCCGCTGTTCTTCGGCCGGCTGGACTTCGACCCGCCGCAGGCGGCAACGCACTACATCGGCCGTAGGCACGTGCACGACCCCGCGGGACACCCGATGGTGCTCGACTGGCGGGCCGAGATGTCGCGCGCGTTCTACCGGGCCAGCGCTCAGGAGCCAATGGGTGTCGTACGCCGCCGCCGATTCGGCTTCGACGGCGGCGAGCTGACGGCCTACGAGGACGAGCGCCTCGACCGCGCGGCAAGCGAGGCCGAGGCCGTCGCCAGCCGCATCCTTACCGAGGAGATCGAACGGCCGCGGATCGGCCCGATGCGCGACATCGTCGCGACCATCCAGCCCGACCAGGATGATCTCGTCCGAGCCGACCTCGGCGTCACGTTGTGCGTCCAGGGAGCTCCGGGAACCGGCAAGACGGCCGTCGGGCTGCATCGAGCGGCATACCTGCTCTACGCGTTTCGGGACCGGCTGGCCCGCTCCGGCGTACTCGTCGTCGGCCCGAACAAGGCCTTCCTCCGCTACATCGGCAACGTCTTGCCCGCGCTCGGAGAGCTCGACGTGACCCAGGTCACCGTGGATGAGCTCGTCGCGCATGTACCAATCCGGACCACGGAGCCCGACGACGTCGCGCGGCTCAAGGGCGAGGCGCGGATGGCCGATGTTCTTGCCGCGGCGGTCTGGTCGCATGTTGGCACGCCGACGGAGGCTCTCACCGTGACCCGGGGGGCCCGACGGTATCGCCTCCCCGCCCACCGGCTTGCGGTACTCATCGAGCAGCTGCGCTCTCGCGGGCTGCGCTACGGCTCCGCCCGAGCGCTACTGGCCCGCTCGGTGGCCGCCGCGATCTGCACGCTGATGGAGTACGACGGGATCGCCACGGACGACCGTACCGAGGCGGCGATCGCCCGATCGCGAGTGGTGCGGGACTGGGTCGACATGGTGTGGCCGAAGGTCGATCCGGCGACGCTCGTCGGGCGGCTGCTGACCGAGCCCGACCTGCTCGGCCTGGCCGCCGCCGGCATACTCGACAGGTCGGAACAGGCAATGCTCCTGCAGGTGGTGCCTCCGCGCGGCCCGCGGTCGGTTCACTGGACGCCAGCGGACGCGGTGCTGATCGATGAGGCGGGGGATCTCATTGAGCGCACCCGAAGTGTCGGGCACGTGATCCTTGATGAGGCGCAGGACCTGTCGCCGATGCAATACCGCGCTGTCGGGCGGCGTTGCGCGCTCGGCTCGGCCACCGTACTGGGCGACCTCGCCCAGGGCACCACGCCATGGGCTGCGGACGGGTGGGTGTCGGCGCTCGGGCATCTGGGCAAGCCCGGCGCCAAGGTGGAAGAGCTGGCGAAGGGCTACCGCGTGCCGCGGCAGATCATCGACTTCGCCGCCCGCCTGCTGCCCGCCATCGGTTCCGGTCTGGCCGTCCCCACTTCGGTACGAAAAGCCAGCGGATCGCTGGCTATCACCCCGGTGCCCGGTATCCGTCGAGTCGAGGCCTCGCTTGTCGACGCGGTCGAGGCCGCGCTCGCCGAGCCAGGTTCGGTCGGTGTCATCTGCGCCGACCCCACCGCGACCCGGCTGTCGAGTGCCCTCAGGTCGGCCGGGGTGGAGCACGGCGTGCTCGGGGAGGACGGCCTGGAGACCCGGGTGACCGTGGTGCCTGCCTCGCTTGCGAAGGGCCTCGAATTCGACCACGTAATCGTCGTGGAACCAGCTGAGATCGTCGCCGCCGAGTTGCGTGGGCTCCGCCGTCTCTATGTCGTCCTGACCCGCGCGGTCTCCCGCCTCACGGTCCTCCACGCCACGCCGCTCCCATCCGAGCTTGTCGCGGCTTAAGGACAATACTGGACAACCGCGCCCTGCCAGGCGACGACCAGACGAGGGCGCCGGATTGTCAGCCCCCGCGAATAGCCTTGGGCGGGTGGACAAACGCGAGTGGGCGGCGGTGAGGACGCCGATCGGGTTGCTCTACGTCGGCGTGTCGGAGGCTGGTGTCAGCCGGGTGAAGCTACCCGGCTCGCGGGCGCCTGGTGCGTCACTGGTCGACCCCCCGAGCGGTGTCCTCGCACAGGCAGTGGACGAGATCCGCGAGTATTTCGAGGGTGAGCGGCGGGAGTTCACCGTCCCGATCGACTGGTCCCGGGTGGAGGGGTTCCCCCGGGCGGTCCTCTCCGCGTTGCACGATGGCGTTCCGTTCGGCTCTGTCGTTTCGTATGGCGATCTCGGCGGACGCGCCGGGGACCAGGACGCGGCCCGCGTGGTCGGCGAAATCATGGCCACCAATCCCTATCCGATTGTCGTTGCGTGCCATCGCGTCGTGGCATCGGACGGGCTCGGCGGCTTCGGCGGGGGCCTCGAGATGAAGCGCTGGCTGCTCGCGCACGAGGGTGTCCTGCCACCAATGCTCGAGTTCGAGGAGTGACGCCGGCTGGGAGCATCGATCCGTGCCGGGGACCGATGCGCCGTGGCGGGGCCGTGAACCGTACCCAAAGGACTCTGCCGCCGCTTGGGTAGCGCTATGCCGCCGACTCGGCGCAACGGCGACAAGCGACGCGGCTGAAGCCGCGGGCGTCGAGCTACTTGAACGGTGGAGCGAGCCGCACCGGCGCTACCACAGCCGGTCTCATCTCGCCTCCGTACTCGGCGCGCTCGACGCGCTGTTCGAGGCCTCCGGCGAGGGAACGCCGGGCGCCCACGACCTGGCCAGGGCGGCTGCTTGGTATCACGACGCCGTCTATGACCCGGCGCGGTCGGACAACGAAGAGCAAAGCGCGGAGTTCGCGGAGAGGCAGCTAGCCTCCCTCGGCGTAGATCCGACGCTCCGCGCGGAGGTCACCCGGCTCGTGCGCCTGACGCGGGACCACAAGCCTGGCCACGACGATGAGGCCGGTTCGCTGCTTTGCGATGCGGATCTTTCGATTCTCGCCACCGAGCCGGAAATGTACGAGAAATACACCGCGGCGGTTCGCGAGGAGTACGGGCACCTCACGGACGAGGAGTTCCGGGCCGGGCGGATCACCGTGCTCCGAAGCCTCGCGGGGCACGTGACGCTGTTCCACACGCCGTACGCCCGGCAACACTGGGAGGGGACCGCTCGAGCCAACCTCGACCGCGAACGGCGCTCGCTTATGTGATCGGGCGATGTGCCGTTGATCGGCGACCGCGCTTGCGCCGGCGAAGGCCGGCGGCAGCGAGCCTGCGGACCAGTTCCCGCGACGAGACTGGCCGGGCGCCGGCGGCGATGATGGCCGCTCGGCGGAAGTCGGGTACGTCATAGTGGTCGCCGTCGAAGCCACGCCGCGGGATGCCGACCCGCTCGGCGAACGCGTGCAGCTCCTCCAGTGACGCATCGCTGACCAGGTGACACCAGAGCCGGCCGTGCGCCGGCCAGACAGCGGGGTCGACGAGAAGCGCCACTCGGTAATCATCCCCGATGCCATCCCGCGGATCGGCTGCCGAGAGCGGTGATCTCGGGCGCTCGCGGCCCGCTGTGCGGCAGGCCAATGTTTGCCCACACCAGGGATGGTGGGTAGACCAGAGAACGATGAATCTCGATCACATCTTGCTGTCTATCCGGGCGCTGGTCATCAGCGACCTCGCCGCCGCTGGCTGTGCCGATCCGCAGACCGTGTCGGTCGTTGAGGCGGCCGTCACCGGGCGTCGCTGGTGGGCCGAGGAGTGGCCGGATGGCACGCCCTACCTGGCCGGACAGATCGCCCAGGATGTCCAGGAGGCACTGGCCGAGGTCTATGGCCGCTGGCCCATCTGCCCATTGCACGCCGACGACGAGCCTCTGCACGAGCTGACCATCGCGCCGGAGCTGGGCGAGGACCCGCACTGGACCTGTGAGGAGTACGGCGTAACGCTGGCCGCGCTCGGTGACCTCGACGGCTGGGTCGCACCGGTCCGATAGCGGTCAACCGCCGCGGCGTTCGGATGAGTTGCCGTTGGCTCGAAACCAAGAGGCGGTCCCGGAAGACCGGGACCGCCTCTCGTGTGATTTCGCTGCGTGCGCGTGGACTCAGAAGTCCATGTCGCCGCCGCCGGGCACGCCGGCCGGAGCCTTCTCCTTCTCCGGCTTGTCGGCGATGACTGCCTCCGTGGTGAGGAAGAGGCCGGCAATGGACGCCGCGTTCTGCAGCGCCGACCGGGTGACCTTGGCCGGGTCGATGATGCCGGCCTTGATCATGTCGACGTACTGGCCGGTCGAAGCGTCGAGGCCCCAGCCGGGCTCGAGCCCCTTGACCTTCTCCACGACGACGCCGCCCTCGAGTCCGGCGTTGACGGCGATCTGCTTGAGCGGCGCCTCGACGGCCACGCGAACGATGTGGGCACCGGTCGCCTCATCGGCCTCGAGGTCGAGCTTCTCGAACGCCTTCATCGACGCCTGCAGGAGCGATACGCCGCCACCGGCGACGACGCCCTCCTCGACAGCGGCCTTCGCGTTGCGAACGGCGTCCTCGATGCGGTGCTTGCGCTCCTTGAGCTCGACCTCGGTGGCCGCGCCCGCCTTGATGACGGCGACGCCGCCGGCGAGCTTGGCGAGCCGCTCCTGCAGCTTCTCGCGGTCGTAGTCGGAGTCGGAGCGATCGAGCTCGGCGCGGATCTCGTTGACCCGGCCGGAGATCTGCTCGGCGTCGCCGGCGCCCTCGACGATCGTCGTCTCGTCCTTGGTGATGACGATCTTGCGGGCCCGGCCGAGCAGCTCGAGTCCGACGTTCTCGAGCTTGAGGCCGACCTCCTCGCTGATGACCTGGCCACCGGTGAGGATGGCGATGTCCTGCAGCATCGCCTTCCGGCGGTCACCGAAGCCGGGCGCCTTGACGGCAGACGACTTGAAGGTGCCGCGGATCTTGTTCACGACGAGCGTGGCAAGCGCCTCACCCTCGACGTCCTCGGCGATGATCAGCAGCGGCTTCCCGGACTGCATGACCTTCTCGAGGACCGGGAGCAGGTCTTTGACCGCGGAGATCTTCTGGTTGGCGATGAGGACGTAGGGCTCGTCGAGCACCGTCTCCATGCGCTCCGAATCGGTCACGAAGTAAGCGGAAATGTAGCCCTTGTCGAAGCGCATACCCTCGGTGAGCTCGAGCTCCAGACCGAAGGTGTTGCTCTCCTCGACGGTGACCACACCTTCCTTGCCAACCTTGTCCATCGCCTCGGCGATCATCTCGCCGATGGCGGTGTCGCCCGCGGAGATCGAGGCCGTGGAGGCTATCTGCTCCCTGGTCTCGACGTCCTTCGCCAGGTTGGCGAGCTCCTCGCTGACCCGCTCGACCGCGAGCTCGATGCCCCGCTTCAGGCCCATCGGGTTCGCGCCGGCGGCGACGTTGCGCAGGCCCTCGCGAACCAGCGTCTGAGCCAGGACGGTGGCGGTAGTGGTGCCGTCGCCCGCGACGTCGTCGGTCTTCTTGGCGACCTCCTTGACGAGCTCGGCACCGATCTTCTCGTACGGGTCCTCGAGCTCGATCTCCTTAGCGATGGACACACCGTCGTTGGTAATCGTGGGGGCGCCCCACTTCTTCTCCAGTACGACGTTGCGGCCACGGGGACCGAGGGTGACCCTCACGGCGTCGGCGAGCTGGTTCATACCGCGCTCGAGGCTGCGCCGCGCCTCCTCATCGAAGGCGATGATCTTGGCCATGTGGTGGTTCCTCCCGGAACTCCGGATGAACAGGGCCGAACCCGACGCCCGCGACGGACGGCTCCTCCCCTGCGGCGATCCGTCCCGCCCCAGGATCCGAACCTCGCCGGCTCGGCCGCGTGCACTGTGTCTCTGCGCACCACGCAACCCCTCGGCCGAGGAGCTGCTCAGACCCCGATCCGTTGTCACTCTCGGGGCCAGAGTGCTAACGCCAATCATTAGCACTCGACCAGCTTGAGTGCAAGCCGAACGCAACTGTCCCCGGTCGTGGGGGCCCGGGGCAAGGCGGGCGCTCGGGCGGATGGAGCAGACCGCGCAAGATGCCGAGGCAATCGAAGATTTGTGGGGTGCGGCTGGCGTTGTCGGGGAAAGCGTCTAACGTGCGCAGCATGGGGGTCCGCGGCGAAGCAGATCTTGCCGCGGCAATCGACTACGTCAGTGCCCAGGGCAACGATCTCGAGCGCGCCCGCCTGGCGGTCCTGACCCATCAGGCGCCCGCGGACGAGAAGATGATCGCGCTCGCGGCCCAAGACCAACAGCCGGACGGCGGCTTCGCCGCCCTCTGGAGCGACGGGCAGAGTTCGCTCGACGAGACGTGCTACCGGCTGTCACAGATCGAGGATTTCGGCGTCAGTGCCGCTCGGCTGGTGGACGGGGCGGTCGGGTTCCTGTCCTCCCGGCAGCGCAACGACGGGACCTTCGAGGAGGATGTGCGAACGAGCGCGGCGGTGCCGCCGTGGGCGCAGCCCGGTGATCCGGCGGCGTTGCTCTACATCACCGCGAACTGCGCATTCACCATCCTCGACGCGCTCCGGCGCCAGTCGCCGGCCGAGCGGCGGCGGCTCAAGCTCGCCGTCAACAGGGCGGGAAGTCACCTTGCGAGCCGGATCGGACGGGATGGGCGGCTGCCGTCTTTCCTGCACACGCACTGGCTCGCCGGGCCGGTGCTGCGAGCTGCCGGGTTCGACGGGGCCGCCGACGGTCTGCTCTGGGCCCTGGCGTTTCGCCTGTCGGGCCTTGGACCATCGGCGCTCGCGTGGCTAGCCGCGGCCATCCCCGACGAACCGGTCGCGACCGAGGCCCGCGACAGGCTCACCCGCCTCCAGGAGGACGACGGCCATTGGCGCAGCGAGGACGGCGAGCGGCACGACGTGGCGACGACCCTGACCGCGATCCGTGTCCTAGGCGCCGGTCACTAGACCACCCAAGGCAGCCGCCCGGAGATTGGGCCGCGATGACCAGGGCGGCGAGGAAGTCAGACACCTCCGGAGGGCTATCCATACACGTGGCCCCTTGGATTGGCAGGCCGATCCAAGGGGCCACGAGGTTCCAGCGATCGTCAGATCACACGAACGGAGCCCGCCTGCGGGCCCTTCGGACCGGTCTCGATCTCGAACTCCACCCGCTGACCCTCGTCAAGGGTGCGGAAACCGTCCATTGCGATCGCCGAGTAGTGGACGAACACGTCCGCGCCACCGTCGACTGCGATGAAGCCGTAACCCTTCTCCGCGTTGAACCATTTGACGGTGCCCTGAGCCATACCTCACTCCTGGTGCTGGGCTGCCTAACGGGCCCACCCTGCATGAGCCCGGGTCTCACTTCGCTTGCCGGGCCCGCAGAACGTCTGGCAGCAGGGGTGCTGCCAGACGCTCGTGGATGACTCGTCCGCGAACGTTCCGCAACGTGCTGTGGCGCGCGTAACTGTGCGACCGGAGCGAGGCTATCGGTCAGCGCGCTCCAAGCAAAGAGGCACCCCACAAAGTTTTGACCACCCACGAGGGTAGATCTTGACCGGAGGCTGCACCAGTTGGACCGTTCGTGCGGGGCACGGCGAGGCCCGGCAGACTGACGGATATGCGTAGGCGCTACTGGGCGCGGCTGGTGGTCAACGCCCTGAACGGGTCGACCCTGCTCGGCCTACTCGCGGCCGCAGTCGGCCGAACCAGGCTGACCCGCGGGCCGCACGGGCTTTTGCTCGGCTGGGGCTACCGGTTCCCGGTGCCGCCGCGCCGCGCGCCGGCGTTTACCCTGGGCAACGTCATCCTCCTGCGCACAAACGACCCGCGGTTCCTCCAACGCCGGCCGACCCTGCTCATCCATGAGGCGCGGCACGCCACCCAGTACGCCTACTGCCTCGGTGTCGTCATGGTCGCGCTCTACCTGCCCGCCGCGGCCTGGTCCTGGCTTTGCACCGGCGACCCGGCGTCGCGCAACGTATTCGAAAGGCTCGCCGGGCTCGCTGACGGCGGCTACCGCGAGCGCCCGCTGCGGCCCGTCTTTGCCAAGATCACTGGGCGCTCCGCTGGGCGGCAAACGGAGGTCGCCTCGACGACGGCCGCCGCCGTGGGCGACCCGGGGGCAACCGCTCCTACTCCGCGGGGCGAGCCGGCGCCCTACGTAACACCCGCCGGAACTGACCACATGCCCGACACCGGCGCCGGCACCTCGCCGGGCACCTCATAGAATTTCCGATCCATGGGCGAAGCGCGTTCCGCCGCCATCCTTGTCGCATCCAACCGGGGCCCGGTGTCGTTCAAGCGGGCCGACGATGGTTCGCTCACCGCACGCCGTGGCGGCGGCGGCCTGGTTTCCGGCCTGTCCGCGATCGGCGCATCCACCGACATCGTCTGGGTATGCGCCGCGCTCTCCGACCCCGACCGGGCAGCCGTCCGCCGGGCGCCGGCGGGCCGGCTCGATAAGGCAGGCTACGACACCGGCGGTTCCGCCGTACACATGCTCGACATCGATCCCGGGACGATGCATCGCGCCTACAACGACATCGCCAACTCCACGTTGTGGTTCATCCACCACATGCTTTACGACACGGCGACCAAGCCAAGCTTCGACGCGAGCTTTCGCCGGGAGTGGCGGTCCTACTACGCATATAACGGCGCATTTGCCGACGCGCTTGCGGCCGAGGCGGCCGACGGCGCGAAGGTGGTCGTGCAGGACTACCACCTAACGCTGACACCGCGCCTACTCCGCGACCGGCGGCCGGACCTGCGCATCGGGCACTTCTCCCACACCCCCTGGGCGCCACCCGACTATTTCCGGCTGCTGCCGGTTGACGTCGCGCGGGACGTGCTTCTCGGCATCGTCGGCGCCGACCACGCCGGGTTCCTTACCGCCCGCTGGGCGGCGGCGTTCGTGGACTGCTGCGAGGCGGTGCTTGGCGCCAAGGTCGACCGCGGGACCGGCGGGCCAGCCGGCGTGCCCGGTCACGGCCAGAACGAGTACTCCGCGACCGTGTCGGTGGACGACCGCATCACCCACGTCGGAGTTCACGCGCTGGGCACGGACGCCGACTCTCTCCGCGAGCGAGCCGGCGAAGCCGACGTCGAGTCTCGCCGGGCCGCGCTGGCCGAGCTGATCGGTGATCGCCAAATGATCCTGCGGGTCGACCGCACCGAGCTGTCCAAGAACATCGTGCGCGGCCTGGTCGCCTATCGCGACCTGTTGCGCGGTCGCCCGGAGCTGCATGGCCGAGTGGTGCACGTTGCAATGGCCTACCCGAGCCGCCACGACCTGCCGGAGTATCGCGAGTACACCGCCGCCGTACAACGTGTCGCCAAGCAGATCGAGGACGAGTTCGGCACGGCGGATTGGGAGCCGCTCAAGCTGTGGGTGGAGGACGACTTCGCTCGCTCGCTCGCGGCGTACCGGCTCGCGGATGTGCTGCTGGTCAACCCGGTCAGGGACGGGATGAACCTCGTGGCCAAGGAGGTCCCTGTCGTTTCTGAGCGTGGCTGCGGACTCGTGCTGTCCCGAGAGGCCGGTGCCTACTTCGATCTTGGAGCCGATGCGCTCGTCGTCAACCCGTACGACATCGTCGGAACGGCGGAGGCGCTGCACGCCGCGCTCACCATGGACCGCGCCGAGCGAGCGGCCCGCTCGAACCGCCTGGCCGCTGCCGCCACAGCTTTGCCGCCCCAGAAATGGTTCGCCGACCAGCTCGCCGCGCTCGGGCCAAGCTAGTTTCCGCTAATTCAGCGTGTTCGCGAGGGCGGTGAGGAAGGCAACCACCCCTGGGGGGCCATCCAGGACGAGGTCAGCCCGGTCGGCGAGCTCGGTTGTCTCGGTCGACCCGGAAAATATGAGTAGTCCGGGCGTGCCGGCCGCACGCAGCTCATCGACGGCGTCGTAGGCGGCGAGGTCGCCCAGGTCGTCACCGGCGAATACGACGCATCTGGCGTCATAGGCGGCGGCGGCGCCGGCCAGCGCCGCCCCCTTGTCTGTCCCCGGAGGCCGGAGCTCGAGTACATACCGCCCTGACTCCACCCGCAGGCCGTGCCGTTCGGCGAGCTGCGCCACCGGATCCTGTATGGCGGCCAGCGCGGCCGCCGGGTCCTTACTGCGCCTGGTGTGTACCGCAAACGAGGCACCCTTGTCCTCGACCCAGACCTGGTCCGCCACGCCGGTCGGTTGGAGCACATCGGCGAGCTCGGACCGCGCCGCTTTGACGGCAGGTCCTGCATCTGGAGCCGTCGCCTGCCCCGTCGCCGCGTCCCACCGCTCCAGGCCGTAGTGACCGAGTACGACCAGCCGCTCGAGGCCTGGAACATCGGCGAAGCCGCCGTACTCCACCGCGGTCGCCGCCGGCCGTCCCGTCACGATTGCCACGGCGGCCAGCCGCGGTGCCAATCGTGCCAGCGCCTCGATCGCCCCTGGCGCGGGCCGGGCCTGGGCGGGGTCCTCGACAATCGGGGCGAGCGTGCCGTCGAAGTCGACCGCGAGCAGCGCGGCCGCGGGCTCGGCGAGCAGTGCGCCCAGGCCCTGCCGGCCAGCCTCAGTCTGTGGTTGCGGCAGGGCCTCGGCGGAATTGCTCATCACGTGGTTACGCGAGTGTCCTACTCCCAGTCGGTCGTGATAATCACGGTGAGCGCATCCTTCTTCATAGTGCTGTCGGACTTGTCGACGGCCTTGATGTTCGGGAACGCGTCCTTGAGGTTCTGTGCCGCGGCCTTCATCGCATTGGTGGGGTAGAAGACGGTTGTCTGGTCGATGACACCATGCTCGTAGTTGCCGGGTGTCAGGGTCTCCCAGCCCTCAGCCTCGAGCTCGTCCGTCACGCGGCCGGCAAGCCCATCGATGCCGGCGGCGTTCAAAACGATGACCGGCGCCTTGGCGTTGGCGTTGGCGCTGGGCTGCTCGCTCGTCCCACTGCTCGCCTCGTTCGACCTATTCGGGCTGGCGGCCGGCGTGTTCTGCTGACTGGTCTGAGTCCCGGAGTCGTCCCCGCCACGGTCCTTGATGATGAGCCACAGCACCCCGACGAGAGCGAGCACGGCGAGCACCGCGAACAGCGAGCTTGCGATGACGCCGATCACGTCTCGCCCGCTGCGGCGGGGCTCGCGGCCGCCGCCACCACCACCGGCGCCACCGTAGACATCCGTGCGCCCACCCTCGGTTCGCGGACGATACTCGCCGCGACGGTAGGAGCGGTACTCCCGGCCCTGTGCGTAGTCCTGGGCGGTCCCGTAGTCCTGCTGGCCTGCGGCGCCGTAGCCGGCCTGACCTGCCGAGTAGCCCTGCCCGGCGGCGTAGCCATGCTGGCTGGTGCCGTAGCCGTGGCCTGCGGCTGGATAGCCCTGCTGCGCCGAATGCCCGGCCTGCCCGGTGCCGTAGCCACTACCGGTCGGCGCAACGTTTCCCCTGGAGCCGCCTGAGGCTGGCGGGTATTGGCTCGGATAGCCGCCACCCGCCTGCTGGTAGTCCTGGCCACCGCCACCGGTCGCGTAGTCTGCGCCCCGCCCCGAGTAGTCCCGCCCGTAGCTACGCGGGTAGCCGGCTGCATCACCGCGGCCGGAGTGGGTCCCGGTCTGATTCGATTCGCGGGCCTCACGCCCGGCGTATGGGTCGGCGCCGCGCGCGGGGCGCCGAGCATGCGGCTCCTGGCCCTCATCCTCCCGGCGCGAGTAGTCGCCGTACTGATCCTCCGACATGAACCCCTGCCCGGTCAGGCCTCGAAACCGAGGCGGCGAGCGGAACGAGCACGCTGGCGCGCGGCGCGAAGCCGACGCAGTCTCTTCACGACCATGGGGTCATGGGCCAGCGCCTCCGGCCGGTCGATGAGCGCGTTGAGCACCTGGTAGTAGCGGGTCGCCGACAGACCGAACTGGAGCCGAATCGCCTGCTCCTTGGCCCCGGCCAGCTTCCACCACTGGCGTTCGAAGGCGAGGATCGCCTGCTCGCGGACGGAAAGGTCGCCGTCGGACGGGGTGACCGCCGGCCGCGACGACGGCCCAACTCCGGGCTCGTCCGCAGCCGAGTGCCGTTGGGGCGACGACGCCCCCACACTCCGCGCTTGGGCAAGCCCGGCCTTCGCCGCGTCCATCGGGCTCTCCTCGCACTCCCCTGCTACTGCCCGTCGGCCCCGGATCGGCGCCATGGTACGAGCCGACGCCCGCAGGTGTCGCGCCGTCACACGGCGTGTCGACCGGTAGCACGACAAACTCATCGTGTCCGGTATGAGCACTCAGCAAATGTGGCACCGCTGAGCGCTCGCCGACCTGGATCTTGGCAAAATGCCTCGAACAGGTCATTAAGACAGACACCATACGAGCGCATGCAAGCCTTCGCCACACGCCTGCCGATGTCTGCTGCCCGAGACCACGTACGGTACTCGTCGTGCTACCTCTCGCCACGGCTTCCGGGAAGAACAGCGACACGAACTCGCCGAGGGTTGACTCGCAGGGAAGACTCGGCACGCGACATGCTCGAACTGCGTGGGAGATGCCGTGGGCGAGATGGCTGAGATACACCTGACGAACGCCCGGGTGGTCACTCACGGTGGCTTGCTGGATCGCGGCTGGCTCCGCCTGTCGGGCGACCGGATAGTCGCGGTCGGCGAGCTGGCCGAGGCTGCAGACCCGCACGAGGCTCAAGCGGACGGGCTCGTCGATGTCCAGGGTGACTATGTGCTGCCCGGGTTCGTGGATATGCACGTGCACGGAGGCGGCGGCGGGTCGTACACCTCCAGTGACCCTGACCAGGCGCGCCAGGCCGCTGCGTTCCACCTCCGACACGGGACGACTACCACGCTTGCGAGCCTCGTCAGTGCCCCGGTTGAAGATCTTGTACGGCAGGTGGAAGCGCTGAGGTCTCTGGTCGACGAGGGCACTCTCGCCGGCATCCACCTCGAAGGGCCGTATATCAGCGCGGCGCAGTGCGGTGCGCACAACCCCAGCTACCTGCGGACACCGGACATCGGCGAGCTCGACCGGCTGCTAGACGTCGGCCACGGGACCATCCGGATGATCACCGTGGCACCCGAGCTGCCGAACGCCGTGCTTTTCATCGAACGAGCCGCGGCCGCCGGCGTAATCGTGGCGATCGGCCACACGGATGCGACCTATGCCCAGACCAGGGCCGGAATCGACGCCGGCGCCACGATGGGCACGCACCTTTATAACGCAATGCGCGGTTTGCACCACCGCGAGCCGGGCCCGATCGCAGCTCTTACCGAGGATCCGTCGGTTGTCACAGAAGTCATTAACGACGGGGTGCACGTGCACCGAGCCATGACCAGGCTCGCCGCAACCCTGGTTGGACCGGACCGCCTGGCGCTGGTCACGGACGCCACGGCGGCGGCCGGGATGGGTGACGGCACCTACCCACTCGGCCCGATGACCGTACGGGTAGAGGGCGGGGTGGCCCGGCTGGCCGACGGAGGTGCAATCGCCGGCTCCACTCTCACCATGGACGGTGCAGTTCGACGCGGAGTGTTCGAGGCCGACCTTCCGGTTACCGCCGTCGCAATGGCGGCAGCGACCAACCCCGCCCGCGCCCTTGGCCTGCAGGCCACGACCGGAGCCATCGCTCCCGGCCGCACCGCCGACGTCGTCGTGCTCGGCGAGGACCTGACGGTACGCCGGGTGATGCGGGCCGGACACTGGGTCGCCTGATCCGACGTCCCCGGAGGACCTGCCAGGTTCCGCCGCCCGGCCGGTCCGATTGGCGTTCCCTCATCTGCCAGTGGATGCGAGTAGACAGGAAGCGTGATCGGATTCCTCAGCGACTTTGGCCACGCGGATCCCTACGTCGGTATCTGCCACGGCGTGATGGCCAAGTTCGCGCCGGACGAGCGGATCGTCGACATCTGCCACGAGGTCCCCCGTGGCGACGTCCGAGCCGGCGCCGCGATGCTCGCCCAGTCCGTGCCCTATCTGCCCGATGGCGTATATATCGGCGTGGTGGATCCGGGCGTCGGCACGCAGCGCCGTGGGGTCGTCGTCCTGGCGGGTGACTCGATCTTGGTCGGGCCGGACAACGGCCTCCTGCTCTGGGCGGCCGATGCGCTCGGTGGGCCGGTCGGGGCGTACGAGATCACTAACCAGCGCCTGATGATCACGCCGGTGTCGTACACCTTCCATGGGCGGGACGTCTTCTCCCCCGTCGCCGCTCGGCTGGCAACCGGTGTCCCACCAACCGCCGTCGGGCCCGAAATCGCGGTTGGTGACCTCGTCCACCTCCCCGACCCGATAGTGCTCGTCGAGGGGGACAGCCTCGACGCGGAGGTGCTCGGCGTCGACCGCTACGGCAACCTGCAGACCGCGGCCACAGCCACCCAGCTCCGATCGGCGCTGCGCCTGCGTTCGGCCAGCGCCCAGCCACTGCTCGTCGGCGCCCGCCGGGACGCTCAAGGGTCCGCCCGCGGGGACCTTGACGTGAAAGCGACCTACGGCGAGACGTTCGGAAGCGTGGCACGCGGAGAAGTCGTGGTATTCGAGGACTCCGCCGGACTGCTGGCGATCGCCGTCAATGCTGGCGATGCCCGCTCACTTCTCCAGGTGAAGCCCGGAGACATGCTGCGGCTTCGCCGCGCCTAGCCGCCGGAGTGCGGCCCAAGCCGCTAGCGTCGCGTCTTTCTGGTCGCGCTGCCAGGGTGGGCCGAGCCGCTTGCCAAGCATGACGAGCTCTTCGTCGACAAGCTCCGGGGTGAGGCCGAGCGTGGTAGCTGCGACCGCCGGCAAGTCGGCGGGCAGGAAATCGAAGACCGGTAGACCGAGGATGGCGGCCGCGTCGTGCAAAGCGCTGCGGTAGAGGTCGCCCTCGGCGGCGTGCATCAACTGGTGTGAGGAGAGGATCCGCTCCAGCGCCTCGGGGACCGACGGATGCCATGCCACCACCGCGATGCCCAACAGGTCACCGAAACTGCGCGTCGCCTCCTCGAGCACGGCAACCGCGGCGTCACACGCGTCGTTGCGGACCTTGCTCACGGTATCTTCCGCCTCCTCCGGCGGAAGCGCGGCGGCGGCATGAAACACCTGCCTGGGCAGCGACTCGTCGAGCAGGACGGCGCGCCGTCGGTCGAGGACCTCGATACCGCTTGCTTCCACGCCGACCGCGACCATCGCGGCCCAGCCGGTGTGCGGCCGGAAGCCCAACGCGACCGCGTCGACCGTGCGGGGCGCCGTGTCGGCAACGTGGACGTGCGGCTCCACCCAACACAAGGTATGCGGTTCCGCCCAGCCCGACCACAGTTCTCGTTAACCCCGCGGAACATCATGGTGACGATCCGTAATCGGTGCTAACGCCGGCGACCCGCGTAGAGGGACCGGCGCGCCCGCCTGAGCTGGATCATCTCCCGCATCTGCTGGACGCGTGCGTCGTCGTTGCCGGGCGCCGGGTCGTCCCCGGCGGGCGCGGCCGACTCGGCCACGGTCGCCGGCACGGACGAGCTAGACACCGGACGCGCCACGAGTGTCGGGCCAGCCGCCTGATGTTGAGCCTCGTCGACTACCTGGCCAGGCTGGGCCGCAATGGAAGGGCCGGCTGGCGGAGCAGGCCGGGGGGATGTCCCGGTGGCGTCGACGGTCACCTCGGGACGCTGCGCAGAGCGGTAGACCGTTCCCTCGAGAACCTCATCGCTGTAAATTTCTTGCCTACGGGCGCCCGCGGGACGGTATCCGTTCATCTCCTGCGCATGTACGGCCAGCCCATGCCTGGCTCGTTCGATCAGCTCGGCGCGGGTCGGCGGCACTGCGTCAAGCGCCACGTCGGCCTGCCACGCCTCGTGGTGAATCAGCCGTGGGTCAATGCCAAGCTCACGGAGTCGGTCGACGGAGGCGGTAACCATCGCGGGCGGGCCGCACACGTAGGCCTCGAAGCCCGTCCACGGGCCATAACGGGCAACCGCCTCCACGACTGGACCGCGGTGGCCTGCGTACCCCGGCTGGTCAGAAACGGCCGGAACCACCGCAAGCCACGGATATCGCCGGTCGAGCTCGGTCAGCGCACGCAGGTCGTAAAACTCCTCTTCAGTCCGGGCCCCTACGAAGAGGCACACCCGGCGCCCACCCCCCTGGGCCGCGACGTCCTCGACGAGCGCCTTGAGCGGCGCGAGTCCGGTGCCGCCGGCAACGAGGAGTAGATCACGCACCGCGGAACGGTCGAGGACCATGCCTCCCGCGGGCGGCCCGAGCTTCACGGTGTGGCCTTCCTTGGTCGCGTCTACGAGCGCCCAGCTGCCCTCGCCTCCCGGGATCTGCTTGACGTGGATCTCCAGCCGTCCATCTGGGCGAGGCGCATTGGCTATTGAGTACGGGCGCCAGAGCCGAGGCCAGTGCGGAGTCTCGACCGTGAGGTACTGCCCGGGACGATAGCGGTACGGCTCGGTAGGTTGGAGGCCAACCACGGCGATGTCCCACGTCCGACGGTCGTGGCTGACAACTTCCGCGGTCCACCAGCGGGGATCGTCCTCCTTCGCGGCGGCCGCGGCCTTGCTCATCAGCGTGGCCGCCGTTGTGTAGGCGCTATGCCAGGCGATCGAGATCTCGCGGGTCCAGCGCCGCCCCAGCATCGCGGCGGCGGTGGCGAGGAAGCTCGCACCGACCGCGCGGTAGTGCTCGACCGTGAGATTGAACTTTCGGTGGTCTCGGCCAAGCTGCCGCAGCTCCTCGGCCAGTGCAGAGAGCGCGTGGGAGTTCTTCACCACGTAGAGGAGCGCGCGAAAGAGCCGGTCGTGTTCTTCGACAGCAGTAATCGGGAAGATCGCCCGCAGCTCCGGGTGGCCGGTGAACAGGTGCGTGTAGAAGTAGCCCGTCGCCTCCTTGCGCCGTTCAACACGCTCCACGCTCGCGCGAAGCGCCGACGCATCCACGGACACTGCTGGCCTTTCGGGCAGGGACTCGCCCTGACTTTCAACTCACGGGTTCGAGCGCCCCGGAGCTCTCCTGGGCGTTGCGAGAGGGCTTCGTGCCCCGGCCAACCGAACGGTTGGGGGAACACTGGTTCGTGCACGAATGTACGGACTCCGGCACCGCGCCCGCCACTCCTTCAGGTGATTACCGTCGGTGGACCTCAGGCTTGTCTGCGATCACGAATCTTGGATCCGTCCGGCGTCCCACTCGGCCGCGACCCGCTTCGGCACGACCATCCGCCAAGCGTCCGTGACGAGCTCGGCCATCTCGTGCGCGTCGAGCGCGGACAGCCATGCGCGGACCCAGTTGTACCGCTCGTCCGACCGTTCGGGCATGAAGAACTTGTCCGGCTCGGCGGCCACGAGCGCGGCCCGCTCCTCTTTCGGAAAGCCGAAGCCCATCTCCGTCTCGTCGCGGGACAGCGCGACGTAGACGATGCTGCCGATCCGGAACTTGACTCGGTCGCGGACCAGCGCCTCTTGGGTGCGCGGCAACGACAGCGCCACGCGGCGTACGTCCTCGGCGGTAACTCCCACCCGACAATCGTCGGTTGCGGCGCCGACACTTTCGGCCGAGACGGCCGATCAGGGCGCCGTGCGGAGGCGTCCCAGCAGGTCGCGGGCGCTCTCGGCGTGGGTGGGGTCGACCGTTACGTCGTAGGAGTCCGCGAGCAGCTGCTGGTTCGATACGAAGTCCCGCCGGCCACCCGTAAATGCGTATGTGATCAGGCCGAAGATCGCACCGGCGATGACGCCCCACAGTGCGCCGTACAGAACCAGGGCGAGGGTCGAAGTGCCGGTGCTGAAGATGGCGACGAACAAGCCGATCAGCAGGCCGAACCAAAAGCCGCCGACCGCCCCGGCGAGCGCGGCGCGCCCCCAGTCCAGCCGGCCGGTGACCGTCTCGACAAGCTTGAGCCCCGAACCAACGATCGTGACGTATTGGACCGGGAACTTCTGATCGGACAGGTAGTCGACGGCGCGTTGCGCCCCGGCGTAGTTCCCGTACGACCCCACGACGACTCGCTCCGCACTGCCTTGGGTGTTCGCAGTCATGCGCCTAGCCTGCCCTTCCCTTGGCCCGCTCGGCTAGATCTGACCGCCCGCTCAGCCTGGCGGCTCATCCGTCTGGTGGCTAGCCGCACCGGGTTTTGTTAAAGGCGGCGTCGACGATTTCGCCGATGTCGTCCGAAATGACCAGCTGGAACGGCCCGGGGTCTGGGAGCACTATGTCGATGCTGTCCTTGCCCGGCCCGCTCTGGATACAGGCGTCGCCGGGGGCGACTTGCCAATACGGGGACCAGCGCAGGTGCAGCTCGTAGCGTCCAGGCGCGCCGACCTGTCCGACGACTTGGTCGTGGCCGAGTTCGGTGATACGGGCGGGCCCTGGCCCGGTCAACAGCCGCGTCGCACGCGGGACTTCGTACACGACCACAGTGGACGTGCGCAGCACCGGGACGAGGCCGGCTCCCGGCGATCGTACGAGGGCGGACTCGCGCGACCCGGTATACGCGTCCAGGCGGGCGTTTGGCAGCACAACGAAGCGGACGGCGTTGCGGTCGAGCCAGGCTCGGTACTGCTCCGGAGGCGTGCCCGAGTTGTAGAGGAGGTCGTTGCGTTCGGTGTCGGTCTGGCGATACCAACCGCGGACGATCGGAATGCCCGCCTTCGGCAGCCAATAGGCCTCCCAGTGACTCTCCGTCGCGACGACCTCGACGAGGTGGTCGGGCGTGTTGTGTACGCGCAGGAAGTCGATGGCCGGCTGCCAGAACTCGGCTTGTGCAGGCCCCGAATCAAGCGATCGGGCGGTCATGTTCACCGCGTAAGGGACAACGTTGTAGAGCGCGGCCACGGTGAGGCCGACCGCGGCCAACCATCGCGGCCGCCAGCCGGCGAGCAGCACGGTCACGAGCATCAAGGGAAAAACGACATAACGCAGCCTGGTGACCGTCTCGCCGAACGGCGAAGGCGCGAAGAAAAGGACCACGCTGGCGGCGAGCCACAGCGCGAAGAACACCGCGAGCAACCGCGCCCGCGGTGCGCGCCAGGCGAGCGCAACACCGCAACCCGCGACCGTGGTGACGGCAAAGAGACTCCAGCTTCCGAACGGGTAGCGGCCCTCACTGCCCAGCCAAGCGATCGCGGTCGAGCCCAGCCCGACCAGGAGTGCGATGCCGACGCCAACCGCGATGGTGGTCCGGGTGATATGCCGGCGCCCGATGGGGACCGCAGCGAGGGCAAGGACCAGGAATCCAAAGGCAAGCGGGCTCAGCCCGACCGTGACAACGGCAAGCGGCAACACCGCCCACCACCTGCTGCGCTGTGCCGCCAGCAACGCCCCGAGGCCACTGGCCAGCCCCAAGCCGTAGGAAAACGTGCCGGTGATCAGGGGACCTGCCGCGGCGACCCCGAACGCCCGCGCCGGCCACACGGCGATCCGCCCCCACTCGCGAAGTGCGAGTACGGCAAAGCAGGCCGCGGCGACGAGGATCCCGGCGACGGTGAGCGCAGTATTGCCGACGAGTGCAGCAACCGGATAGTAGAGCACGCTGTACGTGAGGATCGGGTAGTTACCGCGATACCAGAAGTTGTCCCAAACGAAGATGTGGTTGTCGACCAGGTAAATCCGGTAGAGATGAGCCGCGGCGTCGCCGGCCGGCGGGGCGAAGACCAGGATGAGCGCGGCCACGACCGAGGTTAGGGCGAGGACCTTCGCCACTTCGGCGCGGGTGGACAAGGGATGTCCGCGACCTTCGGACAAGACCGCACTCGTCACCCTGCCAGCTTGCCCGGCGCGTCAAGGAGTGGCGTGCTCTCCCGCCCGCCATCCGCACAAGAACGGGTGGGGCTAGCGGACGATCAACGAATGCGGGCCGACCAGATGTATCTGGGGCCCGTCTCGGTTCTCTTACCTACAAGACGGCGATACGGCCGATCGATCTTCGGCAGCGAAGGGGGGACGAGATGGCCGGTCTGCTCGACGCCGACCTCGTACTCGAGGGTGGAGGCGTGAAGGGAATCGCCCTGGCCGGGGCGATCTCCGTACTCGACGAGCGCGGATACAAGTTCCACAAAGTCGCGGGCACCTCCGCGGGCTCGATCGTGGGAGCGTTGGTCGCCGCTGGCACGCCGGTCAAGCGACTGCGGGACATGATGCGGGCGGTCGACTATTCGAGGTTTCAGGACCCGCCACTGCTCGGGCGGTTGGGCCTTCCCGGTGTGGCCGCTCAGGTTGTCCTGCACAAGGGCTGGTGTCGTGGGGACTACGTGCGCTCGTGGCTAAGCGAGATGCTCCAGGAACAGAAGGTCAGAACCTTCGCTGACCTGCGGATGGACGATCCGGGGACCGACACTGCGATCCGTGACACCCAGGGTCGCAACTACCGGTTCGTCGCGATGGCCTCCGATCTCACGCATGGGCGGCTCGCCCGCCTGCCCTGGGACTATCCGCGCCGCTTCCTGGTGGATCCCGATCAGACGCCGGTCGTCGATGCCGTCCGAGCCTCGATGGCCATCCCGTTCGTCTTCATCCCCGCGCGTTGTCCCGATCACATTGCGGGCGGAACGGCCTGGATGGTGGATGGCGGCATGCTGTCCAACTTCCCGGTGGACGTGTTCGACCGGACCGATGGCGCCGAACCGAGGTGGCCGACCTTCGGCATCAAGCTGTCGGCTCGTCCCGGCGAGGCGAGGCTCAACGAGGTCCGCGGAGTCGTCAGCCTCTCCAAGGCGATGCTGTCGACGATGACCGGCTTCTACGACCGCATGCACATCGACCGTACCGACGTCGTCGCTCGAACGATCTTTGTCGACACGTTCGGTGTCAAGGCGACCGACTTTCAGTTGTCCAAGGGCACGGCCGAGAGACTTTTCGAATCCGGCCGGATGGCCGCAACGACCTTCCTCGACGGCGACGACGACCACCCGAAATGGGACTTCGAGCAGTACAAGCGAACGTGGCGATCCTCGTCAGCCGCATCCCTGCCGATATCTCGCGAGTACCTTCGATCACGGACAGGGCGAGAGGTGTTCACCAACCGCACCCAAAGCGGGCTGCCGGCACACGAGTCAGGCATTGGGCGCTGAACAGCAGCTCCGAGTCTGATCGCATCGCCGACTTCTCGGTGTTCTTGACTCTTCGGCAGGGGCAGAGGAAACTCGGCACCGCAATAACAAAGGGGGAGACCGGCTCTCGGCGGGGGCAATGTCAGCAGTCGGTCCGCTGCACAACGAAGCTAACGGCGCTGCTCGCTTCGCAGGGAAGCGGCGCCGCTGCCGGCGCGCCTCCGCCGAGATTCCGCCCGGATATCGCCGGGGAGTCTCGAGAGGAGCAGATCATGCGCAAGCTTGCGATAGCAATTGGCCTCGTCGTGACTGTGCTGACGGTCACGGCCGCAGGGACGCCGCCGTCGACCGTCAGCGGAACCGAGACGATCACGAGTGCGAGTGAAACGGTCGTCCGAACAGCCGATGGCAACACCATTGTCGCGAATACCGCGATGGGAACCATCACCGGAAGCTTCACCGGAACATTCACGGTGGAATATACGACGATCGTGCATTCCTGGGGAGCGGCGAATGTTGTGCACGGAACGTACACGTGCTCCTGTTCGATCGAGGGCCGGTCTGGCACGGTCACATTCCGGTTCGAGGGCACAGGTTCAGCGTCCGGCTTGGAGCTCCACGCTGAGACGATCGGCGCAACCGGAGGTCTCGCGGGCCTGCACTCGAATCTGACGGTCAACGTCGTCGGGACGGCCGTTACCTACTGGGGGACCGCCAACTTCGCTCCCTAATGCTGTTGCGATGCGAGACGCCCCCCCCGGCGGACAGGCACCAGTGCGCACAGGCGCTCGCGGCAGACTCTGGACAACGCTCGGCCGATGCTCACGCGCCGTGACGGGAGATTATGCTCTTGGGAGCCGCCAACCTAGCGCGCCTGGTTGCGGTTCCCCGAATGGAGGATGCAAATGCCTTTGACCCAGTCCGCGGTTGGAGCGCTGCTGGACAGTCGGTCCGAGGCAATTTGGATAAAAGACATTGATAGACTCATGTCGTTTTATTCTTCTGACATTGTCTATTTCGACATCGTACCTCCGCTACAGTACGTTGGATCTGCTGCGCTCCGGGGTAGGTTCTTGCATTGGTTCGGCGGCTTCGACGGCCCGATCGGTCAGGAAGTCCGCGACCTGAATCTTTCGGCGAGTGGAGACACCACGGTTGCATATATGCTTATCCGAGCAAGCGGAACTCTGAAGAATGGCACCGAGGTCGGACGGTGGGTACGCGCGACCTCTTGCTTCCAACGGACAAATCAGAGTTGGTTGATTACGCACGAACATGTCTCAGTTCCCGTTGATCTGGTGAGCGGGAGTGCGGTCACAGACCTTGGGCCATAACCTAACTTCCTCAAGGATTCACGATCTGCGAATAGCTCCGCTGGTCCATCTCACCTTGCCGCTACGTGGCCAGTGGTCCGGCCCGGTTGATGAGCGAAATGAGCGTGGCCGTCTCGGCATCAGACAGCAGCCGGGCGAGCATCACAAGTAGGGCACCCTCCGCAACGTTGTCTGGCTGGCCCACCGCCGAAACCATCGCGGCATAGCGATCTTGCGCAGGTAGGTCACCACGCAGCTGCGACATAGGCTCGCCCATGGGCCGGACCTCGCTTCCGGTCTGGGGCCGGCCGTCGAGGGGCAGATCTCGCGGCCGGTCCGCCACTCATGATCAGGCCGACGCTACGTGATCACGGCGGACTAGGGAAGCATGCCTGCACTGGCTTCTGAAGTCGGAGCGAGGTCTCGATAGGTCTAGGATCTTGCCCGCCCCACCAGCCACAGCTCGAGAAAGGTACTCCGACCAGGGCAAATAGCGGAGCCGACGCCGGGATTCGAACCGGGAACCGCCCGATTACGAGTCTTTCTTGGGCCCTGCGGGGCCGGGGTTGGTGGCCGGTCCGGTGCTACCCTGACAAACTGCTCCTGTCCCCAAGGTTCGCCATGACCTCCGCGTTGCACGGCACCCACCGAGCCGCGCGCGACCACTGCTTGGCGCCCAGCCGCGTGGACGCACCCACCGGGGGCGCACGCTACGGCCGGATGTTTCCTGACCTGCCGCCGCTGCGCATCGATTCCGACCAGCTCGTACGTGCCGGAGAGGCGGGCGGCATCTGCGACGCGAGCGCGGCGCTCGCCAGCCTTGCCCGAGACGGCGACGACGGGCGCGAGG
This sequence comes from Actinomycetota bacterium, assembly GCA_046725875.1. GTDB lineage: Bacteria > Actinomycetota > Actinomycetes > JAKEEW01 > JAKEEW01 > JBKOZJ01. Next base: position 23,743 of record JBKOZJ010000152.1, read on the forward strand.
CGGCCGGCTGGCCGTTCTTCGGGCAGCTCATCGCCCACGACATCACCGCCGACCGGTCACCAGTGGGAGCCGAGACGGACATTGCCGCGCTGCGCAATGCCCGATCGCCGAAGCTCAACTTGGAGATGGTCTATGGCGACGGCCCAATCGGGATGCCGTACCTCCACGATCTCGACGACCCGTCGAAGCTGCTCATCGGGGCCGGCGGTGATCTGCCACGGAACAGCCAGGGCGTGGCGCTCATCGGGGATCCGCGCAACGACGTGCACCTGTTTGCCGCGTCCCTTCACGTTGAGTTGCTGCGGGCCCACAACGGGCTCGTCGATCGGCTCCGCGAGGACGGTGTCGGTGACAGCGAGCTGTACGACGAGGCGCGGCGTGCACTCACTTGGCACTACCAGTCGGTCGTCGTCCATGACTTCCTCCCCCGGCTCGTCGGCCCCGACCCCGTCGACGCCGTGCTGCAGCACGGCGGACGGTGGTACGCCCCCGCCGCCGGCGAAGCGTTCATCCCTCTGGAGTTCGCCGATGCCGCCTTCCGCTACGGTCACGGGCAGATCCGGGACAGCTACCGGCTTACCGGTGACGGCCCGGCCTACCCGCTGTTTCCCGACCTCGTGGGCTTCGGCCCGATCTCCAACGATCATCGGCTCGACTGGGCCCAAGTGTTCGACTTCCCGGGTCGGTTGCCGGCGCAACGGGCGAAGCGTCTCGACGGCCGGCTGCCGGCGAGCCTGATCGGCCTTCCGCATCAGATAACCGGAGACGGCGATCCCGCCGCGTACCGGTCACTTGCCGTACGCGACCTGCTGCGCGGCGAGGCGACCGCACTGCCGTCCGGCGAGCAGGTCGCCGAGCTTCTCGGCGTTCAGGCCCTCAGCCGGGCACAGGTCGGCCCGGACTGGCCGGGCGGCACGCCACTATGGCTCTACACGTTGAAGGAAGCCGAGCACCTTGCAAACGGTGACCGGCTCGGTCCGGTGGGCGGCCGGATCGTCGGCGAGGTGATCCTCGGGTTGCTGCGCGCGGACCCGGCCTCCTACCTCGCAGCCGACCCGAGCTGGCGGCCGACGCTGCCCCACGCCGGCCCGGTGTTCGGCCTGGCCGACCTGCTCGCGTTCACTACGCACCGCGGTACGCCCCTGGACACGGACGCACCCTGACCACTTGACCGCGAACCGGCTCGGCGCTTAGTGAGGATTCACACGGTGGCGCGGTTCCCCGAGCGCGTAGTCGCTGTCAGCAGCGCGCCAGCGGCCGCGGAGCCGGCGGCCGTCACGGCGAACAGCCAACGTCGGCGCTCGGGGAAGTTGCGCCAGTTGAGGATCAGGAAGACGAGGTCCAGCCCGTCGACCAGCGCTGTCATCCCGAGCCATGCCCGGGGATGGGCCGCACGGTGTAGCCCGAGCAGAGATCCCAGTCCGAGGGCGATGTCGCGGCCGCCGACGTTTCGTACCAGCAAGTCTTGGGCGGGCCGTCCAGCATCCTGTACGGCCAGTGCGCGTCCGACCGCATCGGGGGTCAGAACCGCCACACAGCCCAAGGCCAGGCGCGCCAGCGCGGACCATCGAGCCAGCCGCGTGCGGAGGTCTTCCTCGCGCATCTCTTTATCCTCCGATCCATGACGCGTGCGACGTTGCTGTCCCTCTGTAGCCGTTGCCCGGTTTGGTCCGCACATACCGATGCCAATACTGGCCCGATGGTCTTGACGGGTTGCGTTCCGACGCGAAGGCTGAGAGCACTGACGGCCTCACGACTCCGCATCCTCGCCCTGCTCGTGTCGAGAGGGGTTTCGTACCACTCCTCGGTTCCGGACAGTGGCTCCTTCCGACAGTGGGCGACCGTCCACTCACCGATCAGGAAGTCGAGCCCGCTGGTCCGCTTCTCCAGGCCATCGATGGTTCGTGGACCAGGGGTCATCTGGTTTCTCCTGAACGGTGACGGTGGATCAGGTGACAGGGCGCGGGTGCCGGGAACCAGGTGTCGGACGCAGCTCCAGGTCTTGGACGGTGGTTCGGCGACGGATCACGGGCGCCAGCTCGGTGGTCCATTCAGGGGAGGTGTGCAGTCGGTCGAAAGCGTGTTGTCGCGCTTCTGGGTCGGGGAAGGAAGCGGACCATACGAATGCGTTGTCCGCGCGGATCGGCAGCTTGGGGAACCCGTTCGGTCCCGGATGGGAGCGCCACGTCGCTACGGAGGTGTCCAGCACCTGTTCGAGGATGCGATGAAACCGGGTGCTCAGCCAGGCCTCGAGCTCGAGGTCAGCCGGATAGACGTAGACCGACACATGAACCTGGTCCTGGCCGGGCCGAGGATCAGTTGACGTGGCGGGCTCCTGCGTCTGGTGCGCGGGACTGGTCGACCGGAGGAGGAGGACGTCGTTGCTGTCGATCATCGTGCCGTTGGCTACGTCGCTGTGCTTCTCCCATACCGGGCCGAAGTAGAAGCTCTCCAGCGCCGCGACCCGCTGCTCGAGGTCGGTAAAGCCTCGGAACCAGACGAACCGGTCCGGGTCGTTCTCGTCGAGGTAGAGGCCACCGATTCGGATGCCCGCTTGCTCCTGGCCCTCGATGAAATGGTCCTCGAAGACACGCACGAGCGTGTCCCGCGCCCCGGGGTGCAGCGTGTACTGCCGAAGTTCGACGACCTCGGCAGCCGAGAACCTCAGACTGTCAGCGCCGACGCTGTCGGTCATCACCCTCGCCATGTCCGTAACAGGTTTTGTTACACACTAGTATGGGTGTCAGTCGTCGGCAATCGGCGGACACGCCTCGGGCGGGAGCGGGAGGAGGGCGGTCGTGAGCAGCAACGCTCAGCTGACGACCGCGGTGCACGCCCTGTGCTGGCTCGAGCTGGCATCCCGGCGCGGCCGGGCCGCGCTAACGTCGGCAGAGATCGCGTCGAGTCTCGCGAACAACCCTGTGCAGATCAGGCAGTCGTTGGCCCCATTGCGGCGGGCCGGCCTGGTCCACGTCGTTGGCCATGGTCCCGGCGCCGGGTGGTCGCTGGGCAGGCCAGCTGAGACCATCACGCTCCAGCACATCAGCGCCGCACTCGGGGAAGAAGGCCCGTTTGGCCTCCATCCTCGCGATCCGAACCAGGAGTGCCCGGTGGGCTCCGGGATCCGTCCGGTATTGGAAGACATCTACGCCGAGGTCCAAGCGGCGATAGCCCAGCAGTTGAATCGCCGGACGGTCGCCGACGTCCTGGACACCATCCTTTCCGAAAACACAAGCCGCTCGGCTGGCGCGACCGGCCCAGTGTGAGCTCCTCACCAGCGACGGGATGTGGCGGAACTCGACAATGGCAGCCTGAACTGGGGCGCATTCGCACAGTCGCGGCGTTCGCATCTTCTTAACCGGGTCGACCACATGCCAGGGCCGAGTCTTTAAACAGGTTGGATCGAGACCACAGGGGGTCGACGTGTCTGCATCAGTGCTCTACATGTCGATGTCACTCGACGGGTACATCGCCGATCCCAATGACAAGCTCGGCGGCGGCGATGGCAACCGGCTGCACGAATGGTTCGTTACCCCGGACGGGGAGTTCTTCCGGCCGTCCGGGCCGGCCGGAGAGTTGGTGGACGAATGGAATGCGACCGGCGCGGTCCTCGTGGGACGCCGGCTTGCCGAGCTCATCGATCACTGGGGCGGTAATCATCACGGCGTCCCGATCTTTGTCGTCAGCCATCGGCCACCGGGTCCCTCGGTCGCCAACTATCCGCTGGTGACGTATGTGACCGATGGAATCGCCAGCGCGATGACACAGGCGAAGGCCGCCGCCGGGGACCAGAACGTGCTGGTGCATGGCGCGTACACGGCCCAACGGGCGCTGGAGGCCGGGATGCTGGACGAGTTGCAGATCCATCAGATCCCGGTGCTGCTCGGCCGTGGCCGACGGCTGTTCGATGAGTTGGCGTCGCGCGTCGAGTTGGAGATCGTTCGGGTGATCGACACGCCGGAGGCCACCCACATTCGCTACCGCGTCCGTCGCTGAGCCGGTCAAACAGCAGCGGCAGCGCGAGCGGCGAGATCCGCACTGCGCGAGTTGGTTCAACCCGGCCCCATGGGGTGACTGCCCGGCGTCCGTCCTGGTGAGAGACCGTAGTTTGCACGTGGGTCGGGCTGGCCGATGAGAAACGCCGCCGTGCCGGGTCAGTAACGACAAGTTGAGACGACGGGTCGAGGTTTCGGCATCAGTGCTCTACCGGTCGATGTCCGGCCGTCCGGTCCGCCCGGAGAACTACTCGACCAAATCAATACAACAGGAGAAGCCGATGATCTTTGCGGTCGACGAGCGACCATCGGATTCGCCGTTTGTCGAACGGATCTGGCGTGCCAGCAGCGAGAACGGCGGTCCCTTCCGCTCGATCGCCATGAGCCATTGGGAGATGGTCGTGACCATGCTCAATGGCAGGACGACGGTAACGGTGCGCGGGCCGGAGACGAAGGCGAGCTCCATGCGCTGCCCCGCCGGCGGCGAGTGGCTCGGCATCCGATTTCGGCTGGGCACGATCATGCCTGATCTGCCGGCATGCGCTCTCGTCGATGCGGCCACTGATCTGCCTGAGATGGGGCGTCACGCCTTCTGGCTCCAAGGCTCGGCCTGGGAGGTTCCGGGCGTCGACAACGCCGAAGCGTTCGTCAACCGGCTCGTGCGTGACGGTCTGCTGGTGCGGGCGCCAGTCGTCGATGCCGTGTTGCACGGTGAACTAAAGGAGCGGTCCTTGCGCACCGCACAGCGACACTTCGTGCGGACGACCGGGTTGACGCATGGCGCCGTGCGCCGAGTCGAGCGGGCCCGCTACGCAACCACCCTCCTACAGCAGGGCGTACCGATTCTCGACGCCGTTCACGAGGCGGGCTACTTCGACCAGCCCCATATCACCCGATCGCTGAAGCACCTCATCGGCCAGACGCCTGCCCAGATCATGGACGGAAGCAAGGCTGAGCAGTTGTCGCTGCTGTACAAGACCGCGCCCCTGCGCTGAGCTACGTTCGGCCTGTCCGCACCTGCCGGGCCCACCGGCGGCCTCAATATCCGCGGTGGCGAAGACCGTGGTGGCAGGCCGTGCCAGAGCGTGCTCGTCGCCGTAGCTTCGCATGCCGCTTACCACCCGCCGGTGCTCGCGGCCCGGCCTTCCGCGCCGCGGATGCTGGGCCGGCAACCACGAAAGGAGAAACCGATGGGCAGGATCGTCGTTACCGAGTACATATCCGTGGACGGAGTCGTCGAGGCACCAAGCGGGACCGAGAACTTCGAGCGTGTCGGCTGGACCGACGCCTTCTCGCGCGGCCCGGAAGGCGACAAGTTCAAGCTGGACGAGACATTGGCCTCGGACGCGCTGCTGCTCGGCCGCGTCACCTACAACACCTTCGCGCCTGTCTGGCCACACTACCAGGGTGAGGTGGCCGACAAGTTCAACACGATGCCCAAGTACGTCATCTCCTCCACCCTCGAGGACCCGGAGTGGAACAACACCATCGTGCTGCGCGGCGACGTGTTCGACGAAGTCGCGTTGCTGAAGCGGCAGCACGATGGCGACATCGTCGTCCACGGCAGCCCGCAGCTCGCGCAGACGCTCATCGAGCATGACCTCGTCGACGCGTTGCACCTGCAGGTCTATCCCGTGATCGTCGGCGCCGGCAAGCGGCTCTTCACGGAAACGAGCGGCACCAAGCCGCTACGGCTCGTCGAGGCGCGGACGGTCGGTGACGGCATCCACATCCTCATCTACGAGAGGGCCGCCTAGAGAGCCGCCGCGGTCGCATGTTCGCGCCTTCGGTTCTTCTGCCGATCCGTCGATCTGCGCGAACCTGGGCGCCTCGGCCGCGCAGCCACGGTTGCTGGCTTGGCAGACAAGCCGCTGCGGGGTCTGTTGCATTGGACGAATGAGTACCGTGTCGGCAAGATCCTGTCGCTATCACCCGGAGAGCTGAGCCTTACGATCCCGTACTGGTACAGCGGCCCGGATGCGCAAGCGATGGTCGAGCGAGTTCGTACGGTCGCAACTGCGGTCGAGAGCGCAACGGGGCTCACCGCGTATGATCCTCAGGCGGACGCACCCTTCGTGGCAGGGAGCGATCGAACCGCCGCCGCGATCTTCGACCAAGTCGCTGCGCTACGACCGAGTGCGGAAAGATCTGACCGCACTAGGGCAACGGATCAACCGGGTCGATTCAGGCGGATCTTCCGCAGATCAAGCTGACGTCCACGTACTACCCGGTCATCGGCACGAGTGCGCACCAAGAGCGGCATGAGCGTGTGAGTCCGTGCCTGCGTCCTACAGGTGCCGGGTTGGATCATGCGCCCTGTCGCTCACAGATCGCACCCACATCTGGTCCCGTTTAGACGGCGTGCAGAACTTCCCCACCGTAGACCAGCGGGTCTTCGGGCTGCAGGAGGTCGGCGAGACGGTTGAACTCCTGGAACCCGGGATCGGCGTCATGTTCGCTGTGCGCGGCATGGCTGGGCACCTCCACGACGATGGCGTATTTGGCCACGTCCTGGCGGTTGTCGGTGCCGAACGCCACCCGGGAGATCCGGGCACTGAGAAAAGCGCCTCGCGCCTTGTACTCGTGCCAGCGCGGCAGCTCTCGCTCGGCGAAGAGCCGCTCGTACTCCGCGGCCTCCTCGGCACGGATGTGAATGACAATGACGTCCAGCTCGCTCATTACCCAGCTCCCCGGCTCTCGTCCGATTTGTGCAAAATCCTGCGCCCATCCATCCTGCACAGACGTGCGGCACGTAGCCCATGCGTTCCTGATGAACGCCGATACAAGTCCACCTATACGTAATTCCCCGATACCGCGCAGAACGCAGATGGCACGGGCAGGTGTTCTCGGACCTGCACTTCGGCTCGCTGTTCGGCACGGAGCAGCGTGTGCTCGACGCGACGGCACTGGCGTCGCTCGCCACCGCAATCCGGATGCATGCCGACGGATGTACAGGCGGCGTGCCGACCTGACCCGAGTATGTACGCGGTTCCCGCAGAGAATCTCCCCGTCCGCCCGTCGCCTTGCATTTAGCAGTTCGCTTCTGCCCTCGGCCGACGAATAGGGGAATCCAGATCCTGCCGGACTACCACCCGGGGAGTAGGCCACGAGCCTCCCCTCGGGCGACGACCAGGGCAGGTGTCCGACCGGACGATGGGTGGCATGTTGACTTCACTGCTTGCCACCCATGACGGATGGGGCGACGGTCCTGGGCCGTGGTTCCTCATCTTTCCCCTGTTCTGGCTGATCATCCTGGTGCTCGCCGCTGTCTGGCTTGGCCGCGGTGGCGGTCCCTGGCGGCGGCAGCCGCCCTCTGGCCGGGCCGTCCTCGCCGAGCGCTATGCCCGCGGCGACATCTCCGCCGACGAGTACCGCGAGCGGCTGTCCGTCCTGAAGGGAGACGACCGATGACACCTGCCACCGCTATCACCCGCACGGACGCGGCCGCCCAAGCCCTCGAGGCGACCAAGGTCTACGGCTCGGGGGACACCGCAGTCGTCGCCCTCGACCAGGTGTCCGTCGAGTTCCCGATGGGTCGCTTCACCGCGATCATGGGTCCCTCGGGCTCGGGCAAGTCGACGCTCATGCACATCGTCGCCGGGCTCGACAGCCTCACCGAGGGCCGCGTGTTTATCGGCGACATCGAGCTAGGCGCGCTGTCGGACAAGGAGCTTACGCTGCTGCGTCGCACGCAGGTGGGCTTCGTGTTCCAGGCCTTCAATCTCGTGCCGACGCTCACCGCCCGAGAGAACGTCCTGCTGCCGCTTACTCTGGCCGGCACTCGGCCAGACCAGGCGTGGCTCGACAAGGTGATCGACACCGTGGGGCTCGGCGACCGGCTCAGCCATCGCCCGGCCGAGCTGTCGGGCGGCCAACAGCAGCGGGTCGCCGTGGCCCGGGCCGTCGCCACGCGACCCAAGATCGTCTTCGCCGACGAGCCGACCGGCAACATCGACTCCCGCGCCGGCGCGGAGATCCTCGGCTTCCTGCGCCGGGCCGTTGACGAGATGGGCTTGACCGTCGTGATGGTCACCCACGACCCGGTGGCGGCCTCCTACGCGGACCGAGCGCTGTTCCTGGTCGACGGCCGGATCGTAGGCCGCCTCGACGACCCGACGCCGACAGCCGTCCTCGACCGCATCAAGTCGCTCGACGGTTCGGGAGGTTGAGCCATGTTGTCGGTCACCCTCAAAGAGCTGCGGGGTCACAGCCGGCGCCTGGCGGGCACGGCCCTGGCCGTTTTCCTAGGCGTTGCCTTCCTCGCCGGCACGCTCGTGCTTGGCGACACGCTGCACAAGAACTTCAACCAGCTGTTCGCCGAGGTCAACGCCGGCACCGATGTCATCGTGCGCAACGCGACCGACCTGGGCATCGAGGCGGACGAGCCCCGAGGCCTAATCGACCGGTCGCTAGTCGACCGGGTCGCGGCGGTCGACGGGGTGGCGGAGGCCGAGCCCCAGATCGAGGGCCTCGGGCAGCTGCTGGGCGCCGACGGCGACGCCGTAGGCGGCGGCGGCCCGCCGCAGTTCGCCGGCAGTTGGACAACCGTGCCCGACCTCAACCCCTACCGCCTAGCCGAGGGCCGGGCCCCCGTGGCCGACGATGAGGTCGTCATCAACCGCCGCGCCGCCAACGAGGGCGACCTGGCGATCGGCGACCACACCACTGTGCTCACGCCGGAACCGGTCGAGGTGACCATCGTGGGCATCTCGACGTTCGGCGACGAGGACGGGCTCGGCGGCGTGACCTTCACCGCGTTCAGCCTCGACGGGGCCATGCGTCACGTCACCAAGGACCCGGACGGCGTGTCCAGCATCGCCATCCGGGCGGCGGACGGCGTGTCGCAGGACGAGCTCGTCGCCCGCGTCGGCGATGTGCTCCCCGCTGGCGTCGAGGCAGTGTCCGGTGCGTCGGTGTCCACGCAGAACGCCGAGGACATCAACCAGCTGTTCCTCGACATGCTGACCACGTTCCTCACCGCGTTCGCGGGCATCGCTCTCCTGGTGGCGACGTTCAGCATCTACAACACCTTCTCGATCATCGTGGCCCAGCGCACACGGACCGCTGCCCTGTTCCGGGCCATCGGGGCATCACGCCGCCAGGTGCTGGTCTCGGTTGTGATCGAGGCGATGGTGGTCGGCGCCGTGGCGTCCCTGCTCGGCCTGGCCGGGGGCATCGGCGTCGCCGGGTTGCTCAAGGGACTGTTCGACGCCGCCGGTTTCGCCCTGCCGGCTGGCGGCATCGTCATCACCACCGGCGCGGTCATCGCGTCCGTGGCCGTCGGACTGGTGGTGACGCTGCTCGCCGGGATCGTCCCCGCGATCAAGGCGTCGCGGGTCCCGCCGCTGGCGGTGTTGCGCGATGTCGCCGTCGAGCGCACCTCACCCTCCGCCCCCAGGGTCGTGGCTGGCGTCATCCTCGCCGGCGTGGGCATCGCCATGACCGCCGCGGCGGCCCTGTCGAACGACCCATCGTTGGGCATCGTCGGGCTGGGGGCAGTGATCACGCTGATCGGCACCGTCGTGCTCGGCCCGGTCGTCGCGCGGCCCGTGGCTGGGCTGCTGGGCGCACCCGTGACCCGGCTGCGTGGCCTCACCGGCTCGCTGGCCCGGCAGAACGCCATCCGCAACCCCCGCCGGACCGCAGCCACTGCGTCTGCGCTCATGGTCGGCGTGAGCGTCGTCACGCTGTTCACCGTGTTCGCCGCCTCGCTCAAGGAATCAACGGCCGCCACCATCGACCGGTCGTTCGCCGGGGACCTGGTGATCTCCAGCGGGCCATTCGGCGGCAGCCTCAGCCCTGACCTCGCAGCCCGCGTCGGGAACATGCCCGAGGTGGAAAGCGTCGTCGGGATCGGCCGCGGCTTCGCCTCGATCGACGACGACACGAAGGAATTGACGGTCGCGGATCCTGCCGACCTGGCCGCGGCGGTGGACGTCGAGGTGAGCTCAGGGTCGCTGGCCGGTCTGGGCAACAACCAGATCGCTATCTCCAATGCGACGGCCGATGCCAACGGCTGGACCCTGGGTGACCCGCTGACCGTGACGTTCGCCGACGGCGCGACTGCCAATCTGACCGTCGGGGCCACGTACGCCGTTCCCGACATAGTCGGCGGCTATGTGATCCCGCGAGACACATATGCGCCGCACACCAACCAGCCCGTCGACTCGATGGTCGTGGTCGACCTGACGAACGGGACCTCATTGGCCGACGGCAAGGCGGCGGTCGAGCAGGTTGCCGCGAACTTCGGCGGACCCGACGTCGAGGACCGCGAGGAGTTCGCCGCCACCATGTCGTCCGGCGCCGACATGCTGCTGACGATCATCTATGCCCTGCTGGTCCTGGCGATCATCATCGCCCTCATGGGCATCGCCAACACGCTGTCGCTATCGATCCACGAGCGCACCCGCGAGCTCGGCCTGCTCCGAGCAGTCGGGCAGACCCGGGGCCAGCTGCGATCGATGGTTCGTTGGGAATCGGTGATCGTGGCCACCTTCGGTGTTGTTGGCGGCATCGCCCTCGGCGTGTTCCTCGGGTGGGCGCTGGTCGAGGCTGCCGGCAACACCCCGGGCTCGGTCATAAGCCAGTTCGTGCTGCCGATCGGGCGTCTGGCGATCGTAGTCGTGGTGGGCGCTATCGCCGGCGTGCTCGCCGGGCTCCGTCCCGCCCGCCGGGCGGCACGCCTGGACGTGCTCGCCGCGATCGCCACCGAATAGCGGCGTACCTTTCGCTTTGCCCGCGCTCCCCGGTCACATCGACGCTGAGCGCGGGCGGAGCGGAGTTCCTCAGCTCTCCCGGGTGGCGAATCGCCCCGTGCCACGGAGGTACGCGGCGATTCCCTCTCAGGTGAGACAAGCGTGGAGGATGTGGCCGAAGGGTGGCTTCATGTGGGTTTCTCAACGGTGCGAGACCGACACGAGCTCGAAGAGCTCGTTCCCGCCTGCCACGTCCCGCTCCCGGACGATCCCCAGGCCGGCTGCATAGAACTTCACTGACATGACACGGGGTTCGAGGCGAGTCCATTCGAAGCTGCGGACGACGCCGTGGAACGTGCCCAGGGGAACCGTGACCACTGCATTGCGTTGCACGATCCATGCCTGGTCCTCGGCATGACCGGCGTAAAACTCTTGGCGATAGGCGTCGGTCGGCTTCGGGTCGGCCGGCATGATCAGCCCGGCGACGGCGCCGTCGACTCCCGCCTGCCAGGAGCCTTCCCGGCTCTCCAGGCGGCCCTCCTCGTCGTAGGTGGCGGTCGCCTCGCCGAAGTACCAGACGTTCCCGCGATGGTCGGCGGCGTACCAGTCTTCAGTTCGCTCCGCGAGGCTGCCGTCGGTGCGCCTGAGCACGTCTAGCACAACGGTCGTCCGGACTCTCAGGATCGTCTTCGTACGATGGGTGACGGTGACGCGTTCGCGGAAGTGCTCGCCGTCCTCGCTGCCCCGGTAGACCGAGACTGTGCCCGGCGTCAACGGAAAGTATGGGTTCGCGCGGGGGTTGTGGAAGTTCGCCATCTTGGGCTTCGATCGAGCGCCAGCTGCGGCTCCGCCCGCCGACTGTGCCGCGGCCAACGTCCCTAGACCCAGCACCACCGCCAGCCCCGCAACCGCGATCCTCGTCGTTTTCATGACCGACTCCTCCCTTGAGATCCCACGAGTGTGCTGGCCGCTCCCTGAACGTGCGCTGAACGTAAGAAGTGACACGAGAAGGGCGACCGCGCGTCAGGAACTAATGGGCGAGCCTCCGCGTTGCCTGTCCACTCTGCGCTGATCGTCGACGGAGTTCGGTCAAATGCAGCAGACCCCACCAATGTATGCGGGGTTGCGCGCGCCCTCATGCACAACGGGACTGCTATCACGTTGCGTTCGTCCCAGACGCGTGCGGACTGAACGTCGGGTAACCGCCGGCGTGCTGGGAAACCAGGGAGGCGCCGGTCACCGAGGCACGGCGGAACCGGCCGCGACGATCGCGACTGCCGAAACGGCACGATCCCGCTCACCAGGGGAGCGGGCTCACAGGCACGCCCGTGCCCTCGGTGCCGTCAGCCACGGGCGCGCTCCTTCGTGCCCGGCAAATGGTGACCACGTTGGCCGGCGGGCCGGGTGACAAGTGGTTGATCAGGCCCTATCGGCGGCCCGCCGGGGTCTGGGTTTCTGGCTGGAACTGGCGCAGGTCGGTAAGGGTAAGTGCCGGACCGCCCAGCTCGGCGGGCTGCCGGGCGGTGGCGCGCAGCCCATCGATCACTAGGTTGAGGTGGCGGTGGCTAAGGCCGTACTGGACCTCGGGTGGGAACCCGCCGGGCAGCGGGAGGGACAGGCGCACGATGAGCACGCCGATGTCACCCGAGGTGACATCGGGGCGGAGGGCGCCGGCCCGGTGGGCCGCGTCCACCAACGCCTGGACCGCGATGGCCCCGGCCTGCCGGGCACGGCTGATCTCCTCCTCGTCGAAGCGGATCTCTCCGAACAACGTGGGAATCACCGCGGCGGTGCGCACCTCGATGGCCCGGTGCATGTAGCGAGCCAGGGCGGCGAACGGGTCGGGCTCTTCCGCGGCCGCCTGGCGGGCCTCTTCAGCCGTGCGCTGCAGCGCGTCCAGGACGACCTCGTGGATCAGAGCCCGGCGGTCCGGGAACCGCCGGTACAAGGTGGCGATCCCGGTCCCGGCCCGCCGGGCGATCTCCTCCAACGGGGCTCCCGGGCCGCGCTCGATGAACACATCACTGGCCGCCTCCAGCAGCCGGCGCCGGTTGTCACGGGCGTCGGCGCGCAGCGGCCGCTGCGGTCCGCTGTCCTGGATTGGCGGCATTCTGATCTTCGCCCCAAGCTGACGGTCGCTGATCGGTAACCGAGCGCTGTAGGACCTTATCTATTGGAGAATTATCCTCCAGATAGACGTTGACTGATAGAAAAATTCTCCGAAGCCTGCTAGCTTCCTAGTAACCGAAGGATAATCCTCCAGATACCAGCAGACCGAGCCGGGCAGCCCGCCCAGCGGCCTGTGCTGAGTGCGGAAGGGAGATTCCGGCATGCAGGCGACCGGGGAGTTCCTTGCCCAATGGGCAGGCCCTGAGCGGGCCGGTGACACCGACACGCTGGAAACCCTGCTCGCCGCCGGCTTCACCGCCGTCGGCCCGCTGGGGTCCATCCCGTCGAAGCAGGCGTGGCTTGCTCGCCACCGCTCACGCGACCTCACGTACTCCGTCTTCAGCCTCGATGAGATCGAAGACCGCCCGATCGGCCAGGACGCCGTGCTGGTTACGCGCGCCAACGCCCGGGGCAGCTACCAGCGCCACCCGATCCCCGAAGCCGCTCGCGCCACGCTGGTCCTGGCTAGCGACGCCCGCCGCTGGCGCCTGGCCGCCATCCACATGAGCTTCATTGCCGGAACCGCAGGCGCCCCGCCCATCCCATGCGCCGGCCCCGGCCAGCCGCAGCGCACCGGCGGTGGGGCATGAGCGCCCTGGCCGGCCGCACCGCCCTGGTCACCGGCAGCTCGCGGGGCATTGGCGCGGCCATCGCCGCCGAGTTCGCCCAGCGCGGTGCCGCGGTCGCCGTCCACGGCCGGGACACCGGCGCCATGGCCGGCGTAGTCGCCGGTATCCGCGGCGACGGCGGCAACGCCATAGCCGTGACCGGGGACGTCACCAGGCTCGGCGATATCGAGGCGATGCGGCACCAGATCGAGGACGACCTGGGCCCGGTCGACATCCTGGTCGCCAACGCCGGCGGCAGCTTCACCCCGCCCGCGAAACTGGAAGACATCCCCGTGGAGGGCTGGCAGGCCACCATCGACGGAAACCTGCTGGCCACCTTCCTCACCCTTAAAAGCTTCCTGCCCGGCATGAAGCAACGACGGCGCGGCGTGATCATCACGATCGCCTCCGCGGCCGGCCGCAAGCCCGATGCCCGCGCGCCCATCCCCTACGGCGCGGCCAAGGCCGGCATCGCCCTGCTCACCCAAGACGTCGCCGCCCAGGCCGGACCGCACGGAATCCGGGCCAACTGCATTGCACCCGAAACCATCCTGACCGAACGCAACCGCCAGCTGATCCCAGCCGCCCAACAGGACAACTGGGCCGAGTTCCACCCCCTGAAGCGGCTCGGCGCCCCCGCCGACGTCGCGGCCGCCGCCGCGTTCCTGGTCTCCGACCAAGCTGCATGGATCACCGGCGTGGTCCTCGATATCGCCGGCGGCGCCATCATGACTTAACCCAGCCCTGGCACGGACAACTTCGACCGGCACATACGGTTCCGGCTTCCCGAGCCAGTCGTGCACAGCCCGAAGCAGGAGCGGGCACCCGGGAGCTGGCTTTACGGCGAGGACGCCACCCCGGTCCTCACGCAGATCCCCGGCATCGGCGCCTTCGTCCGCGCACTCCTACCGGTACACCTATCCGGCGGATACCGGGTCACCTACGGCGTGTGGTCGGCATTCACCCCGACGATCTCCAGCGGAGTGCCGCAGCATGATGGACACCCGAATGCGCAGCTGCGGCTGGTCGGCCACCTGGCCAACCAGATCCCACCCTGGCGACTACACGGTCGACCTCGCCGTCCTCGACCTCGAGCACACGCCCTACTGCATGGCCACCTGCAACAGCCACCCGTCCGCCGTCCTCAACGACGAATGGGATCACGAACTCGTTCTCTCGGCCATGTCTTAAGACTCACCGTCCGCCGCAGATTCGTGCGACCGATTAGATGCGGGTGCACGCACGGCGTGACGCCTTAGGGTTCGCGCTTCTCGACCCGAGTCCATCCGGTCCAGCCACGCTCAGCGATCAGCTCCCGCAGCCGCGCGACAGCGGGGTGGGCGCCATCGGCGAACGAGTCCATCAGGCGGATGAACGCCGCGTCGGGCATGTGTTCGTCCTGCCAGTCCAGCTCCCCGCTGGCCGCCGCCTGCTCGAACAGCTCGCTCATCAGGTCGGCCGTCTCGCGCAGCAGCTCCTCGTCCTCCCAGTTCTCCGCGATCCGACCGATGAGCTGGTAGAGCCGGACGGTCTTCGGGTCGGCGAGCTGGGCCACCTTGTCGGCCATGACCGCCGGGATCGCCTCCGGCCAGCGTGCCGCCATCAGGATCCAGGCGTCCCGCTCGGCCTCGATGATCGCATCCCGCGCTCCGGTTGCACGGAGGCGGTCCAGGTAGTCGACGACCTCCTCCGGGAGAGCCAACGAGTCGCCGGAGCCTAGCTGCGCGATCCGCCGGCGGTGCTCCTGCAGCGCGCGGATCTGCACACGTAGCTGCCGGTCGATCTCGGCGGTCGCGGCGGCGAACGTCTCCGGGTCAGCGTCGAGCAGTTCGCGGACCCGCGCCAGCGGGACGCCGGCCTCGGCCAGGGTCCGGATCCGGATGGGTCGCACGACCGCGACGGCGTCGTACCTCCGGTAGCCGGAGGCGTCGCGCTCCGGCTCCAGCAGCAGTCCGATCTGGTGGTAGTGCCGCACCGCGCGGGTGGTGGCCCCGGCGTATGACGCCAGCTGTCCGATCGTCAGCATTGCTTCAGCCTGCCCGAAGGAGACACATCGTCAACTGATCTTGCGGTGGTAGATGGCCATGGCGAGGGCGTACGCGACGATGAGGAGGCCGACACACCAGGCGAGGGCGATCCAAATGTCGGTGTCGACCGGCTGCTGCGTGAACAGGTCGCGGATCGTGTTGGCGATGGAGGTCACTGGCTGGTTTTCGGCGAAGGCGCGGACCGAGCCGGGCATCGTGTTGGTGAGCACGAACGCCGAGCTGATGAACGGCAGGAAGATGAGCGGGTAGGAGAAGGCGCTCGCGCCGTCCACCGACGTCGCGGTCAGGCCGGGGATCACCGCGAGCCAGGTCAGGGCCAGGGTGAACAGGATCAGGATGCCGGCGACCGCGAGC
>JBKOZJ010000153.1:0-12488 GCA_046725875.1 Actinomycetota bacterium
GGCGGCGGGCCGTGCATGCGCTCTCCCGTCGTCTCGGCGAAGAGAAGATCTGCACACCGGGACGGCGTTGGCCCGCACGGGGCGCTGGTAGCGCGATCATCCTCGGATGTACCAGCGCCTCGTTTCGTCAGGGTAACCGGGGATCACCTGCTGATCCCCTTATGTGTCACGCATTGAGACGCGCGTCGGGTCAAGAGAGGCCGGCGCCAACGAGATCTCCGAAGACGTAGGTGAGGCCTGCGGCGGCGGCGCCAAGGACGAACTGGCGCAGGCCGCTGTACCACCATGTTCTGGCGGTGATCCGCGACACGAGTGCGCCGCACAGGAACAGCGCAACCATGGCCAGGACCAACGACGGCCAGACCGAGGTTGCGCCGAGCACGTACGGAAGGACCGGAACGAACGCGCCGACCGCAAAGGAGAGGAAGGATGCGATTGCGGCGACCCACGGCGATGGGAGGTCGTTCGGGGTGACGCCGAGCTCCTCCCTGGCATGGATCTCGAGGGCCTTCTCCGGGTCACGGGAAAGCTGCTCGGCCACCCTCTCGGCAAGGTCCGGCTCGACCCCGCGGGAGACGTAGAGCTGGGCAAGCTCGGCCTGCTCGGCCTTGGGACGGCGGCGCAACTCGGCGCGTTCGATTTGGATCTCGGCAAGGGCCAGCTCTGACTGCGAGGCGACCGACGTGTACTCGCCGGCCGCCATCGAGAACGCCCCTGATATCAGACCCGCGAGGCCCGCCAGTGTGATGACGTTCGGCTCGACCTCACCGCCGGCGACGCCGGAGATCAGCGCCACGTTCGAAACGAGTCCGTCCATCACGCCGAAGACCGTCGGGCGCAGCCAGCCACCGGTCACGTCGCGGTGGCTGTGGTGGATCTCCGGCCGCTCGGAGCCGACCGCGGCACCTGCCTTTCCGGTCTCGCTGCTCACGAGTCCTCCCCATGCACGCCCATTCACGCCAAGTCCTGGTCCGCCCCTCGCTTAGCCAGCAGGAGCGCGACGAGTGATTCACCGCTGGTGAGCCGTTACCCACGGTAGTGAGCCTACGAAAACCCGCGCGCGTCCCGAGAACCCCCATCCCATCCAGGGTGGTAAGGAATCCGAGGCTGGCACTATCGGTCGGGGTCGGCCTTTCCGCGTTCCGCCGGGACCGCGGGCGCCTCCTCCACCATGGGCGCCGGCTCACCGCGCTCCGGCTCACCGCGCTCCGGCTCACCGCGCTCCGGCTCACCGCGCTCCGGCTCACCGCGCTCCGGCTCACCGCGCTCCGGCTCTCGGTGCTCGGGTTCACCGTGCTCAGAGTCGGGGTGCTCCGGCCCAGGCGCGGCGACGGCCGGAGCGATCTCCTCCCGGCCGGGCCGCTTCCTCGACGAGATGACGATGTAGGCGACCGCCAAGATGAACAGTGCGATCGACACCCAGTCGTTGAGGCGCAGGGGGCCGATCTTGTGCGCGGTGTCTATCCGCAAGTACTCGATCCAGAACCGACCCGCGCAGTAGCCGGCGACGTAGAGCGCGAACACACGGCCGTAGCCAAGCCTGAAGCGGCGTTCCGCCCAGATCAGGACCCCGGCGAGGGCGAACGCCCACAGGGACTCGTACAAGAAGGTCGGATGGAAGGTCGCATAGTTCTCATAACCCACGACCCGTTTGTCAAGGTCGATCTCGACCGCCCATGGCAGCTTGGTCGGCTTGCCATAGAGCTCTTGATTGAACCAGTTGCCCCACCGGCCGATGCCCTGTGCGACGGCGATGCCGGGTGCACACGTGTCGGCGACCGCCGGCAGGGGGATCCCCTGGCGCTTGCACGCGATCCACGCGCCCAGCGCTCCCATCGAGATCGCGCCCCATATACCGATGCCACCTTTCCAGATGGCGAACGCCTCCCACGGGTCACCACCCTTGCCGAAGTACGGCTCTGGAGTCGTGATCACGTGATAGATCCGCGCCCCGACGATGCCGAACGGCACCGCCCAGATCGCGACGTCGCCCATGGCACCGCGACGCCCGCCGCGGGCGACCCATCGGCGTTCGCTGATCCAGATCGCGGCGATGACGCCGAGGATGATGCAGAGCGCGTAGCCGCGGATCGGGATCGGGCCAAGGTCCCAAACACCGCGAGATGGGCTGGGGATGTACGCAAGGTCCATAACGCTGCCGAACGTTACTACGTGAGGCGCCGAACCTGCCTACTTCTGCTCTCCGCGGCCGTTGGCACCCGCCCCGGTAGAGCGGCATCCTGCTCCAATCTCGCTGGCAAGGAGGCACCTTCTACAGCTTGCGGCGCACGCCGGCGGCGAGGTCGGCAGCGAGGCTGCGCACGGCGGTGAGACCGCTGGCCGGGTCGGGGGGGTCGAGCAGGCACCGGCACAGCGCGGAGCCCACGATCACGCCCTCCGCGTACGCCGCCACCTCAGCCGCCTGGGCGCCGGACGATACGCCCAGGCCAACCCCGACCGGCAGGTCGGTGACCGCGTGCACACGGCTGACTAGCGCCGGGGCCGTTGCGCTCGTGTGCTCCCGCGCTCCGGTGACTCCCATCACCGACGCGGCGTAGACGAACCCCCGGCATGCAGCGGCGGTCATCGCAACGCGCTCGTCCGACGAGGACGGGGCCACGAGGAAGACGCGAGCAAGCTCGTGCTCGTCGCTCGCGCCGATCCACTCGGCCCCAACGTCCGCGGTGAGGTCAGGCGTGATGAGACCGGCGCCTCCTGCGGCCGCGAGATCGCGAGCGAACCGGTCGACTCCGTAACGCAGCACCGGATTCCAGTAGGTCATGACGAGCGCAACCAGTCCGGATCCCGCGACCGCCTCGACCGTGCGCAGCACGTCCGCGGTGCGGATACCGCCGCGCCGCGCAAGCTCAGCCGCAGTCTGGATGGTGGGCCCGTCGAGCACCGGATCCGAGTAGGGAAGGCCGATCTCCACCAAGTCGACCCCCGCGGCGGTCATGACCTTGACCGCCTCGATGCAGCCCTCGTACGAGGGGAAGCCGGCCGGCAGGTAGCCGACAAGCGCCGCCCGTCCCTCGGCCGCCGCGGTGGCGAACACCTCAGCCACCGCCTTCACCCCTCCCATCGAGCACCTCCCATAGCACCGCGCCGGGTGCGGGCGTTTGATTGAGCCTGCGCATGAGACCCGCTCGATCCGTCACGAGGACCGTGTGCCTTCCGCCGGTTTTGGACGCTTGGCGGATCAAACAAAACAGCGAGGGTCACGGCACGCTCCCGGCTGGGTTCCGGTCAGATGCCAAACCAGCGCGCCGCCGTGTCGACGTCCTTGTCACCACGCCCGGACAGGTTGACGAGCACGACCGAACCAGGCCCCAGCTCGCGGCCGACCGTCAACGCACCGGCGAGCGCGTGAGCGCTCTCGATTGCCGGCAGGATGCCCTCCGTTCGGGCGAGCAGCGCAAAGGCATCCATGGCCGCCCCGTCGGTTATCGGAGCGTAGGACGCCCGGCCGGTGTGCTGCAGCCAGGCGTGCTCCGGACCGACGCCGGGATAATCCAGACCGGCCGAAATGGAGTGACTCTCGACCGTCTGGCCGTCCTCGTCCTGCAGCACGTAGGAGTACGAGCCGTGAAGCACGCCGGGTACTCCTGCGGTAAGCGTGGCGGCATGCCGGCCGGTCTCGACACCGCCACCGCCCGCTTCGAACCCGTACAGAAGCACCGAGCTGTCCGGGACGAAGGCGTGGAAGATGCCGATGGCGTTCGATCCACCGCCGACGCAGGCGCATACGGCATCGGGCAGACGGCCGGTGAGCTCGAGGACCTGCGCGCGAGCCTCGTCGCCGATGATCCGCTGAAACTCCCGGACGAGCAACGGGAAGGGATGCGGTCCGGCGACCGTGCCGAGCAGGTAGTGCGTCGTGTCGACGTTGGTCACCCAATCGCGAAAGGCCTCGTTGATCGCGTCCTTGAGGGTCTGGCTGCCAGTGGATACCGGCACCACGTCCGCGCCGAGCAGACGCATCCGGGCGACGTTCAACGCCTGTCGCCGGGTGTCCTCCTCGCCCATATAGACAACGCAGTCGAGCCCAAGGAGCGCCGCCGCAGTGGCGGTGGCGACGCCGTGCTGCCCGGCGCCGGTTTCCGCGATCACCCGGGTTTTCGCCATCCGCTTCGCGAGCAGAGCCTGGCCCAGCACGTTGTTGATCTTGTGTGAGCCGGTGTGATTGAGGTCCTCCCGCTTGAGCAGGATCCGCGCCCCACCCGCGTGCTCGGCGAACCTCGGCGCCTCGGTAATGGCCGAAGGGCGGCCGGCATAGCTCGTCAGCAGGCCGTCGAGGCGAGCCTGGAAGGACGGGTCGCCCTGAGCCGCATCGAATTCCTTGGCCAGCTGCTCGAGCGCGGCGATCAGGGCCTCCGGCACGAAGACTCCGCCAAACGGCCCGAAGTAGCCAGACCCGCGGCGGGCTGCACCCGCGTTCCCCCCACCCAGCGGCCCGGGCGCTGCAGATCCGTCAGACACACTCAGCCCCCGGCCCCTCAGCGCCAGATCCGCGGTGCGCTGCCCCCGCGTTCCCCCCACCCACGTGTTCACCAGCCGCAAACTCGCTGGACACGCTCAGCTCCGGCCGTGCTTCAGCGCGGGATGCGCACCAGCGGCGACCAGGTCTGCGACGGCCGACCTCGGGTCCCGTCCGGTCACCAGCAGTTCTCCGACGAGGACCGCGTCGGCACCCGCGGCGGCATATGCGATCACGTCATGCGGCCCGCGGACGCCGGATTCGGCCACCTTGAGAACGCCGGTCGGGATGCGCGGCGCCAGCCGGTCGAACAAGTTCCGGTCGACGTCGAGGGTCTTGAGGTTTCGGGCGTTGACTCCGATCACTCGCCCGCCGGCATCCACTGCCCGCTCGATCTCTGCATTCGTGTGTACCTCGATCAGCGAGGTTAGCCCGATCGACTCCGCTCGCTCGACCAGCGAGACGAGGGCGCTCTGCTCGAGCGCGGCGACGATGAGGAGTACGACATCCGCGCCCGCCGCCCTCGCCTCCCAGAGCTGGTAGCTGGAGATGATGAAGTCCTTACGCAGGACGGGTACGTCCACCGCGGCCCGGACGGTCACCAGGTCGTCCAGGCTGCCACCGAAGCGGCGGTGCTCGGTCAGCACACTGATCATGTGAGCGCCGCCGGCCTCGAAGTCCCGAGCCAGCGCAGCCGGGTCGGCGATGGACGCCAGCTCTCCCCGGGCGGGACTGGCCCGCTTCACCTCGGCGATGATGCGCACCCCGTCGCCACGCAGCGCCGCGATCGCGTCGAGCGAGTCGCGGGAGCGGGCGGTGCGCTGCTTGAGTTCGTCGAGGGGGACCTGCCGCTGCCGAACAGCGAGATCGGCGCGAACGCCTTCGAGGATCTCGTCGAGCACACTCACGCCGCAGTCCCTACCTCAACCTCTCGGTCTCCAGGATGGTAGGGCACCTCCGGTCGGGGTCGACCGGCGAGGTGGGACTAAAGGCCCCGTTCCTCCGGGGGACGCCCTGCCACGAGCCCATGCTGTTCACGCTCGGCACTGTGATTCGGTACGCCGCGCACCGGATCGGAAGGGACGGGCTTGCCCAGCCCCATCATCTGCATGATCTTGCCAACGATCGCTCCGAGCACGATGATGCCGGCGCCCACGAAGGCGAGCCACGGCTGGGCGAAGACGACGCCGAACGCTCCGAGAACGAAACCAGCCAGGATGATCGTCACCGCGGTCCAGGCCGCCGGCGTATGCCCGTGGTCAGCTCGCATCTGCGATCCATCAGCCCTTCTTGCGCAAGTCCTCTGCGCTTTCACAACGGAGGGTAGCGGGTCAGCCCGTCGGGTCCTCACCGCGGTCGATCGCGTCCCACATCTCGCGCTGGTTCTTCGCCGACTCAAGGCCACCTCGGGATGCCATCGGCGTACCCTCGGCGGCACCCGCCGCCGGAGCGGGTTCGCCGGTGGCGGCTTCGGCCGCCTGCCTTTCATAGCGCGCCGACATCACCGGCCAGTGCCGGCCGCGCAGAAGCGTCCACACACCGGCGCTGAGAACGAGGACTGCCCCGAGCGCCGCAAGGATGGGCCAGCCGCTGACCCCCGCATCCCGGACGACCGGCTCGGTTAGCCCGGCAGCGTCCGCCGCTTCATCGTGCAAGGCGGCATTCGGATCGGCAGCTACTCGGATGACGTCCGCCAGGACCCCCACGCCGGCCAAGCCCAGTAGCAGGCCGACGACGACCCTTCCCACCCGTCGAGTCGCCACAATCGCGACCACGCCGGCCAAGGCGAACAGACCCAGCCCGGCGGCCACCGGAGCGACCTTGCGACCGCTCGCGGTGATCTCCAGCTCGCCCGGCACACCAGCAACCACCCCATGTGCCCACGACCGTCCGGCCGCGAGCAGGAGGAGGCCGGCACCGACCGCGCCAAGCGCAAGGACGGTCAGATACTCGCGGCGTGAGGTCATCGGGCTGGGCGTAGGGTTTCCGCGGCTGCTATTGCCCGTAGCACGGCCGCCGCCTTGTTCACGCACTCAGCATCCTCGGCGGCAGGGTCGGAGTCCGCCACGATGCCGGCTCCCGCCTGCACATAGGCGACGCCGTCGCGCAGCAGCGCGGTCCGGATCGCGATCGCGGTGTCGAGCTTGCCGGAGAAGCCGACGTATCCGACCGCGCCGGCGTACGGACCACGCCGGGTCGGTTCCAGCTCCTCGATGATCTCCATCGCCCGCGGCTTCGGCGCACCGCTGACCGTCCCGGCCGGGAAGCTCGCGGCGAGCACGTCGAGCGCCGCCCGGTCTGCCGGCACGGTCCCGACCACGGTCGACACGATGTGCATCACATGCGAGTAGCGCTCGATGGACATGAAGTCGAGCACCTCGACCGTGCCCGGCTGGCAGATCCGGCCGAGGTCGTTGCGGCCAAGGTCGACGAGCATGACGTGCTCAGCCCGCTCCTTTGGATCTGCAAGTAGCTCGGCCGCAAGCTGCGCATCTTGCTCCGGGGTCGCGCCGCGCGGCCGGGTGCCGGCGATCGGGTGCAACATCGCCTTGGTGCCGTCGACCTTGACGAGCACCTCGGGGCTCGAGCCGACGATGTCGAAGTCGTCGAAGCGAAGCAGATACATGTACGGGCTCGGGTTGGTCACCCGCAGCACTCGATAGATGTCGAGCGCGCTCGCCGTGGTGGTGCGCTCGAAGCGCTGGCTGACCACGACCTGGAACGCCTCGCCGGCAAAGATCTGCTCCTTGGCCAGTTTGACCGCGGTTTGGTAGTCCTCGCTCGAAGTACGCCGCTCACAGTGCGGCTCGACAGCTGTATCGATGACGGCCGCGGTTGGTGCGGCCGGTCTGGTGAGGTCGAGCGTCATCGCGTCGAGCCGCGCCGCCCCGCGATGGTAGGCCGCGTCGAGCGCCGCGGTCGCAGCACCGCCGTCCGCCGATTCGAGCTGGGGGATGACGTTGGTAACCAGGACGATCGAGCCGTCGGCATGGTCGAGGACCGCGACGTCGGTGGTGAGCATCATCGCAAGCTCGGGGACAGCCAGGTCGTCCGTTGCCAGTGACGGGAGTCGTTCCAAGCGACGCACGATGTCGTAGCCGAGGTACCCGACCAGACCGCCGGTGAGCGGCGGCAGGCCAGCAAGACCGTTGTCCTCCCCCGTTGCGATCGACGGCGTTCGGAGCTTCGACGCGGTGGCCGCCAACACGGCGAGCGGGTCGCCGGTCATCGCGACGCCGGCCGGCGGTGTTCCGAGCCAAGCTGCCGCACCGTCCCGCTCGGTTAGGGTCGCGAGGCTGCGCACGCCGACAAACGAGTAGCGAGACCACACGCCACCGTGCTCGGCGCTCTCGAGGAGGAAGGTGCCGGGGCGCTCGCCGGCCAGCTTGCGGTAGACGCCCACTGGGGTCTCTCCATCCGCAAGAAGCCGCCGGGAGAGCGTGACCACCGGCTGTCGGCCCGCGACCGCGCGGAACTCGGCGAGGTTAGGCGTGATCGCACCGCTCGTCATCGGCCGCCTCACGTCGGGTAGAAGGGGCACCTCGCTTCCAACCTATTGGAGCAACGGCCCCTTCTACTGCTCGATGGCTGGAGCAGGCGCACCTCCTACTTTGCCGGCCGCCGACTCCGCGACCCGCAACGGGTCGGTGACCGGGCAGCGATCACCAATCCAGCCAGGCGCCGGCTGTTTCACAGGCTCCAATTCTGCTATTTGGTGTTGCGGGTCCACGATGCATAGAGGTTGGCGTATACCCCGCCCGCGCGGACGAGCTCTGCATGCGGTCCCCGCTCCACCACCCGGCCCGCGTCGAAGACGATGACCTCGTCCGCCGCTTCGGCCGTGGACAGCCGATGCGCGATGGAGATCGCAGTGCGGCCTCGGGTAATGCCCTCCAGCGCGCGGTGCAGCCGTACCTCGGTCGCCGGGTCGACGGCAGAAGTGGCCTCGTCGAGCACCAACAGGTCCGGATCGGCAAGGTAGGCGCGGGCGAGTGCAACAAGCTGGCGCTCGCCGGCCGACAGCGACTCGCCGCGCTGCCCGACCGGGGTGGCCAGGCCGTGCGGTAGACCCTCGAGCCAGTCGACGAGGCCGAGCTCGGTGAGGGCCAGCGCGATCTGGTTGTCGGTGGAACCAGGGCGTCCGTAGCGGATGTTGTCGGCGAGCGGGGCGTCCCATAGGTGGCCGTCTTGCGGCACCATCACGATCCGTTCCCGCAGCGAGGAGAAGCGCACCCTGCGCAGGTCGACGCCGTCGACGAGCACCCGGCCGGAAACCGGATCCATGAGCCTGGTCAGCAGCTTTGCGAAGGTCGTCTTACCGGACCCGGTCTCGCCGACCACCGCCACCCGGCTGCCCGGGGCGATCTGCAGGTCGACATCATGCAGGACGGTCGGCCCACCCGGGTAGGCGAATCTGACATGCTCCAACCCAATCTCGATCGGCCCGCGCGGCAGCACAACGCCCGACTCGCCTGGGTCGGCGACATCGGGCACGGTGTCGAGCACGCCGAGTACCCGGCGCCAGCCGGCCACCGCGTTTTGCGCCTCGTTCAGCACCTCCGTGCCCACCTGGATCGGGCCGACGAACAACGTCACCAGGAAGAGGAAGGCGAGCAGCTCACCGACCGTCAGGTTACCGCCGATTCCGAGCAACACGCCGACGACCACGACCCCAGCGGTGGCCAGGCCGGCCACCACCTCGCCGAGCGAGAAGGAGAACGCGACCAGCTTCTGGGCGCCGATCGCGGCCGTTCGGTGCCGGCTGATCGCAATGTCGATTCGAGCGGCGGTGCGGTCCTCGATCGCGTACGCACGCACGACCTGCGCCCCGACCACAGCCTCGGCGACGGCGCCTAGCATCTCGCCGACCCGCTCCCGCACCGCGGTATACGCGGCACCCACGCGGCGCTGGAGGTGTCGCAGCAACCAGAACAGCGGCATGAACACCGCCCAGACCAGCAGTGTCAACTGCCACGAGTAGATCGCCATGATGGTGGTGGCGACCACGAGCTGGCCGATGCTGACCACGAACAGGAGGCCAGCCCACTGCATGAAGATCGAGATCGTGTCAACATCGCTGGTGACCCGGGACACCAGTGATCCACGCCGCTCCGTCGCTTGATGCAGCACCGAAAGATCATGTATGTGCCGGAACGCCTTTACCCGCAGAGTGCGCAGGCCGCCCTCGG
Organism: Actinomycetota bacterium; assembly: GCA_046725875.1. Lineage (GTDB taxonomy): Bacteria > Actinomycetota > Actinomycetes > JAKEEW01 > JAKEEW01 > JBKOZJ01. The sequence goes on from JBKOZJ010000153.1 coordinate 9,667, forward strand.
TCGCCCGGTAGAGGCGGACGTTCATCGCATAACCGCACAGGGCGGTCACAACGATCGCGACCGCGGCCAAGAGGACCGCCCAGCGGACAACCTCGAGGTCCGGACCGCCCGGAACCTGCAGGCCTTTGTCGATCACCTGCTGCACGGATACCGGGACGATGACACGCCCCACGGTCGCGGCCATCGCGAGCAGCGCCGTGACCAGCAGGCCGTCTCGAAACTCAGGCGACGCGGCCAGCCCTCGCCGGATCGTCTGCCATGGCGTGAGGTCGGCACCCTTGTCAATCTTCACGAGGGGTACGTCGGCCGATGTCGCCATGCGCCGCGTCACCTCTCCGCCGAATCCTTGCGGGCCGCCGCGACCTGCCCGCCTCACACACGCTATCCGCGGTAAAGGAGTCCACCCAAGAAAGGCGAGGGCGGTATCGCGGCCGGCAAAGGGGTCTAGGCTAGGCCGTTATGCCGGGCGGCGCTGGTCTCCCTCCCGGCCGCCGCACGGCAGTACGGAGGGTTGGCATGACCTCGCAGGACGGCATAGGCACGCACGAAACGACGACGGGACACCGCCGTCGTTCTCTTTACGAGGAGCTCGGGGCCTCGCTTGATCTGTTCGACGGCAATGACCCAAAGCAGGCGCAAGGGCCGAACGGGACCAAAGCTTCCAGTCGCCGCAGCCGGGTCAACGAAATCGACGAGACCGAGAGCTTTATCGCGGCGCTCAGGGAGGATCCGCCGGCGCGTGCTAGCCGAGGCGAGCACGCCGCCCGACCGAACTCCAGCGCTCTGCCAAGGCCCGAAGGCCCGCCGAGCCCAGCCGCCCGGCCGAACTCCAGCGCTCTGCCAAGGCCCGAAGGCCCGCCGAGCCCAGCCGCGCCGCCGAGCCCAGCCGCGCCGCCGAGGGCCGCCGCCCGGCCGAGCGCAGCCGCCCGGCCGAGCCCTGAAGCCCCGCCAAACGCCGTCGCGACTCCCCGGCCCGCCTTCGAGGACGGGCCGCAGAACTTCACCCCGCCCGCAGGCTGGGTGCCCGACGACCCTTCGGGGGCTTATGACACCGGCGACCTGCCCGTCCCGCGTTTCGCGCCCGCGCGTCCCGAGCGGGTGTCGGCTCAAGTCGACAGCCTCGAGACATCACCTACCGACTCACCGATCGGCGATAGGAGTACGGATTCCCAGCCGGGCGAGGCCTACAGCGGCGGGTACGAGCTCGAGCCCTACGCAGGCGGTCCTCCGGAGAACCACGACCTCCCAGAGCAGCGCACCTCGCAGTGGTCGATCGTAGAAAGCCTGCTGCCGGTGGATGCGCTGGCACCGGTCGACCGACCGAGCGACGGCAAGATCGAACAGCCGAAGTCGGCCGACCTGACCGCTGAGTCCGTGCTGCGACGGCGGCAGGAGCAGCCAAGCCGAGGTTGGCGGCGTACTGTCTTCGCTCTCTCTGGTGGCGCCCTCAACCCCGGCCCCTCCGCGGCCGAGCGGCGGGAGCGGGAGCTGATCAACCGAGCGCGCACTCCGCTGCGCGGCTGCCACCGGCTGGCGATCATTAGCCTCAAGGGAGGGGTCGGCAAGACCACCACCACCGCGTGCCTCGGGTCCATGTTCGCGACGCTTCGCGGTGACCGGGTGATCGCGATGGACGCCAACCCGGACCGTGGCACCCTCGGCGAGAAGATCCCGCGTACGAGCAGCAAGACCGTACGCGACCTCGTCAACAACGCCCCTCAGCTCACCCGCTACGCGGACGTTCGGGAGTTCGCCTCGCAGGCACCGTCCCGGCTCGAGGTGCTCGCCTCCGAGTCCGATCCATTTGTCTCCATGGCGTTCTCGGAGACCGACTACCGCGTGGGCGTCGGCATTCTCGCCAGCTTCTACAACCTGATTCTCACCGACTGCGGCACGGGTCTCCTGCATGGTGCGATGGTGGGTGTTCTCGGGCTCGCCGACTCGTTGATCGTCGTGAGTTCGCCCTCACTCGACGGCGCTCGGTCCGCTTCGGCCACGCTCGACTGGCTGGAGCGCCACGGCTACGACGAGCTGGTAGGCCGTTCGGTCGCGGTGATCTCGACCGTCCACCCCGCCGGTGGCAACGTTGACGTGAGCAAGCTCGAGGAGCACTTCGCATCCCGATGCCGCGCGGTCGTGCGGATCCCGTTCGATCCGCACCTCGAGGAGGGCGGCATCATCGACCTCGACGAGCTGAAGCAGCCGACCTACGACGCATACCTACAGCTCGCAGCCGAGGTGGGCGACGGCTTCGCCCTCCCACCCCGGATCGGGTGACCGGGCCCTTTCCGCATTCAGTCCATGAGGGCGGCGCGGTCGGCTTCAGCGCGCTCGTACGCGGTGACGAGGTCGCGGTAGCCGGGTGACCGTTCGAGCAGTACGGCGTGCGGCCCGCGATCGAGCACCCGCCCGTGCTCGACGTACACAACTTCGTCGGCAAGCGCGATCGTCGCCTTGCGGTACGCCACGACGACGACGGTCGCGGAGGAGTCGCGGAGGCCGGCGAGTATGCGCGCCTCGATCAGAGGGTCGACACTGCTGGTCGCATCGTCCAGTACGAGCAGGCGGGGGCGGCGGACCAGCGCGCGGGCCAGTGCGAGCCGCTGCCGCTGCCCCCCGGAAAGGGTCGTGCCCCGCTCGCCAACCCGGGTGTCGAGCCCTTCGGGCAGCGCCTTGACGAAACCGTCGGCCTCAGCGATGCGCAAGGCGTCCCACACGTCCTCGTCCGGCACGTCGCCGCCGAGCGTGACATTGCCCCGCACGGTGTCGTCGAACAGAAACGCATTCTGCCCGACCACCGCAGCGCTGGCGGCGACGCCGCC
>JBKOZJ010000154.1:0-8998 GCA_046725875.1 Actinomycetota bacterium
GCGAATTCGGCAGCGACCTTGAGGAAGATGTCGTTCGCCTCGGGCTCGGCGACGGTCACCCGGCAGCCCTCGCCGGAGAACGGTCGGACCACGACCCCCGCCCGCTCACACACCCCGGCGAAGTCGTCGGTGCGGTCACCGGTCCGAAGCCAGATGAAGTTCGCCTCGCTTGGCGGCACCGGCCATCCCAGGTCCCGCAGCGCCTGCCACACTCGGGCGCGCTCCTGCACGAGCGACTCCACCCGGTCGAGCAGCTCAGGCTCGGCATCGAGGGACGCGATCGCCGCCGCCTGCGCGACCCCGCTGACACCGAACGGCACCGCGGTCTTCCGCAGCGCATCGGCAACCGGCTCGTGCGCGATGGCGAAGCCGACCCGCAGCCCGGCCAGGCCGTACGCCTTTGAGAATGTGCGCAGCACGGCGACGTTGGGCCGGTCGCGGTAGAGGTCGAGCGCGTCCGACACCTCGGGGTCGCGGACGAATTCCCGGTAAGCCTGGTCGACCACGACCAGCACGTCGCTCGGCACCCGGTCGACGAAGCGCTCGAGCTCGTCTCGGCGGGCCGCGGTGCCGGTTGGGTTGTTCGGGCTGCACACCAGTATCAGCCGCGTCTTTTCGGTCACCGCGTCGGCCATCGCGTCGAGGTCGTGCCGTTCGTCGGCGGTGAGCGGGACCGTTACCGCGCGCGCCCCGGAAATCTGCACGATGATCGGGTAGGCCTCGAAGGACCGCCACGCATAGACGACTTCGTCCCCGGGTCCGGCGGTTGACTGGAGGACCTGCTGGCAAACGCCGACCGAGCCGGTGCCGGTGGCAACGTGGCTAGCCGGAACGCCGAACCGGTCCGCAATCCGCTCGCTGAGCCCGGTCGCGAACATGTCCGGATAGCGGTTTGCCTGCATGCCGGCGTCCGCGATGACCTTCAGCACGGAGGGAAGAGGCGGGAAAGGATTCTCGTTCGAGGAGATCTTGTAGGCGAGATCGCCGCCGGACCGTATTTTTCCGGGACGCCCCGGTTTGTACGTGGGGATGCCGTCAAGTGCAGCCCGCAGCCGTGGACCGGTCCGGTAAGTCTGAGGCACGTCCTCTCCTCTCCGCATGCATATCAGCCGCGCCGGGCCCAGCTGGATCGGGCCGGGCGATTGCCGGCAACAGCGACCAGCGTATGCTCAACGGCCCGAACCGGCCGCTCGCCACCGGTCGGCCGGCCCGCGACCAGGATCCGGTCCGCGGCCGCCTGGAAGCGGGCGACTGCCCGGCACGCGACGTCCCGCAGCCGGTATGCGCCCACCAGGTGCGGCCTGGCGGGCGGGCGTCACCTGGGCGTCCGCCTCACCGAGGTCAAGGCTCGCATCCGGATGGGTGGCCCGCCAGATGCGCCGGCATTCCGCGATCCACGCCTCGACTTCTTCGAACGCCGCGATGTTGAGCGAGTAGATACGGCGCTGCCCCTTGCGACGCATGCGGATTAAGCCCGACGAACGGAGGATCTGCAAGTGCTGCGAAACGGCGGACCTCGTGAGGATGAAGCGCTCGGCGACCTCGCTCGCCGACATGTCCTGTCGCGCGAGCAGCTCGATGATCTCCCGGCGAGTCGGGTCTGCCAGGACATCAAGCGCATGCACGGCGGATACTCAATCCCGATCTTGCTCGGCTGTCAACGCTTCCGACCGCCAGATCACAAATCGTGCTCAGGCAGCGTGGGAAGTGTTGCCGGACGGTCGCTTCTGCCAAGATGCCCGCCCATGAGGACGTTCTTGATCCGGCTGCTCGTCAACGCAGTCGCTCTTTGGATCGCCGACGTCCTCGTCGACGGCATCAAGCTGGAATCGGATAGTACTGGCGGCAAGATTGCCACACTGCTAATCGTCGCGGCCATATTCGGCCTTGTTAACGCGATCATCAAGCCAATCGTCAAGCTGTTCTCGCTTCCGCTGTTCCTCCTCACGCTCGGACTGATCACCTTCGTCATCAACGCGTTCATGCTTTGGCTGACCGGAGCCATCTCCTCCGGAACCGGCCTGCACTTCTCGGTCGAGGGCTTCTGGGCCGCGCTCTGGGGCGCCCTCGTGGTCTCCGTGGTCAGCTGGGTCCTCAACCTCCTCCTCCCGGGCTAGGCCCACCGAAGTCGTCAACGCCGGCAACCGGCATGACCTGTACTTTCTGCAGGGTTGGGTGCACGCCGAGGACCGCTTGTTCCAGATGGGACGAACGACTACTACCCGGTGCGTTTCGCGCCGTCAGACGTCGCAGCAGGCACCGAGTCCGTGCCGGAACTGCTGCCCGACTGAACCGCAGACGGGCTATAGGGTGAGCCGCATGATCGGGCGGATTTCACCGCGCCGCTCGACCTCGGTGAAGCCGCTCGCGCGGAACATCGCAACCGTGCCGTAGTAGAGCTCGGAATTCTGCCGGCGCTTGCCCTTCGGGTCCAGTGGATAGCCCTCGAGCGCGGCCGCGCCCTGCTGCCTGGCGTACTCGATAGCGGCCTCGAGGAGCTTAGACGCGATGCCCCGGCCGCGACGCCCGCGCCTGATATAGAAGCAGGGCACTGCCCAGACGCTCTCGTCTGCCGGAATGGCTGGCTTCGTCGTACGGGAGCGGAGGATGCGGCCGTACTCCTCGCGCGGTGAGACAGCGCACCAGCCGACCGGCACGCCTTCCTCGTCATAGACCAGCAACCCGGGCGGTGGCTCCTGTGCGACGCGCTCCCGCAGGCCGGCCTTGTTCAGCGCCCCGCCGCCGCGGCAGCCGGCACTGAACTCCGCGGAGGTCGTGCGGAAATACATGCACCAGCAGCCGCTATAGGCGCCGTTCGGACCGAACAGATCTTCAAGATCAGCCCAGCGCTCGATTGTCACCGGCTCCGTCCTCATGGCTTCGATCGTGACGCATGCCGGCGACAAGCTCAGCGACCCTGGCGACGAGCGGGGATGGCCGTATCACATCATCTGCAACGGAGGAGGCCCGCTCCTTGCGTCGCGGCGCGGCCACACCATCCCCGATGGATGATGTCCTCACCATCGACGTCGAGAACAGTCGGCATAGGCGGCAGCTTCAGTTGGGAAGGGCCCAGCCGGGACTACGCGTCCTCGCCGGGGCTGCTGGCAGCCACGAGTTGCTCGCCGGGCCCGCGCACGGACGCCGGGGAGACGGGAGGTTTGGGGATGGATCGGTGGAAGCCGCTCGCCGTCCTCGGAACGGCCATGTTCCTCATGGTTCTGGACACATCCGTGATGAACGTCTCGATCTCCCAGCTAGTGGAGGACTTCGATACCGAGGTCACCGCCATCCAGGCCACGATCACGCTGTACACGCTGGTCATGGCAGCGTTCATGATCACCGGCGGCAAGCTCGGCGATCTGTGGGGTCGGCGCCGCATGTTCCAGATCGGCCTGATCGTCTACGGTGTGGGGTCGGCCATCACGTCGATCGCACCTGTGCTCTGGGTGCTGAACCTCGGTTGGTCGGTGATCGAGGGACTCGGCGCGGCGTTGGTGCTACCGGCCCTGGCCGCATTGGTCGGTGGAAACTACGCCGGCCGGGACCGTGCCGTCGCCTACGGTGTGATCGGCGGCCTGGCAGGCGCCGGCATTGCGGTAGGACCGCTCCTCGGGGGGTGGGTAACCACCTATCTGACCTGGCGGTTGGTATTCGCCGGTGAAGTCGTTGTCGTCATAGGGATCCTCAGTCTCGTGGGCTGGATCGGCGACGCCCCGCAGGGCCGCCGCCCACAGCTCGATCTCGTCGGTGCAGCGCTATCGGCGCTCGGCCTCGCGCTGGTCGTGCTCGGGGTGCTGCAGAGCAGCAGCTGGGGGTGGCTGCAACCGCGCAACTCACCGGTCGAACCGTTCGGGTTCGCCCTCACACCGTTCGTGATCGGGAGCGGTTTGGCGGTGCTTGGCTTGTTCCGGGCCTGGGAGCGGCACCGCGAAGCCCGGCGCCGGGACCCGCTGGTCAAATTCGCACTGTTCGAGATCCCGGCGCTGCGGTCTGGGCTTTCCATGCTGCTTGCCCAAAACCTCATCCTGCTCGGGCTGTTCTTCACCATCCCGCTCTATCTGCAGGTGGTCCAGGGCCTTAATGCGTTCGAGACTGGGTTGCGGCTCCTGCCGGTGTCGATCAGCATGCTGGTCGCCTCGATGAGCGGTCCGCTGCTGCTCCGGGTCGCGAGCCCTCGTCGGATCGTGCAGGTTGCAATCCTGGTCTTGCTTGCGGCCACGCTATGGCTGCTAAGCACCATCGACCCCGACCTCGACGACGCGTCGTTCGCTCTTGCAATGACCGTGCTTGGCCTAGGGATGGGATTGCTCGCCTCCCAGCTTGGCAACGTGGTTCAGTCGAGCGTCGGCGAGTCGGATCGCAGTGAGGTCGGCGGTCTGCAGTTCACCGCCCAGAATCTCGGGTCATCCCTGGGGACCGCCCTGATCGGCTCGATTCTCATCGGGGCGCTTGCGGTGGCCGTTAACAGCCACGTCAGCAACGACCCTCGGGTCTCGGCATCCGTAAAGGAGCAAGTCAGCATCCGACTCGAGTCGGGAATCAGCTTCGTCTCGACAGATCAGGTGAGCAGCGGTCTGGCCGCCGCCGGTGTGCCGGCTGCCGAAGCCGAGGCGATCGTGGACAATTACGCCACCGCACAGCTCCAAGGGCTCAAGGCCGGCATCCTCGCCACGTCCGGGATCACGCTGGCCAGCCTGTTGTTCACCCGCGGCCTGCCGAACAACCGAATGCCACCGGAGCCGGGTCCGCTGCCCAGTAAGGTCGGTGAGCCGATCGCTGTTCGGCCCGACCGCAGGCGCGAGGCCGTTGGTTCCCATCGCGGCCGATCCGCAGATGCATCGGCCGCGGACTCAGAGCCGCCCCTCGACCCACCCGACGACGGGGAGAGCTCTACCACCCGCTAAACGGCATGCTTCGGGTGACGGGCCAGTGGGGCGTTTGGCTAGTAGGAACAGGCCGGGGCTAGCGGGCGCGGGCACGACCGAGGTTGGCGACGAGGAGCGCGACCACGGTGACGAGGTAGAGCTGGCCGGTCAGCGCCTCGCTGACGGCGATTATCCGGCCAACGTCCTTGGCCGCGGTCAGATCGCCATAGCCGACGGTTGTCAGCGACACATAGCTGAAGTAGAGGTAGTCGACGATGGTCGCGTTCGGGTGCTGGGCGAAGAACGGGCTGCTGAGCGCTCCGATCGTTGAGTACAGATAAGCAAAAAAGAGCCCGAGAAGCAGGTAGATGCATAGGGCACCTAGGACGGTCGACCCTTGTACCCGCCGGTGGCGTACCAGCCGCCGCCCGACGATGACCGGACTGGCGGCGGTAATCACCGCGAGCCCGGCGCGGCCCACGTTATCGAACGTCGTGTCGGGGCCGACAGCGACCGCAGAGATGGCAGCAATGACGCTGAGGGCTATCGCGACGGTCGCCACCCTCAGGACCGCAACGCTGGGGCGCGAGGTCCAGAAAGCGAACAGCGTCATTCCCCCGCTCATCGCCGTGATCACGACCCGGCCCCAATCGCTGTCACCCACGAGAGCCGTGACGAGCAGGGACGACAAGACCAGGATGAGGAGGAGGCCATAGCTGTCCGCGCCGCGCACCCGTTCTCCCAGTGAGCGCCGCGGTCCTGGCGGGATGAGCTGATATGCCGATCCCTCTCGATCATCCATTCCGAGCCGCCCCGTCCCTTAGCGATCGCCGAGTGCCACCTTTGGGTGACCGGTATCGGCTGCTCCGTCCCGGCGCCCTGAGGAGAGCCGCCGCCCCCTCAGCCACACCCGAACCGTACTGGCGTCGATGACCTTGGGTACTACCGCCCTACCCGAGGTTGAACGGTCACTTCCGGATCGGCGATGCTCAGCGGCGGAGACGGCAGCCAGCGTGGCACGAGTAGTGCTACCCCGCCCAACATCGCGGTGAGCGCGATAGTCAGGGCCGTGATCGTGAACCATACCGAGCCGAGGGCGAAGGTCGCGTAGACCACCAACGCGAAGTTCTCGCTAATGAACCCGGTCACCGACGTGACCGTTGCCCTGGCCCGTCCCGAGATTGCCTCTTGGAGGCGCGCCTCGGCCGCGATGATCGCGTTGTTGGTGATCCCGTAGCCGATGCCGATGGCCGCGAACCCAGCCCAGTCTCCGTATGCGACGCCGGCTGCGAGCAGCACCGCCGCCACCCCGAGCGCCACCGCCATGGCTCGTCCGGAGATTCTCGATGTACGGCCGGCAAGAGCGGTGCCGATTGCCTGACCGGCCACGGTAAGCCCGATGAGATACGGGACAGTTCCCGTGGGAGCGCCGTCCTCACGCGCAATCAGGCCGAAGTACTCGTCGAAGACGAGGAAGCCCATCATGAGCGACGCGATCAGCGCCGCATGGCGGATCGTCCGCTCCCGGATGACCTCGTTAAGACCGGCGCGCAGCATTACGAGATAACGGGCAACGAAGCCGCGATCACCGTGTATCCGCGGAGCGACATTTGTCTCGTCCGCCTCGGCGACTCGCGGCGCGGGCGGAAGAGACAACGCGAACACTGCCTGGAGCAGCGCGACGCCAACGCTGACCCAGCCCATGAGCTGGTAGCCGCCGACGTCGAACAGCGGCCCGGCAAGCACGGTGCCGACCAGATTCGCCACCATCGCCAGCGAGTTGGCCCAGCCCATGAGACCCGCATATGAGGATGTCGAACGGTTCGCGGCAAGCTCGTCGTACACGATTGCCTCGAAGGTGCCCGACATCAGCGAGCTGCTGATCCCCCACAGTACGAACCCGGCCGCAAACCCCGGATAGGACGGCACAGCCGTCCACACGGCGAAGCCCACCGCGTAGAGCACGGAGCTGAGGATCAACAGCCCGCGGCGGGAAACCGTGTCGGCCCACGCGCCCGAAGGGACCTCGAAGACGAAACCGGTGACCGACCAGATGACCAGCAGCGACGAGATTGCGCCGGCAGACAGGCCATGATCGGCGAAGAGCAGAGAGTAGACCGCGTAGAGCGGGATGAAATCGCGCACGGCGTAGTAGCCGATCGCTCGGGCCGCCAGCGCCCGCACCGGCCGGCTCATCGCCGCGCTCCGGTGCAGGTTAGTCCGAGGCCGACCGCGAATAGGACGCGGTCAGCGCTGGGTCAAGGCTTGGCGGCCAGGTAGGTCACCCGTCAACCTTCACAAGACCGCCGGTGTCGTGTCAACGCGTTTCGCTGCTCGCGACCGACCCGGCCGGCGGGCGGCCCGTCAGCAGACGCGGCGCCGCGCTCTCCCCCTTCGGGTCCACAGCGGCGGAGGCATTCCGAAGGCTCAGGCCCTCGCCAACAGGTTCGCTTTCTGAGCCTCGAACTCCTGCTCAGTGAGGACGCCTGAGTTGCGAAGGTGGGCCAACCTGTCGAGCTCGTCGGCGGTCGAGGCTGCACGAGCAGGGGCTGCCGCCCTGATGTAGTCACGAGTCTTCCGGTCCCGCTCGATGGCCGCCTGCTCGGAGCGCTCGGCCATATCCGTACCACGGACGATCAGGTACAGGAGGGTCCCAAGCACCGGCAGGAAGACGATGAACAACGTCCACAGCGCCTTCCCCCACCCGGACAAGTCGCGGCTGCGGAAGACGTCAGTCAGGATCACGATCAGTAGCCAGATCCAGGCGACGAAGACGAAAAACCACAGCATCGTCCAGAAGATGTCCAACAGTGGCATCTCCGTCGCCTCCTTTTTGTGCACGGCCAGGCCCTCGGCTCCGCCGTGGCGGTTACTAAGCCGCACTTCACACCCCGACCTTTACGAACGGATCACCCCGTGCGGGTGATAAGCCGGGCGCGCGGACGGAGTGTGGTGACACAGGAACCTACAGAGCCCACGACTTCCACACAGCCATTGGCAGGGATGCGAATGTTACTGGTGCCGAAGCAGCTGCGGCGCGCCGGGATGACCGGCGATGTGCCGTATTACGGTGGTCGGTTCACGCCGACGCAGGCATACGCGGCATCCCATCCGGGCCAGCCGCCCGAATTCGTGCCGCCACTGGCCGGAGAGATGGGGACCGGCCTCGGATACCCGGGGATGCCGGCGGGCGGCCAGACGGCCCCGCCGGCCGCGCCGAGCAGCCGGGCGGACACCCTTCGGGCCCTCCAGCAACTGCTGGACGCTGGGGTGCTCACGCCGCAGGAGTACGAGGGACTGCGCTCCCGGGTGATCGCGTGATGGGGCCGGTGCAGGTGCTGGTCGTCGGGTTCGGGCGGCCGACCCTCTCCGGTGAGATCCTCGCGGAGTTCACCCGGCTTCGCGAGGCGGGAATCGTCCGACTCGTCGACCTGCTCCTCGTATCCCGCGCCGAGGACGGTGCCTTCGAGACAATGGCCGCTCCCTCCGCTGCGGGAGCGGAGCTGGGCTGGTTGGCGGCCGCGCTTCTCGGCAACGCCGACTCTAAGGTCGGCGGTGAGTCAGCCGCGACCGACGCCGGCTCTGCGGATGCCACGGCATGGTCCCTGGCCGATGCCGTACCGCCCGGTTCCCTGGCGGCTGTCGCGCTGATCGAGCACACGTGGGCGGTTCCCCTCAAGGCGGCCATCCAGCGGGCTGGTGGTGTCCCTCTCGAAGAGACGTGGCTAGCGCCCAGCGACCTTGACGTGCTCGAGGCCCTGATTGCCGATCGCGCAGGCTAATACGCGGGGCCGCAAGCTCAGCCGAGGGCTAATACCTGGTTGCCACAGTTAGCGCAGGGCGGTTGGGTCGTACCTCGTCAGCGCCCTAACGACCATAACGGCGAGGCCGATGAGAATGATGGACCACGCCGGGTAGTACGGGAGCCAAAGAAAGTTAGCGACGGCGCTAAGCACGGCTACGGCGATACCGACCGCCCGGGCCCAGAGCCGGCCGCTGAGTATCCCGATGCCGGCCGCGCCGATGATTGCGCCGCCGATGAGGTGGATCCAGCCCCATTCGGTGACATCGAGCCTAAAGGTGTAGCCGGACAGCCTGACGAAGAACTCGTCGTTGAGCAGGCCGACCAA
>JBKOZJ010000155.1:0-7264 GCA_046725875.1 Actinomycetota bacterium
GACCTTGGGGAACTGGCGGCCGAGCATGCCGGCGATGACGTCGAGCTGGCCGCGGACACTGGCCTGGTCGGGTTGGGCGAAGATGGTGCGCACCGCGGCGGCGACCATCTCCTGGCTGCCCTTGGGCACCTTGTCCAGCAGCTTACGCAGAAAGTGCACGCGGCAGCGCTGCCAGGCGGCGCCGAGCAGCACCGAGGAGACCGCGGTCTTCAGCCCGGTGTGCGCGTCGGAGATGACCAGCTGCACCCCGCGCAGGCCGCGCGCCTTCAACGAGTGCAGGAACCCGGTCCAGAACACCCCGGACTCGCTGTCCCCAACATCGAAGCCGAGCACCTCGCGGCGACCGTCGGCGGTGACCCCGGTGGCCACCACCACCGCCTGCGCGGCGACCCGGGCGCCGCCGCCGCGGCGGTCCCCACCGACGCGGGCCTTGCAGAAACAGGCGTCGAGGAACACGTACGGGTAGTCGACCTCGGTCAACGATCGGTCCCGAAACGCCGCCACCTCAACATCCAGGTCAGCGCAGATCCGGGACACCTCGGTCTTGGAGATCCCGGTGTGCGCGCCCATCGCGGCGACCAGGTCGTCGACCTTGCGGGTGGACCCCCCGTGCACGTAGGCCTCCATCACCACCGCGAACAGGGCCTGGTCGATCCGCCGGCGCCGCCGCGCGAGGCCGCATACCGGTTCCGCCGCGGGCTCTCGGCGACGTTTGTGCCCCGCATCCCCGCCCTGAACGCCGCCGATGCGGGGAAGCAGGCCGCAACTCGTTCGATGCATCACCGGCGTTCTCCTCGCCGAGCCCCGAGTGGTGGCCGGGGCCGGTCGATGGAGCCGTTCGACTTCGCCGGCACGCGTGACCTGGACGGTCAACCATTCGGCGAGCATGCTGTAGGCGGGTGTGGGGGGTGGGCCGCGTGCGAGCCTCACGCATCGGTGGGATGGCGCGTCTCGCGTCCGGTGACCGCCGCGGTGGGGCGGGTGTTGTTGCCCCGGCCGCGGTCGGCGCCGCGGCGGGTCGGCTGGGGGTGTCGGGATGAGCAGGACCCTGGTGGCGTGCCTGGACGGCACCCGCAACGAGCCGGAGACCGGCGCGACGAACGTGGCGCGGGTTTACGACATCGCGGTGAAGAACGCGGCGACCGCAACGAATGCCGCGCCATGGCAATTTCGGGACCTGGTCTCCAGCGGCGTAGTTGCAATGGTCTCGGTCGCCTCGCGGGGAGCTGCGGGGGTTAAACCACCTGGGAGAGGTGATCGTGACCGACTCACCCTTCTCCGGGAACCAACTATCGCCGGCAGCGTTCCGGTGGACGAGAGGAGCGGATGATGGCGCGTGGCGATGGGGAGGCCCATTCTCGAGAGCTTCGGTTCGCCGTCGTTTGCTACGGCGGCGTCTCGTTGGCCGTTTACATGCACGGAATCACCAAGGAGCTGCACAAGCTCGTGCGGGCATCGCGCAAATTCGACGAATCGTGGTCAACAAGGGCGGGAGACAATCCGTTCCAGAACGGGAGCGGAGCCGACTCCGAGTACGCCTATTTTGAGCAGTTGCGTGACCTGGCCGAGAGCGGAACGCCGATCTCGGTCACCGTGGATGTCATCGCCGGCACGTCTGCCGGCGGCATCAATGGTGTCTGCCTGGCGAAGGTGCTAAGCCACAACGGCCAGCAGGAGAGCCTGAAGTCGTTGTGGATCGACGAGGGTGACCTGAAACAACTCGTCGAGGCTCCGAGGGTGGGGGGCTGGCGGACCCGGGCTTTGCTGCGCGGCGTGCGTATTGCCATGAGTCCGAGAGCTCCTCGGTTCCCGCTGCGCGGGGAGCGCATGTCCCGGCTGCTCTTCGACGCGATCAGTGGGATGGAAGGCTCCGCCCGCGAGTCTCTTGTGCCCCCGGCCGGCAGCCTCGACTTGTTCGTCACTACCACCGACCTACACGGCTTCGACGTCCTGGTACCGACCGGAGCCGGCGGCATGACACAGCGCGACGCCGACCATGCCCAGGCGCTGCAGTTTCGGTATGAGAAAGGGGTCGCCGACGATTTCACGGTGGACGACACAGGATCGCTCGCGTTCGCCGCCCGCGCTACCTCGTGTTTCCCCGGGGCGTTCCCGCCGGTCAGCCTTGCCAGCTTCGAGGCCGAGCTCCGTTCCGACGGACGGCCGCGTGAACTGTATGCCGACCGGCTGGCGCCGCGGTTCCGGCGGGCCTACTCCGAGTCCGGTAACTCACTCGCCCAGGCGTGGTTTATCGACGGCGGTGTATTGGATAACGCACCCTATGACCTGGTTGTCGACGCTATCGCCGGCAAGCGGGCCGAGACCGAGGTGATTCGACGGCTGGTCTACATTCAGCCTGATCCGGGACAGCCGCTTGAGATCGTTCCCCAAAAGGCGAACAAACCCACCGGGACGGAAGCGCCGGGGTGGCTCCCCTCAGTATGGACCACATTGACCTCGGTGAAGGGAAGCCACCCCGTCTTGCGTGACCTGCTCCGGCTCCGCGACCTCAACCTGCGTATCCAGGAGGTCGGCGCGATAGCAGCAGCACAAATGGATCAGGTGCTGGCGATCCTGGACTCCCCTGACCCGGTCGCGGCGGCAGCTGGGGACACCCCAGCGAGGACACAGGACGGCCAAACATCATGGGATGAGCTGACGTTCGACGCAGTGGGCGGCCTCGCTACCGTCCTTCATCTTGCGGCCACTAGGCTGATCGGCGCCTCGTATCCCACCTATTGCCGGCTCAAGCTGGAGGCAGCCGGCCGCGCCCTCGCCGATGAGATAGCACGGCAGTTCGCCTACCCGCCGGACTCCAGCCACCGCAGCTTTCTGCGCGCCGTTCTCAGCGCATGGGGACAGCGTCACCCGGCGTGGAGAGCGGCCGACCTGAAGGCGATCAGCGGGCTGCTCGGCCCGGCTGACATTCCATACCGCACCCGCCGGCTGCTTTTCATCCTGGCCGGCATAAACGGCCTCTACCAACACGTGCGCAGCGGCGATGGGACACCGACTGCCGACCACCTTGACGAGCTGAAGAGCAAGGCGTGGGACCTGCTCGAGGCGGTACGCCGTGCGCCGCACGATGCGGTTCACCACGTCGATCCCGAGCTACCGTCGTTCCTCGGCGCGGCGCAGCTCGGCAGCAGGGCCGTGTTCACCAATCCACGCGACTTCGCCGCGGAGTACGAGACCGAGCTGACTGCGCTCTTCTCCGCCTACAGCGAGGAGCTAGGCCAAGTCCTTACTGACAGCAGCAAACCGATGTGGCAGGAGTTCAAGCGCATCACCCACGACTGGGCCCCCCGGTACCGACGGAGCCTGCTGTCGCGATACGTCGGCTTCCCCCTGTGGGACGCATTGATCTTCCCCACCATCGCGCTGTCCCACCTGCCCCAATTCACTCCGATCCGTGTGAGCCAGTTCAGTCCGGTCGCCGCCAGTGCGCTCAGCGCTCCGGACGGAGCAAAACTCAAAGGAACCAGCTGGCACCACTTCGGCGGCTTCATGGACCCAGAGTGGCGCGAAAACGACTACCTGTGGGGACGCCTCGACGGCGCCGAGCTCATCCTTAGAATGCTGCGCGCAAGCGTTGATGAGACGGTGCCGGACGCGACCACCGCTGGCCGGCTCAGTCCGGAGGAAGCCGCGCAAGCAGCCGGGCCCCACCTCCAGCAGGCACTGTCTCGGATCCTCGAGGCGGAAGCCAACCTCCGCCGCGTGGCAACCCTGCGTGGCGGCCTAGACACACAGATCAAGGCGATGGGAGCACGTACTTCTCGCGTCTGACCTGTCCGCATAACGATTATAGATCGGGGCGAATGAGGTACCGATGGGCAAGATTCGTGCGGGCGCGGCTCATCCGATCGGCTCGTGTGCCTGTTGCAGCTCGCTCCGCATGTGCCGGCTTGGCCGACACCGGCCGCGTTTGGGCAAAGGTTGGCGGACAAAGACGGCCTGTTCCGGCTCGCGGGGGTCTCCGCGAGGTCTGGACCGGGACCACGCGAGTCGTGACGCTTGCGGTGCGGCGTCTCAGGCTCCTCGGCCCGGCCACGTCTCGGCGCCAGGGGGTGGTCAAGGTGTGGGCGATTAAAGGGCGCCTGGTGCCGATGGCGTCGGACCCGGCGGTGGCCGCTGATGACGTGGCGGTGTTCACCGGCCGAGTGTGGATCGGTGATGACGGGTTCATCAAGGCGGTCACCCGGGGCAGCAGAGCCGGGCCGCCGGAATTCCAGGACGCGCCCGTGGTTGACGTCGGGACGTCGCTGGTCCTGCCGGGCCTGGTCGACCTGCACAACCACCTCGCCTACAACACGCTGCCATTGTGGAGCGAGCCTGCGCAGACCGAGCCGTTCCGCCACCACGACTCGTGGACCCGGGCACCGACCTACTCTGCGTCGACGACCTGGCCGGCGTACGCGTTGATCACCGCCTGTCCTCAGGAGCTGTTGGCGTACGTGGAGGCCAAGGCGATGGTCGGTGGCACGACGACGATCCAGGGATCGCCGCCGAAGAGCAAACCGCGCGACGGGTGGCTGGTCCGCAACCTCGAGGACGAGACCTTCGGCACCGGCGACCGCAACCTGGTCTACGCGTCCACGCTCACGCTGAAGCCGCCGGTGCTCGCCGACCGTGCGAACCGGATGCGCCACGGCGCCGCGTTCATCTACCACTGCGCTGAGGGCCAGCGGGACAGCGTCGTCGCGCAGGAGTACCTCGACGCCGACCACGCCGGCTGCCTTGCGTCGCGGTTCATCGGGGTGCATGTCAACGCGATCAACCCGGCGTTGCTGGCTGACTGGACCGAGCCGGGCGCGATCGCCTGGTCTCCGTTCTCGAACCTGTGGCTGTACGGAACGGGCCAGACCACGGACATCCCGGCGGTCAGAGCCCGCGGCATCACCGTGTGCCTCGGCTCGGACTGGGCACCGTCGGGCACCAAGCATGTGCTCGGCGAGGTGAAGGCGGCCCGTCTGGTTGCCGACGAACGCGGCTGGACGTTGCCGGACGAGGACCTGGTCCGGATGGTCACGTGCGGGCCGGGTGACGTGCTCGCCCGGTCCTGGGGGCGGCAGGTCGGTCGGCTGCAGCCGGGCGCGATCGCCGACCTGCTGGTGATCTCCGCGAAGACCCGCACGAAACCATTCCCGCGGATCGTGGCCGCCACCGAGCGGGACGTGGAGCTGGTCATCATCGACGGCCGCGCCCGCTACGGCACCCCAGAGCTGATGGGCGCCGCCGGCGCCGAGCCGGTTACTCCCCTCCAGGTTGCCGGTCGGGACATGCGGCTATCCCTGATCCGGCCGGACGACCCGGCCGCCGGGTGGGCGTGGCAGGACGTCCTCGACCGGATCGAGGAGGTCCGGGCCGACCCGGCGGAGGCCCTCCGGGAGGCGCAACGCGGCTACGCCGCGTTCGCCGGCCGCCTCGACTCGCCGGAGGCGCCGCTGCGGCTGGCGCTGGACATGCCGACCGGGCTCGCCCCGGTCGGTGGCCTGCCGAAAGATCTCGGCATGGTCCGGGTGCCACCGTTGCAGTCCCTGATCCACGACCAGGACTGGCTGACCGACGTGGTCGGACACGGCTTCCACGGCGGCGTCTTGGACGGTCTCGCCACCTACTACCGCTGACCGAAGGGAGTAGCGATGGCCAGCCGCACCAGGACGCGCACGCGCGGGCCCGGCCGCCGACAGGCTCCGGTCAAGCTCGCAGACGCCCAACGCGGCGACCTCCTGACCGACGTTCTGGCCCAGGTCGGGACGGCACCGGCCGTGCCGCCGCCCCCGACCCTCGCCGCCAGCCTGCGCACCGCTCCAGCTGACCAAACCACCGCAGCGAAGCGAACCGCAGCAGCTGACCGAACCGCCGGCCGAACACGTGCCACCGGCGCCGTCGCAGCGGTCAGCGCACTGCTGGACGGCGGGCAGCGGCAGCAGATCCTGGACACGCTGATTCTGGTCCTCGGCGGCGCCTACGCCCACCTGCCGGCCAAGCGGGCCGCGTACGCGGTCAACCCGGTGCAGGAACTCACACTGCTGCGGCAGCGTGCCAGCGACCTGACCGATGCCGACTTCCACCTCGCCGTCACCGGCATCGTCAACGGGCTACGCGACGCCCACACGCGCTACATCGGTCCGTCCCCGCTGCGCGGCCGGGTCGCGGCATTGCCGTTCCTCGTCGAGCAGTACGGCCGCTACGACGACCCGACGTTTCTTGCCACCAAGACCGCGCCGGCTCTGGTCGCTGATGTCGACGGTGCCGGCTCGTTCAAGCCCGGCGTCACGGTGGCGTCGTGGAACGGGATCCCGATCGCCCGCGCCGTCGACATCTACGCCGACCGGGAAACCGGCGGACGCCCGGACGCGCGCCGGGCCCGCGCCCTGGAATCGCTCACCTTCCGTGCCCTGGACTACGGCCCGCCGCCCGACGAGCAGTGGGTCATCGTCGGCTACCACACCGGCGGCACGGTGCGGGAGGTGCGGCTGCCCTGGCGGGTGGTGCAGCCGGGCAAGGCCGAGACCGCCGCCACGCCCGAGTCCCGGGGTGCACTCAAGCAGGCCGTGGACCCCACCGGCGAGGCGGTGCGACGGGCCAAGAAGATGCTGTTCTCCGCCGACCTGTGGGCCGCCGAGACCACCAACCCGGTGACGCCCCCGCGCGAGGCCCGCCCCTCGGCGCCAGGGCAGTGGCTGGCCACCACGTTTCAGGACACGCTGGCCGCGCGACCCCTCGACGACCACCTCGGGTACCTGCGTGTCTGGTCCTTCGACGTCGACGACGACACCGCGTTCCTCACCGAGGTCGCTCGCCTGCTGCAGCAGCTACCCCAGGACGGGCTGGTGGTCGACCTGCGCAGCAACCCCGGCGGGCTCATCTGGGCCGCCGAACGCATGTTGCAGCTGTTCACCGACCGGGATCACCGTCCCCCGATCGTGCCCACCCGGTTTTCCCTCGTTGCCTCCCCGTTGACCCGCGACATGGCCGCCAGCCCGTTCAACCGGCTCGAACTCGAGGCATGGAGCTCGTCACTGGACGACTCCGTCTCCACCGGCGAGCAATATGCACAGCCATTGCCGCTCACCGACCCCGACTGGTGCAACGACCTGCCCCGGGCCTACCTCGGCCCCGCGGTTGCCGTCGTCGACGCGAACACCTACTCCTCCGGCGACCTGTTCGCGGCAGGCTGGGTCGACAACCAGATCGGGCCGCTGGTCGTGGTCGGGCAAGCCACCGGCGCCGGCGGCGCCAACGTGTGGACCGGCGA
>JBKOZJ010000156.1:0-18947 GCA_046725875.1 Actinomycetota bacterium
ACGCGTCGCCGGCCCAGCTGTTGAAGGTGCTCTCGAACGGGCCGACGGCCACGTTGCTCAAGAACCCCTTCGTCGGCGATCCGCCGTTGATCCATGCCCGCTCGGACGCGGTCGCGTAACCCCAGCCGAACGTCTTGTCGAGGAACGCCCACAAGAAGACGAACCCCATGGCATAGCGGGTAACCGCGAGCACCTTCGCGGTCGCACCGGAAATCCTGGGGCCGGTTTCGGCCTCAACGGCGGCGCGCGGCGCGTGGACACTAGCCTCGCGCAGGATGTCGGTTGACATGATGGGCTCCTTCCAGCGATCTCTTCTCACTTCGAGTCTCTGGCCTGGCTGCCCATCAAGTCCGGAGTCGAAAGTCACGTCCCGGCGGACGATGGTCCCAACAGGTGGTGACGAAGCTATCTGGCTGCTTGGCTATGGCGGCTCCGCAAATCGTCTACATCAGTTGCCGAGTCTCGGTTCAGACCACCCGTACCAAGTCCTTGATCCGTTCGACGTCGGCGGGCGTCAACTCCATCTCGGGATGTGCGTACTTGGTATGCAATGTGACGTGCTCGATTAGCTCCGCCTCGGTCTCTGCGGTGAACGCTGCGGAGCAGGCGGTACCCATGTCGGCACAGTGCAGCGAATAGGAGGCCATCTCACACCTACCTTCCAAGGCCTGAAGTAGAGGGCCCCGTAGATTCTTCTGCCCACCGATGCGGGCGGACAAGTGCAGTGCTCCCCGCCAGTCCCCCAAAGTCGGCCTCTGAACGCCCGCAGACCGTCAACGGAGTGACTGGGTACTGTGGTCGGCCGGCCGCCCCCATGGCGGGCCTCGATCGCCGAACCACGGGGACGGTTAGTGATGCAACCCGCCGGCGGCGACGTGAATGAACACCGCGCGTACCTCATCCGCCGTCGTGAGCGGGTCGAGGTAGCCATCGACGGGCTCGAGCGCCTTCTCGAGTGCTTTGGCATCCGACTCCGGGCCGAATTTGATGACAGTGAGAGAGACGGGCCGGTTAGGGTCGAGCGCCGCCTTTAGCTGCGCGCTCAGCTGGGCGGCGGAGATGGAGCCGGGGTCGTCCTCGTTGCGACCGTCGGTGAACACTACGACGTGGTTCGGCGTTCCTTCCCGGTATCCGTCCCTTGCCGCCCTGAAGGACGCAAGGATCGTGTCATACAAGCCCGTGCCGGTCTCCTGCGAAGTGAGCGCGCGGACGGCCCGGCCAAGTCTCTGCCGCTGGGCGTCGCCCAAGGGTGCCCGCGGCAAGAGTGTCAGGTAGTCGTGCGGCGGATCGAGACGAGAGCCGAACTTCCACAAGGAGAGCTCGGACTCGTCGGGCAGCACAGCCGCAAGCTCGAGCACGCCATCCCTGACGAGGTCGATGAGTGGCTGCTTCGATCCTGGCGCCGGCTCCCCCATCGAGCCCGACACGTCTACAACGACGAGGATGTCGGATCGCCGGTCCGCGGGATACCACGTCGCGAACACGTGGTCGACCTTGTGCGGTTCGAAGACTTCGAACGGCGGCGCCGATATCTTGGGCAGATCCGTCACCGCCTGTGTCGGGGGATCGGCGGCGCCCGGGCGGCGGAGCCCTGCCGCAGCAAACGCACCGGCAGCCTCGGCATCCCTTAGCGCCGAAAGCACTCGTCCCAGCCGCCATGTCATGATCGGGTCCTTGATTGCCTGGGCGGTGGGTAGCCAGGTGTAGCGAAGAAGGGCGGTGTGGTCGGAGCCGGCGAGAATTTGCAGACCGTCGGCGCCCGCGACGCTGCGGCTGTCGCCAGGCCGCTGGGTCAGCGCATACTCGGCGACGAGACCAACCTCGCCCGGCTCGGCCGGTAGGGCCTGTCCCTCCGTCACGGTGCGGGTCGAACGTAGTGCCGTCGCCAGCGCATCGGCCGACGCGTCCATGCCCTGGTCGAGCCAGACGGCTTCGCCGACGGCTCCCGCCCCGACCAGACCGTCCCCCGAGCCGGCGGGATCTCGCACTGCGAGGTGCACGCCTGAGTCGCTCGTCAACAGCCTCGCAAGCCCGAGCCAGCCGCCGCCTTCATGCTTGAGGCGTTCAGCGGTCGCCTCATCGGTGACCATGTAGATCGGGCTGGTGGCCACCACAGTCCCGGAGCCGCCCTGCGGTCGCTTGCCTAGCTGGGTGGTCCCGGCGACGCCGGCCCAGGCCGCATCATCGGGAATCCACACGTCGGCGTCCAGCGCGGCCACTTGGCCGGGGGCGGCCCTTCCATCGGCCACTTTGACGTCCAGATGCACGCAGTCGTCGCCGGCTTCCAACGAGGGCGCGAGGTGGGTGAGTACCGGGGCGAACGAGCTGGCGGTCACGATGTGCAGCGTCGCCGCACAACTAGCGGCCGGCTGCTGTAAGCGGGCGGCTTCGTTGTCCGATCTATTAACGAAGAGTGCAATTCCCGCCGCGAACACCGTGGCAGCGGCGAGCAATACCGCAGGGAGAAGTAAAGAAGAACGACGTCGGTGCCGGCTCATGCGCACCCCCGTTTCCGCCGCATCGTGCCGCCGGAATTTCCCGCCAAGCATTACACCCTTAGGTGGATAAGTCAGCCACCTTGGCCCGGTGACGTGTAGCCGGCCGCGCGAAACCCGAGCAGGCCGCGGCCCGAGATGCGCCTTAGTCCCGGGTGGTGGTTGGACAGTTTCGTACGTTTTGTACGACTCACGTTTTGTACGACTCACGCCCGCCGCTCCGAGCAAGCAGAGCATAGGACCTACCATTGCGTTGAACGAGCGCCGCACAGAATCCATGGACGAGACATGACTGACGACCGTTCGGGCGATGAAAGTTTCGAGGACGTTCAGGCGGAGGCCGCCGAGCTCGAGGGGCATCCCGACGACGGCGTCTTGGATGCCTCGGACACCCTCGAGGGAGACCCCGGCGACGACCCGCTCGACCAGGGGATCATCCCGCCGGATCGCTGGTCGGCCGGCGAACGTTACGGGACCACCTTGGACGAGGAGCGGGCGGGTGAGTCCCTTGATCAGTTGCTCGCGGAGGAGGAGCCCGAGGCCGACCCGTACGCCGACGACGACCTGTCCCGGAACGAACAGACTGAAGTGGAAGAGGAGTGGGCGGACGAGGACGTCGACGGCCTGCTTCTGGACGACGGCGCCGACCCTCGCTCTGGCCGGCTCGTAGCCCCGGACGAGGGAGCCCACCCGGACGAGGAACCCGACCTGGTCGCCCGGGATGTCGGCATCGATGCGGGCGCCGCCGGCGCCGAGGAGGCGGCGGTGCATGTGGTCGATGACGATGACCGCGACATCGAGTCTGAGTAGCTTGGACCATCCGGGGCTTGATCGCGTCACAAAGGCGGCAACGCCGCTGTCAGCCGATCGTGACAGCGGCGTTGCCGGAAAGCGCGGCTACTTGGTGCTCAGACCCCAGCCGTAAGGGAAGAGAGGGTCGTAGTCCGCGTCGCCGATGTTGATCGGCACCTGTGCAGCGGTGCGCGGCCAGGTCATCGGCAGCTTGCCGGTGAAGGGCCGCTTGCCGAAGAGGACATCCGCGACGCCCTCGCCTTCGCTGCCCGGTAGCCATGACGCCACTAGTGCGTCCATCGTGCCGAGCTGGTCGGTGACGAGCTGCGGGCGTCCGGACACGATCAGCACCACGCAGGTCTTGATCGCACCGCACACCTTGTCAATGACAGCCTTGTCGCCCGGCTGAAGCGACAGCGACTTCTCCTCCAGCTGCGCTGGCGAGCAGAAGCCGCACTCTGGCCCGCCAACGTCCCCGAACCCCTCAGCGTATGGCGTCTCCCCGACCACGACGACACCGACGTCCGCGCCTGACATCGGAGCCGACGCATCGATGCTGTAGGTGACATTCGCCTGCGGTGCCACCTCCTTGATGCCTTCGAGGATGGTGGTACCAGGGATGATGTCGCCGGAGATCCCCTGCCAGGCGATCGTCCAGCCACCGGCCTGGTTGCCGATGTTGTCGGCGTTTCGGCCGGCGACGTAGATGTCGGCGTCTGCGGGCAACGGCAACGCGTTGCCGCTGTTCTTAAGCAGTACCTGGGACTCGGCCACCGCCCGACGTGCGATCGCACGATGCTCCGCACTTCCGACCTGGTCCAGGTTGTCCGCCGACGCGAACGGGTGCTCGAAGAGCCCGAGCTCGAACTTGGCCCGCAGGATGCGGCTCACAGCGTCGTCGATCCGCGCCATGCTGACCCGTCCGGCGTTCACCTCGGCCAACAGAAGCGCCTCAAAGTCGGCGGCCGTGAAGGGCTCCATGAACATGTCCGTGCCGGCGTTGACGCCGACCCGCACCTTGTACGCGGTCAGCCCACCGAACCCCGGACGGTCGGGATCGGGAATCTGGTGGATGCCCTCCCAGTCGGAGATGACGAAGCCGCGGAAGTGATATTGGCCCTTGAGGACGTCTGTGATGAGCTCGTGGTTCGCGTGCATCTTGATCGGATTGCCGACGCCGTCCTCGATCCAGTCCACGCTGGAAAACGACGGCATGACACTGCGAACATGGTGCCGCCTGACCGCGGTCTTGTACGGCGCCAAGTCGATCTTCGCGAACTCTTCCCGACTCGTCACCGTGATGCCTTGGTCGATCGTATAGCGCTGCTCGTACCACGGCTTGCCCTCGTTCGCCGCGGCGGCCGCGTAGTCGTACTCGGTGTCGCCGTCGCCGGCGTAGTGCTTCGCGGTGGCGAGCACATGGTCGGCTCTGATCGGGGCGCGCCCGTGGCCCTGCAGGCCATCAATGATCGTCTCCATCCTGGAGACGAGTCTCGGGTTCTCGCTGAAGCTCTCGTACGTGCGGCCCCACCGCTCGTCCCGGGCGACGCAGACGCACGGCCCGAAGCTCCACGGGATGCCGGTGGCGCGTACCTCCTCCGCGGTGGCTTGGCCGACCTCCCTTACAAGCGCGGGGTCGCGGGTGGCGCCGAGGCCGATGTTGTGCGGGAAGATCGTGGCGCCGTAGACGTTGCCGTGCCCGTGGACGGCGTCGATGCCATAGATGATCGGGATGCCCAGGCGCGTGCTCAGCGCCTGCTCCTGGAACTCGTTGATCATCTCGACCCAAGCGGCCGGAGTGTTAGGCGTCGGCGTCGAGCCGCCGCCAGACAGCACCGAGCCCAGCCTCAGCGTGGCGATCTGCGTCGGGTCACCCGCGACGGCGCCGCGCTCGGCCTGGGTCATTTGGCCGATCTTCTCCTGCAGCGTCATCCGCCTGAGCAGATCCTTTACGCGTAGCTTGATCGGTTGGACTGGGTCGCGATACAGCGGCCGCGCCGATGCAGAGTTCAGCGCGGCTGATTGGTCTGTCGTGGTGGGCGCCTGGCCGGCCGAGACGCCGCCGACCGGCACCAACGACACGAGCAGAACGCCAACTCCAATTAATGACGTGCGTGAACGGGATCGCATATTGTCCTCCGACGGTAAGGCGATCAGGTCCCCGGCAGGTCCTTCCGGCCAGGCAGAACCTTTTCTCCCGCTGCGATTGATCCTCTCGTCACGACCTGGTCACGTCAAGACGACAGAAGAGTCTCGCATCACTGCTGCGGATGCACCGCCAGACCGGCCCGTCCGCGGCGGTCACCGCCCGATCCCCACCGCAACCCTAGCCCAGCCCGCACACCGATCCGTCGCTCTGTGCATCCGTGGGGACAGAACCCCAACGGCGAACCAGACGGATCGAGGCGAACACCGTGACACAGACGACGAGCCAACCCCCACAGCGGTACTGCAGGCGACGCCGCCGGTCGAGGAAGTCAGCGTGAGCCTGGGCTCGCAGGAGGACTACCGGTTCCTTGTCGACTATCTCCTGCGGCCGCACCGGCCTCGGCCGCTGTAGGTGACCCAGGGATAAGGAGTCCTTGGTCCCTTGCGCATGGGACCTTCGCGTCTGTCCCATGTGAGCCAGGCCCCATACCGTACCGGGTATCGACTACCGGGTATCGGCTCCATGCGGAGAGGTGAGGAACGTGCGTAAGAAGGTTCTGGTACTGGGCGGCAACTTCGGAGGGCTGACCGCCGCATTGAGCGTGAAGCACGAGCTGAAAGGCGACGTCGACGTGACGGTCGTCGCGGCCTCGGACCGGTTTCTGTTCAACCCGTCACTGATCTGGCTGCCGTTCGGCAAGCGCCGCCCGGAAGACATCACGTTCCCGCTCGCGCCCACGTTCGAGACGCACGACGTGGACTTCGTACACGCGACGGCCACCCGGATCGATCCGGCAGCCAAGCGGGTCGAGACCACGCTGGGCGAGTATGACTACGACTTCCTGGTCATCGCGACCGGCTACCGCAACAACATGGACGTGATTCCCGGACTGGATACCACGAACGGGGCATACACGATCACGACGTTGGCCGACGCCGGGCACGCGGGCGAAGGCTGGCGGCGGTTCCTGAACGACCCAGGCCCGGTCGTCATCGGCGCCACGCAGGGAGCCGGCTGCTTCGGCGCCGCGTACGAGTTCTTGTTCAACACCTCGTATCGGCTGCGCAAGGCCGGGCTGCACAAGCGCGTCTCGCTGACCTATGTGACCGCCGAGCCGTTCCTCGGTCACTTCGGCATCGGCGGGCTGCCCGGCGGGGAGAAGCTACTCGGCCTGTTCTGCAAGAAGGAAGGCATCCGTGCGGTCACCAACACCGCCATGGACGAGGTAACGCCAGGCAAGCTAGCGCTGGCAGATGGCGGCACGCTGGACTTCGCGTACGCCATGATCATTCCGCCATTCCTCGGCCAGCAGGTGGTGGCCTCTACGCCCGGCCTGACCGACGACAAGGGCTACGTGCCGGTGCACGACACCTACCAGTCGACGGCCTATCCGGACATTTACGCGGTCGGCATCGCCGCCGCGGTCCCCGTGCCGTGGACGACGGCGGTCCCGGTCGGCATCCCCAAGACGGGTTTCCCGACCGAGGCGCAGGCGCACGCCGCCGCGAAGAACATCGCCGCCCAGGTCCGCGGCGAGCAGCCGGGAACCCACAAGGAGTTCGGAAACATTCCGGCGGTGTGCGTACTCGACGCCGGCAACAACGGGGTGATGATCCTCGCCGACAAGATGCTGCCACCGCGTAAGGCCGCCGCTCTCATTCCGGGCCCCCAATCCCACGCCGCCAAGCTGCTGTTCGAGAAGTACTTCCTCTGGAAAGCTCGCAACGGCTACGTACGCCTGCCCTGATCGGTGTTATGGTCAGCCCCTCCTCGCGACAGCATCTCAACCCACCGGCTGACGGCGGCGCTGTTCGCTGCGACGATCGCAGCATCGGCCGAAGGAGGGAGCAATGACCGTCCACGAGATCCGGATCGACCGGACCAAGACCCTGCTGGACGAGCCAAGCACTGGTCACAACCGCTGGCATCCCGACATCCCGCCGGCGGTGAGGTGTCAGCCAGGCGACGAGGTGATTCTCGAGACCCGAGACGCGTTCGACGGGCAAATGAGCCCCGAGGTTCCCCTGGAGGTCGTCGCCGCTCCCAACCTTGACGTCGTCCATCCGCTCACGGGCCCCGTCTACGTCGAGGGTGCCGAACCGGGCGACCTGCTCGAGGTGGAGATCCTGGACGTGGAGCCGGACAGTTACGGCTATACGGTGCAGGTGCCAGGTTTCGGGTTCCTCCGCGATCTCTTTCCGGAGCCGTTCAAGATCAACTGGGAGATCGCCGAAGGGTGGGCCACCTCGCCCGATCTATCAGGGGTACGCATCCCGGGCTCCCCGTTCATGGGCACGATCGGCCTAAGTCCGGGTCGTGATCTGCTGGCGCGCACAACCGTGCGGGAGCAGCAGCTGCTCGACCGCGGCGGGTTTGTACTGCCCCCGTCGCCAGCGTCAGCCGTTCCCGGCGATGCTCGCCTTGCGGCGGAAGGGCTTCGTACGATCCCGCCGCGCGAGCAAGCCGGCAACGTGGATATCAAGCAGCTCGGCCGCGGCACCCGGCTCTTGATACCGGTCGATACTCCCGGTGGCCTGTTCTCGGCCGGGGATGCCCACTTCGCCCAGGGCGATAGCGAGACCTGCGGCACCGCGATCGAGATGCAGGCAACGCTGCGGGTCCGATTCGGGCTAAGCAAGGGTGCGGCCGCCGAACGGGGCATCCGCACTCTGCGGTTCACCCGCTCCGACTACTACCTCCCCCCGGAGTACGCAGCACCCCGCCGGTTCTACGCAACCACCGGTATCTGCGTCACCCGGGATGGCGAGAACCGAGCCGAGGATGTCACCCTTGCCGCCCGTAACGCCCTGATGGACATGATTGACCATTTGGGCGAACGCGGCTGGACCCGCCAGCAGGCGTACGCCCTTTGCAGCGTTGCGGTGGACCTCAAGGTGAGCCAGCTCGTGGATGTTCCCAACATGCTGGTGTCCGCGTTTCTCCCCGAGGACATTTTTGTGATCTAGGGGTGTGATGTTCGGAGCGGCAGAGCCGCGGCTGCGGCAGCTCGAGCCAGCGCTCGCCGACCGTGCCGCCTCCTGGCGAGAATCCGTCGATCCTCGGCGGCTGCGCGAGCGTGTTGTGGCCTTGCCCGCACCAAGGGTTCGGTACATCGAGCCGGGTGTCATGGCGGCCGTGGACCTGCTGCTGCTCGATGGGTTCACGTCCGCCGGCTGGCGCGCGGACCTCCGGCCGTTCGAGGAGCGATCTCCGCTCATTGGAGACGCAGTCGGCTCGGGCCGGCCGTCCGCCGGCCGGGCCGGCGTGCTGTCCGGCGTGAATGTTGTCGCCGTACAGGAGGGCCGGTCGCGAGACGCACTTGTCGTGGTCGCACACCACGACACCGTGCCCGGTACCGGCGGCGCCGACGACAACGGCAGCGGCGTCGCGGCGTTGCTCGAGCTAGCCCACCTCTTGAGACCCTTGCGGCTGCGCCTGTCCGTGGTGCTCGCCGCTGTTGACCACGAAGAGCTTGGTTTCTTCGGGGCCCGTCAGCTGGTCCGCCAGCTGGTCAGTGAGCGCCGTGTCGCCGGCGTCGTGGTGTACGAGATGCTCGCCTACACCTCTCAGGAACCGGGCAGTCAGCGTGTGCCGCCCGGCATTGGCGCCATCTACCGTGGTCAGGTTCGGCGAGTACGGGCGCGAGACTTCTGCGGTGATTTCACTGCGGTTATCTACAACCAATCGGCCCGGACGCTTGCGACCTACTTCGCCGAAGGTCTCGGCCATTTCATCGGACCGGCGGCGACGATCCTGCTGCGGGCTCCGCTGGACCTGCCAGTCATCGGCGCGCTGTTGGGGCGGTTCGTCCCCTTCGCGGCGGATTTCGCCCGAAGTGATCACGTCCCGTTCTGGGAAGCCGGGCTGCCTGCTCTGCAGATCACTGACACCGCCAACTTCCGCAACCCCCACTACCACGCCAGCGGTGATACACCAGACACCCTCGACTACGACCGGCTCGCGGACATAACGGCCGCGACCGCGCTGGCCATCGAGCGATTCGCCAAGAGTGAGGACCTTCGTGGACCCGCGGCGCTGAGGCGCAGCCGGGGGCGATAGCGGACCGCGGCCCCATGGTGCGCCATCAATCGAGCAAGGTCGCGGCGGTGATGTTGATCGTTCCGACCACCGGCGACGCGAGATCGGATGCTGCGAACGCCGGGATGTTGCCCACCTCGGCGGCGTTGTCGGACACCCGGTCCCTCCAGGGCGAAGACGGACGGACTTGGTACTAATCCCCTGCGAGTCGGCGTTTCACATGTTGGGCGAGCGCGGAACTGGCGATTCAGGAGATCGCGCGACGGAGCATTGTCTCCACTCGACCGACGAACGCGTTGACCATCCGATCGTCCGGGCGGTCCGGCAGGTCGCCCCGCTGGAAGGCCAGCGCTGCCTTCAGCAGCGCGTGGACGTCCGGATCCGGATCCCGCTGGACGAGCCAATCCGCGCCCTCGACCTTCGAACCGAGGCTGCCGGTCTCGAGGTATCGCCAGGAGCGAGCCGCGTTCAGCACCCGGTACGCCATTGAGGCGAACTCCGGCATGTAGTGGCCCTCCCATCCCGCCGCGCCGTGCTCGCGGGCCCACTCCGTGTCACTGAGGAATGCACGGATCAATGACCCTCGATCCGGTTTGATGAACACCTCGCCGGCTTCCCGTCCGATTAGGACGCGGGCTCGCTCCCGCGTTATTGCGAAGTGGATCACGAGGTTTCATCGCCTGGACGATCGGCGCCATCGATCACCGACGGTTCCTCGTGCGTGCTCACACGGACCTCGAAGGGCGGCGCGGTGGACGGCGTTTGTGCGACCGCCTCGCTCACAAGGCTCAGCTCTAGGTGGCCGCCGGACCGCGGCCTCGGGATCGCTGCCAGCGCCTTCCCCAGCGCCATGCGGCGCTTCTGATCGAGCGGTGTGGCGCAGACGGCCAGGATGTCCACGTCGCTGCGCCCGGCGTTGAACGCCCCCATCGCCAGCGAGCCGTGCAGGTACGCTCCAATGAGCTCCGCGCCAAGGTGCTCGCGCAGAGTAGCCACGACCCGATCAAGGTAGAGCTCGACCGCAGGCCCGGCGTCCTGCATGGTCCGGATCTTACGGTTCAGACCCGCAACGCGTCGCGGGGATGTTGCCGACGTCGGCGGGCGTGCCGGCCGAACGGTCGGCGTCTAAGCGGCCAGCCGCCGTCGCACTCCTCGCACCCTGCGACGCCCGTCGGGATCGTTTCCGGCTGCCCACCCACCGGTGTCGCTGGCGCCAATCCATTGACCGACGCTTGAACGGGCGCAAAGGTGAGACGCTCTCCCCGTTGGCAATGATGGAGGAGGCGCAGACCCTTGAAGCCCAGCGATATCGGTGCTCTTCTGACCGTTGGCGAGCCCGCGGTCTCACCCGATGGTCGATCGATCGCGTTCGTGGTCACCCGGGTGGATGAGGAGGCGAACGACTACCGCAGCCAAGTGTGGCTGGCGGCGGCCGACGGCGCCTCCCCGCCCAGGCCCTTCACCACAGGAGACCACAAGGACGGACACCCGACCTGGTCACCGGACGGAAGCCGGCTCGCCTTCACCTCCGAGCGCGGCGAAGGGGAGAAGGCAAAGACCACGCTGCATGTGGCGCCGGTCGACACCGGCGGCGAGGTCCTTACGTTGGCGCGATTGCAGGAGGGCGCAAATGGTCTGCGGTGGTCGCCCGATGGCCATTACATTGCGTTCACTACGCGTACTCGGGCCGACCGGTACGCGAGCGAGGACGAGAGAAGACAGCCGCCCCGGCGGCTTACGCGCCTCTTCTCCCGTCTGGACAACGTTGGATTCACAGCGGACCGTCCCGAGCACCTCTACGTGGTGGACGCGGATGGCACCCAGCCGCCGCGTAATCTCACGCCCGGCGAGTTCCAGTTCACAAGTCCCACCTGGACGCCGGACTCGTCCGCGTTGCTGGTCAGTGCCGCCGCCCATGACACTTGGGACCTCGATCTGCGCATTGATATTTACGCAGTGGGCCTCGAGGGCGTGCGCCATCCGGTGACCGGCACCACCGGCCAATACGTGACGCCGAGCGTCTCGCGCGACGGGTCCATGGTTGCCTTCGTCGGCATCGACGACGCGGACTCGTACCCGCGGAACATGCACGTGGGCGTCATGGCAGTCGAGGGGGGCGAGCACCGCTGGGTTTCCCTCGCCCTGGACCGGACCTTTCAACCCTTCCCCGACCACAGGGCGCCGCATTGGCTTGACGATTCGAGTCTGCTGGTGAGCGTCGAAGACCGCGGCAATGTTCACCTCTACCGCCTGGCCGCGGACGGGTCGACGTCACCCGAGGGCCTTTGGACGGGTGAAGGCTGTGTCACCGGCTTCGACGAGCGGGCGGGAACCACGGCGTTCACGCTGTCCGCTCCGACGCATCCTGCCGAGCTGTACGTTCTCGAGGACGGGGCCGCGCGGCAGCTCACCAGCCTCACCTCCGCGTTCTCGAAGCAGGCGGAGCTGCGACCGTCTGAACCCTTCCGGGTGCAGTCGGCCGACCGCACCACCGAGATCGACGCGTGGATCCTCACCCCGCCGGGCTTCGATCCTGCAGGCTCTTATCCCGCGCTGGTCAACGTGCACGGCGGACCCTTTGCGCAATACGCCAACCGGTTCTTCGATGAGTTCCAAATTCAGGCTGCTGCGGGCTACGTCGTGGTCTGGTGCAATCCACGAGGAAGCTCGGGACGCGAGGAGTCCTTCGGCAGGGCGATCTCTGGCCAGCCGCTCGGTGGAACCGGCTGGGGGAGTGTCGACTACGACGACGTTATGGCGGTGGTCGACCAAGCGCTGACGTCCTATCCAGCCATCGACGGGGACCGCCTCGGCATACTCGGCGGCAGTTACGGCGGTTACATGACGTCCTGGGTCGTCGGCCATACCGATCGATTTCGCGCGGCTTGTAGCGAACGGGCGGCCAACAATCTGCTGAGCCTGGAGTGGGCGAGCGACCTGGCCAGCGCATTCCGCCTCTACATGGGCAAGAACCATCTAGAGGCGCCGGAGCTCTACCAAGCGATGTCCCCGATCGGCCAGGTTCGCGACATCAGGACACCCCTCCTGATCATTCACTCGGAGAACGACCTGCGGTGTCCGATCGAGCAGGCCGAACAGATGTTCGTCGCCCTCCGAATGCTGCAGCAGGAGGTCGAGTTCGTGCGGTTCCCGGAGGAGAGCCACGAACTCTCTCGCTCGGGGTCACCGGCACATCGGCGGCAGCGTGCCGAGATCATCCTGGAGTTCTTCGACCGGCACCTCAAGCCGGACGCACGGCGCGACGCCGCCGGCTGAGCCGATCTACGGTCCGTGCCGGCAGGCCGTTGGCGCGGACGACCGGGTCGTAGCGGATCAAGGGCCAGCCGATGGTCGGTGATCCCAACTGCCGGAGGGGAGATCCGGGCTGAGCCGTCCTCGTGTCAACCCCTGCCCTCGAGACGCGGACCGAAATAGAGGACACGCGTGAAGTGCCGGCGTCCGGGCACAGAAACCTAACCTGCGGGACAAGCCCGACCAAGTGAGGTCTGTCATGGCGGTCTGTGAAGTCTGCGGTAACGACTACGCGATGAGCTTCGAGGTGCATGCCCGGGGAGCCGTCCACGTGTTCGACAGCTTCGAATGCGCCATCCAGCGAATGGCGCCGATCTGTGAGCACTGCGAGTGCAAGATCATCGGCCACGGAGTCGAGGCGGACGGGCACTTCTACTGCTGCGCGCACTGTGCCCGGAAAGAAGGCGCGATGGCCGTAGTCGACCACGTCTAGGTGTCCACGTCCGAGGCTTTTGTGCTCCGGGGCCGGGAGGGAATGCTGCCCGGGGAAGCATGGTCGCGGGTATCGTGATCATTCGCCACCAAGGTCGACTTGGTAGGCCTCGTAGAGCAGGTCCGCCCCGCGTTGCCGGTGGCGGCTCAACACGCTCAATGCAATGGTGAGCCGCTCGCGTACCCCCTCCAGGGTGGTCTCCTCGGTGTCCAGTTCCCCTGCGGCAGCGGCCAGCTCTCCGGCGATCTGGCCGTGTTCTCGACGCAGTCGGGTCAGTACGGTCACCAGCCTTGGCGCGTCCGTGCGTATTTGATCGAACAGCCCCCCGCGACCCTCGGTCGTCGAGACATGAGCGGTGAACGCCTCGCGTAGGCGGTGGACCGCGGGCGCTACCTGCTCCACCCATCCATCGGGGCGACCCATTAGTGGTGCGGCGAGCGCTGCTTCCAACTCCTGCGCCGCTTGGCGCAACCGGATTCGGTGGGCTCGGACGGCGGACAGGTCATCCGAAGTGGTGACGGCATCCTCGGACATAGCATCCACCTCAGCGCGAAGCGTCCGTACCTCGATGTGATGCCCGGACAGCGAGGCCGCCATCCCACCGCCCATCCCCAACGTGCCATCCTCCCTAAAGCGCGATGCCCTCATCTGGGCTCGGACCATGAGAGGGTCGGGTACGCAGCAAAGGGAGTTCCGGACCACAGTAAGGAGCTTGCTGCCATGCAGCACTTCACCATCGCCACGATCGCCGAGCAGAGCGCCGATTTCCGACGCGTTCTCTGGACCGGAGTCCATCTCCAGCTCGTGATAATGACCATCCCTCCGGGTGGAGAGATCGGCGAGGAGGTGCACGAAGACACGGATCAGATGCTGACGTTCGTCAGCGGCACGGGGGAGGCGGTGGTAGCCGGAGAGACCAGGAAGGTGAACCAGGGCGACCTCGTCGCGGTCCCCGCCGGCACCAGGCACAACTTCCGCAACACCGGGGCGAACCCGCTGGTTCTCTACACCATGTATGGACCGCCGGCGCACGCCGAGGGCACCGTACATGCCACAAAGGAGGAAGCCGAGGCGGCCGAAGCGGCCGGGACAGACAAGCCACCTCGATCGGCATAACACTCGCCACTCCACGGCGAGAGCCCGATGACACGGCGCCAGAACCCCCACCCGGCGGCACCACAGCGCATCTGTCCGGACCTACTCGACGAAGGCTACAAAGGGCTCAAGGTAGGCCAGCTCGTCACGATGTCTGGCGACGCCATCGGGTCGCATGCCTCCTCGGCGTCATTTCTCCGGGTCATAGGGTTCAGGCCTACTCCGTCAGGCATCTACTCGGGGTCTGCCGGCCCGGTCGCTCAGGGCGAAGGACCCTGGCTGCACCCATTGAAAGGGCGGCAGCGTGGCATTGGAGGTTTTAAGGCGTTGGTCCGAGGAGGAGATCAAGATGATGTTCTGGGACGACAGCGGCGTGGGCTGGTGGGGTCACCTGCTCATGATCGTCACCATGGTCGTCTTCTCGGGTCTAATAATCGCGGGCATCGTCGCGCTCGTCCGTTATGTGGGCCGGGAACCGGAGCCATTCCAGACCCGTACGGCCCCGTCGACACCCGAGGAGATTCTCGCTGCGCGGTTCGCCCGGGGCGAGCTCGACGAGGAGGAGTACCGGCGGCGCTTGGATGTGCTGCGCAGCGACAGGAGGCCAGTCACCAGGCCATGATCCAGACGGTGCTCCAGCTCCCTCACCGGTGGCTCATCGGCCGAGGTGAGTCCGCCGAGGGCCCGGAGTGATATCAGCATGGATGGTCGTACCCGCGTGTGGCGTTTCCGGCACGTGGCCACACATTACCTCGATCCGATCCTGCTCCCAATCGTGCGGAGGCTTCCCACCTTCGGCATCCTGACGCACCAAGGCCGGAAGACGGGACGCACGTATCACACCCCAATCAACGTGTTTCGACGCGGTGATACGTATCTGTTCTTCCTCACCTACGGGTCGGATGTGGAGTGGGTGAAGAACATCCTCGCCGCGGGCTCGTGTTCGCTCGAAACCCGCGGTCGGGTCGTGATGCTCGTGGAGCCTCAGTTGATCACCGATCCTGAACTCCGGCTCGCGCCGCCTGTCATCCGGTTCGTCGAGCGACGAGTCGCCGGCGTAACCCAATACCTGCGGATGCGATCTGCCCAGGGGCAGTGACTTTGGCCGGAACGTTTCAGCGTCGCCGGGGGATGCGGAGGGTCGCCATCAGGCGGTCGCGGATCAGCGGGTCCGTACTCGCAACATCGGAAACCGTGAGCCGACCGGCGATGTGGACAACGGTTCGCCACTGCTGAAGCGCGGCTCGGCATCCCTCGCAACCCTCGAGATGGTCGTCGACCCGTCTGCGCTGGCGCTCGTCGAGCGCCCCGTCAAGGTACGCGGTCACCATGTCGACGAACTCGATGCAGCGCAGGTCCTCCGCATGCCGACTGGACTTGTCTGTCATGTGTTGCTCCTGGCCGCGAAGTGCTGTTCCAGCCGTGCGCGGACAAGGCCGCGGGCCAGATGCAACTTGGATCGCTCGTCCTCGGCGGTGAGGCCGAGGACCTGGCGCACCTCAGTGGGTGATGCCTTCTCGATATCCCGGAGCACAATCACTTGCCGCAGGTCCGGTGGCATCTCGACGATCGCCGCGCGAGCCTGCGCCAATGCCTCGTCGCCGTCGACGCGCATGCCTAGTTCCGTCCATGCGGCGGGGGGCTGCGACCAGTGACCCGGCCACGCCGGATCGTCCGAGGGAAGGAAGCGGTCGGCGGGGAACGAGTGAACCTCCTCCGGTGCCGCTTCGGCCACGGCGCGTTCGATCTGTACGGCCGGAGGTGGAGCAGCGGGTAGCACGACGATCAGGAGGAACGCGGTCGCGAACGCGATCGCCACCAAGAGCCATGCCGCGCTATCCACACCCGCGCGCTGGCTGACGAACCCGAACACGAGAGCGAACGGGACGAACGTCAGCCACGTAAGTGTTCCCACCCCCGACGCGACGCCCGCTCGGATCGTGGACGGTACGGAGTCATGAAGCCGTCGCAGTGCGGGGATGCTGACCGCCACCACCAGCAATGTCAACAGCACTTGCGCCGCCACCACTACGAGCGCCTGACCGCTGAGGGCGAGAATGATGCAGCACCCGATAAGCCCCACTGCCAAGAGCACGGCCGCCCGCCGGCGGGTCATCCACGGGCGTGCACCGAGTAGCCCGCCCAAACCCAACGCCGCGGTCAGGCCCGCCCAATGCGGCCCGTACAGGAAGGCAGGCACGCTCAGCGCGACCAGCCAGAGCGGTCCAAACTCCAGCATCCCCTGCATCAGCACCGCCCCGGCCACCATCAGGGCGACGACCGGGCGGAGATGCCCCCGTTGCAAAACTGTTCGGTAGGTGGTCGCAAGCTGGCGGCGTATCGACTCGGGTTCGTCCGCCCGGTGCAACCGGGGCTCCCGGAATGCAAACAGAGCGAAGCAGGACGCGGCCAACAGAGGAGCGGTCAGGAAGTACGTAGCACGCAGTGGGGCGATCTCGGCGATCGCGCCACCGACCAGCGCACTGATGACCAGTGACACACTCTCCACCAGCCGAACCCGGCCAATGGTCTGCTCGAATACGTGGCTGTCTCCAGTCTCTTCGAGCACTGTGTCATAGACGATCGACTCGATGGTGCCGGATTGCGCGGCGAAGAACACACCGAGAAAGAACGCCGACACCATGTATGTCGCGACGTTCTGGCTGAGGCCACCGATCACCACGCTCAGCACGGCTGCGAGCGACGCCAAGGCGAGCACACCGCGCCGGCTCCACCGATCGGCGAGCACGCCGGAGGGCACCTCCAGTATCGGCACTACGACGGCGTACACGGCTGCCATCAGTCCCACGCTGGCCGACGTGAACCCGATGCTGGTCATGAACAATTTCTCGATGGGCACCCAGAGAGCAAGGTTCTGCAGGAACGCCGCGGTATAGAGCGGGACGAGACGCCCGCCCAGTCCGGCTCTCCGCAGTCCCACGTGGGCCGTGCTACGCCGAGCAATCAAGAGGTCCGGTTTCCTTAAGCACGTGGTCGAGATGCGTTTCAATCGCCGCTTCATCCAAAGCGTCTACCTGAGCCACATCCACGAGACCGCCGGTCCGGCTGAAGCCGCTCACTGCGAGACCAGGCGGTCTAGGTTGTCGAAGGAGCCCTCCCAACCCTCGCGGTGCGACCGACGACTCTGCTCGTCGACCAATCCGCGGTTGGTCATCACGACCGTGGTTGTCCCATCCGGATGCTCGGTGAAATCGATCTCAACGAGTTGAACCCCTTCGGCGACGTCGGATCGGTCCCATTCCCAGGTGAACACCAGCCGCGTCGGTGGTGTGATCTCCCGATACTCGCCACCGCCACCGAACTCCTCACCGTCCGGGCTGCGCATCACAACTCGCAGCCGACCGCCTACCCGCAGGTCGACCTCCGCGACGGGCGTGTCCCAGTCGGCGCCCGGCGGATACCAGCGGCGCAGCAACTCTGGACTCGTCCAGGCCTCGAACACCGCCTGCGCCGGTGCGGCGAACCTGCGCTCGATACGGATCGCCGTCGCATCTTGATCCCCGGGTGCGGTCACGGACGCTCCTCCCGTTCGCTGAGCAGGTCATCGACAGCATCAAACATCCGGGTCCAGATCGCGCGCTGACGATCGAACCACTCGGCCACCTCAGCGAGCGGCGCAACGTTCAAGCCGAGTTGGTGCGTGCGACCCTCCACCCTCCGCACGACTACCCCGGCACGTTCCAACACCTTTAGATGCTTGGAGATCGTCGGTTTGGAGACACCAAACCCACGCGTCACGACGCCGACCGTGGCCGGCCCTTGAGCCAGCCGCTCGACGATCTCGCGGCGGATTGGATGGGCAACCGCCCGGAACGGATCGTTAGCCATTCGGCTAACCATATCGCACCGCCGGCACAGCAGCTGAAGTCCCTGGGCCCGACCGCCACCGATCCGCCGCGGCGGCCAGCGGTCATGCACAGGACGACAGGAGGCCGGGCTCGCCCGGCCTGCGTCAGGTCCGCCCAATTGGACCCGCAAACCAGCAGGCCTCGGTAGGCTCCTCGATTGGGGAACGGGTGTCGGGGCGGCCCCAGCTGCGCCTTACGGGGGGACTCAGGCGGACCAGCTGGGGCCGCGTCTATGGGCGCACGGCGAACGGGCGGCGGTCGGCGGTCCCGCATTGAAGTCTAGCCACCTTATGCGGATCCAGTGCCAGAACCGGCTCCTGTGTGCGGATTCCGTCATAGCGCCGGCCTGATTTGTCGCGCTTACGCAGAGCCAAGCCAAGCCTTGGCCATCCGCCGGCTCACGGAGTTGCGCAGAGGCGACGCCGACACATGGGCCCAGTTAGGGAGGCGCTAGGCTGCGAACGCTCCCCACCCGCGACGAAGGAGGGTGTCATGGCCTCTCGACTCAACCCCTACCTCAGCTTCGACGGGAATGCCCGCGACGCCATGGAGTTCTACCAGCAGGTTTTCGGCGGCGCCTTGACCGTGAACACCTTCGGCGAATTCGGCCAACAGGATTCACCGGTTGCGGACAAGATCATGCATGCCAGGCTCGAGACCGACCGCGGCTTCACGCTGATGGCCGCCGATACTCCGCCCGGCACAGAGTACGACCCTGGGAACACCATCGCGGTGAGCCTGAGCGGCGATGATGCAGACGAGCT
>JBKOZJ010000157.1:0-28738 GCA_046725875.1 Actinomycetota bacterium
GGCCGAGCTGGCGATGATGGAACGCGAGGACGAGCCGACGCAGCTTCGCTACGCGCACGCACTCGCCGACTGGGGTGACGCCGGCGGCTACGCCGCCGAGGTGCTCTGGGACACCTGCACAACTTCGGCCCTCGGGGTCCCTTACGACCGGGCGCAATACCGCGAAGTCCGCACGCTTTCCGGCGGCGAGCAGAAGCGTTTGGTCCTTGCAGCCTTGCTAAGGGGGCCTGACGAGGTGCTCTTGCTCGACGAACCGGATAACTACCTCGACGTCCCGGCCAAGCAGTGGCTGGAGCACCAGCTCCAGGAGAGCCAGAAGACGGTCCTCTTCGTCTCGCACGACCGCGAGCTACTCAACCGGGTCGCGACGAGGATCGTGACGATCGAGGGCGGCCGGTCCTGGGTCCATGGCGGCGGTTTCGCCACCTATCACGAGGCGCGCACGCAGCGCCACGAACGGCTGGACGAGATGCTGCGCCGCTGGGAGGAGGAGCACGAGCGGCTCAAGCAGCTCGTCCGCACTCTGCAGCAGCAGGCGGCGATCTCGCCGGACATGGCGTCGAAATACCGCGCCATGTGCACAAGACTGGAGAAGTTCGAGGAGAAGGGACCGCCCGAGGCGCCGCCGCCGAAGCAGAAGGTTCGGATGCGGCTCACCGGCGGACGCACCGGGGTTCGTGCGATCACGTGTGTGGGCCTCGAGCTGAGCGGGCTCATGCAACCGTTCGATCTTGAAGTGTTCTATGGCGAGCGGGTGGCGGTGCTCGGTTCCAATGGCTCCGGCAAGTCCCATTTTCTGAGGCTGCTGGGCGGCGCTTTCGTTCCGTACACCGGCTCATGGAAGCTGGGCGCGCGCGTCGTACCAGGTCACTTCGCCCAGACGCACGATCATCTGGAGATCGTCGGCCGCACCCTCGCCGACTTCCTGTGGACCGACCACGCGCACCAGCGCGGTCCGGCAATCTCCGCCCTGCGCCGCTACGAGCTGGACAAGCAGGCCGACCAGACTTTCGACTCGCTCTCCGGCGGGCAGCAGGCGCGCTTCCAAATCCTTCGACTGGAGCTGTCTGGCGTCACGCTCCTGCTGCTCGACGAGCCGACCGACAACCTCGACCTCGCCTCGGCCGAGGCGCTGGAAGAGGGTCTCGCGCAGTATCAGGGAACTGTTGTAGCCGTGACCCACGACCGCTGGTTCGCCCGATCGTTCGACCGCTACTTGATCTTCGGGGGTGATGGCACCGTTTATGAGTCACCTGCGCCGGTTTGGGACGAGGGCCGGGTCGACCGCGTCCGCTGATCAATGGATCCTCCTACGCGACCGACTCCGCCCAGGCGGCCAGGAGCCGCTGCTCCGACACCTTGAAGTACTTCCGCATGGCGGTGCCGGCATCAGGCACCTTCATGGCGTTCAGATAGAAGTAGAAGTCGCGGGTCTTCGCGGTGCCAAAGCGGTCGACCAGGTACTCAAAGAACTGCTCGGCAAGGGCGTAATTCAGCTCGGCGTTCTTCCCGTAGAAGCTCCGGTCGGTCGGTAGCTTTCCGCTGAAGCTGCTCCGCTGGGCGGCCTTGCGGGCGACGCTCGCCCAGTTGGCGATGTAGCCTCGCGACTCGAGCATCTGGACCCCAACCCACTCCGCGTATCCTTCGTCGGCCCAGATGTACTTGGCGCCTTTGGCGCGCTTGGCCGGCTGCGCGACCGCATGGGTCAGCTCGTGGGCGAGCGTCCACTCGAACTCGACGCGCTGGCGATGCTTGCTCGTGTCGAGCGCGATCCGGGTGGTGGTGACGTCGCCCAGGAGGATGCGCGAACGAGCGCAACAGCTCGGGACCGCCAGGGTCTTCGCCACGGCCCGATCCTCGCCGATCTCGTCGTCCGGCCCGTACCACCTCCGGAACGTCGTCGGCTTGGCGGTCGCGAAGATTACGAACTCGCTCGGATGCCCCTTCCTCCAGTACTGGGTCGACCGCGAGTAGGCCGCCTCTGCCGCATCTGCGACCTGCCGAGCCTTCCCGGCAGCGTCGGGCGTCGCCGCGACCAGCATGTGTTCGGTCTGAGTAAGGGTCAGTGCGGCATCGTCCCAAGGTGCGGGCGCGTAACTCCCGGGATCCAGGCGGGGTGAGATGTCTGTAATGATCAGCTTGCTGTCTTCCACGGCGAGCTGCCACGCATACGTCGCCTCGCTGGCCCGCTTGTCGATGTTCCTTAGCTGGACCCGTTCCGTCACGTACGCGTATCCGAGGCCCCACTCGCCGGCTAGATCCTTCTCGTCCTTCGGCACCGGCATGCTGGTTCGGGCGAGCTCGAAGTCGTGCTTGACCACGGGCAGCATGGTGAGGTTCTTGTAGGTCACCTTCTGCCCGCTAGCCAGGTCCTTGTCGGCGGGGTCCAGCCCGGCGAGGAACGCGTTCGGGTCCTTGTTGTCGATGCCTGAGTCGCGCCGGGCCAACAGCGCATCGAGCTGCCGGTTCAGATCCTTGACGGTCTTTTCGTACGCAGAGTCCTGCGATGTGCCTCGAGATGACCCGGCTGCCGGGCTCTTGTCTTCCGAGCTACCGACGAGAACGTAGATGCCAGAGCCGGCCGCGAGGGCCAATGCGGCGGTGCCCGCCACGATCACGGGCAGCCGGCGCCGGCGCTGGCGCCGGCGGCGTGCGATGACCGGGGCCGGCTGTACCGTCGCCGTCGTTTCGGACGCGCCGGCGGCGTACCAGGTCTCGTCCGTTTGAGGATCTCGAGCCGGTGACCGCACATCGCCCGGAGGTTCGTCCCGTGGGCGGAACCGTGGGATCTCGCCCGGTTGCGAGTCTTGATGCGGTGGCGGGGGGACCCATCCTGGCCGGCGACTGGATGGCTCCTCCGGGACGGTCCAATGAGGGTCGCGTTCGTCCACGATCTCTCCCATCGGCGACGTGTACCAGCGCTGCGGCTTGGATACGCTCCGACGGCACACGAGGCTGTGAAGATATTGCGTCCCCGCATCGCAAAGCAATACACATGCCACATGTCGTAGAGGTGAAGTTTCTACATCGGTGTGGGCTCGTTCCGAGCGGGGCTGACCGGCGGTTTGCCGCTTTGACCGGGGGGTGATCGCCGGGTATTCTGCGAGGTCGTTGCGCGTGTCGGCGCGGCTCGTGAGGCGTGCCCGAAGTCACGCGAGGAGCCGAGCCGGTCGATCACGACAAGCCGTGACCGCGCCGCAGACTGCGCCACTACCTGGAAGCTTCACCCAACGATCAAAGGCTACGAACGTGCGCACGTACAGCCCCAAGACCGCCGATGTCGAGCGTCGGTGGCACGTCATCGACGCGACCGACGTCGTCCTGGGCCGGCTCGCGTCCCAGGCAGCGGCCCTGTTGCGCGGCAAGCACAAGCCGATCTACGCGCCACACGTCGACACCGGTGACTTCGTCGTCGTCGTCAACGCCGACAAGATTGCCCTGACCGGCAACAAGCGGGAGCAGAAGATCTCTTACCGCCACTCCGGCTACCCTGGCGGGTTGCGGGAGGTGCGCTACGCGGATCTGCTCGCCAAAGACCCGCGCAAGGCGGTCGAGAAGGCCGTGCAGGGCATGCTGCCGCACAACACTCTCGGCCGACAGATGATCAAGAAGCTCAAGGTGTATTCCGGCCCCGACCACCCGCACCAGGCCCAAAAGCCGGTGCAATACGAGATCACCCAGGTCGCCCAGTAGGCCGCGGCCTGCGATAGACCGCAAGTGAAAGGAAACCGTGGCAGTGACTGAGGCCACCGTCGAGATTGTGGACGACGCCGAAGAGGCGGCGCCGGCCCCGGTAGAGGCACCGCCGCCGACGCCGCTCTCCGCGATCGTCCCCGCCGGCGCGATAGGCCGCCGCAAGGAGGCGATCGCCCGCGTTCGCATCGTCCCGGGCACCGGCCGCTGGACGATCAACGGCCGCGGCCTCGAGGACTATTTCCCGAACCGGGTGCACCAGCAGATGGTCAACGAACCGCTGCGCACCCTCGGGCTCGAGGGCCGCTTCGACCTGATCGCGCGGATCCAGGGCGGCGGTGTATCCGGCCAGGCCGGCGCGTTGCGTCTCGGCATCGCCCGGGCGCTCAACGAGGCGGACCTCGATGCGAACCGAGCACCGCTGAAGCGCGCCGGCTTCCTGACCCGGGACGCCCGCGTCAAGGAGCGGAAGAAGGCCGGGCTGAAAAAGGCACGAAAGGCGCCGCAATACAGCAAGCGATAAGGCGCCCACGCAACGCAGCGGACCTACCCCGGAGACTTCTCTAGTCTCCGGGGTATGTCTTTCCCCGATCAGCAGAGGTGGCCAAGCGGTTCCAGCCGACGTGCCCGAGTACCGGCTGGGATAGTCTCCCGCGGGTTGTCGAAAACGGGGAGCTAGGACGGAGTTACGGATTGGGACGCCTGTTCGGAACCGATGGCGTTCGCGGTGTCGCCAACCGCGACTTGACGGCCGAGCTTGCCCTCGACCTGTCCGTTGCAGCCGCACACGTGCTTGGCGATGTGGGCGCATTTGAGGGACCGAAGCCAACGGCCGTGGTGGGTCACGACCCGCGTGCCTCCGGTGAGTTCCTCGAAGCGGCGGTCGTCGCCGGCCTCGCCAGCGCCGGAGTGGACGTGCTGCGGATCGGTGTCGTGCCTACACCAGGTATCGCCTACCTCACGGACTCGCGCGGGGCGGACCTTGGGGTGATGCTGTCGGCCTCGCATAACCCGATGCCGGACAACGGGATCAAGTTCTTCGCCCGAGGCGGTCACAAGCTGCCGGACGAGATCGAGGACTCGATCGAGCGGCGAATCGGCGAGGAGTGGCAGCGGCCGGTCGGCGCCGCGGTCGGCCGGGTCCGCACGGACCACAGTGCGGTCGAGGCATATCTCACCCACCTGCTCGAGTCCCTTCCACATCGGCTCGACGGCCTGCGGGTCGTCGTCGACTGTGCTAACGGCGCCGCTTCCGAGGTTGCGCCGGAAGCTCTGCGGCGGGCTGGTGCAGATCTGATCTGCATTGGATCAGAGCCCGACGGCCTCAACATCAACGACGGCTTCGGCTCGACCCACATCGAGCGGCTGCAACAGGCTGTGGTCTCGTACAAAGCCGACGTCGGCGTCGCCCACGACGGGGACGCGGACCGCTGCGTCGCCGTGGACGCGGCCGGGAACGTCGTGGACGGCGACCATATCCTCACCATCCTGGCGCTCACCATGCGCGAGGCCGGCGTCCTGGCCGGGGATACTGTGGTGGCAACGGTCATGTCCAATCTCGGCTTCCGGCTTGCCATGGAGCGGGAGGGGGTGCGGGTGGTCGAGACGGCGGTCGGCGACCGCTACGTGCTCGAGGCGATGAAGGCGGGCGGCTTCTCACTTGGCGGGGAACAATCCGGCCACATGATCTTGCTCGACCATGCGACGACCGGGGACGGTGTCTTGACCGCCCTGCACCTGCTCGGCCGTACCGCCGCAACCGGAAAGCAGCTCGGCGAGCTGGCCGCCGCGATGACCAAGCTGCCGCAGGTGCTGGTCAACGTCCGCGACGTCGACAAGGGTCGGGTTGGCTCGTCCCCGGAGCTTGCGGAGGCGATCGCCGCAGCCGAGGCCGAGCTCGGCGGATTCGGCCGCGTCCTGCTGCGACCGTCGGGCACCGAGCC
The DNA here is from genome assembly GCA_046725875.1 of Actinomycetota bacterium. Taxonomy (GTDB): domain Bacteria; phylum Actinomycetota; class Actinomycetes; order JAKEEW01; family JAKEEW01; genus JBKOZJ01. Next base: position 5,637 of record JBKOZJ010000157.1, read on the forward strand.
GGTCGTTCGGGTGATGGTCGAGGCCCCCACCCGTGAGCGGGCCGCCGCCGTCGCAAACCGCCTCGCCGCCGACGTTCGCAACGCCCTCCCCCGGTAGCGACGCGGGCCAGACGCGTCGACGATCAGAGTTTGCGGAGGCGAAGGCGGGTGACGGAGTGGTCGGCGGCCTTCCGGATGACCAACGTCGCTCGGGCCCGGGTAGGTGCGATGTTCTCGACGAGGTTGGGACCGTTGGTCTCCCGCCAGATCCGCTCGGCGGTCTCGACCGCCTCAGCGTCCGATAGCGCGGCGTAGCGATGGAAGTAAGAACGCGGATCTGCGAAGGCAGTGCCACGGAGGGCGAGGAACCGGTCGACGTACCACTGCCGGATGTCCTCCGCGGCCGCGTCCACGTACACCGAGAAGTCGAAGAAGTCCGACACGGCGAGGCGAGGCCGCCCGTCCCGGCGGGGCCGGGGCGGCTGCAGGACGTTCAGACCCTCCATGATCAGAATGTCCGGCCGTCGCACCTGTTGCCATTCGCCCGGCACGATGTCGTAAAGCAGATGTGAGTACACCGGCGCTGCCACGGAATCTATGCCGGCCTTGACCATCGTGATGAACCGCAGCAAGGCGCGTTGGTCGTACGACTCTGGGAAGCCCTTCCGAGGCAGGATGCCTCGGCGTTCCAGCTCAGCCAGCGGCAACAGGAAGCCGTCGGTGGTGACCAACTCGACCTTCGGATGGTCCGGCCAGCGCGCAAGCAGCACCCGCAGGATTCGCGCCGTCGTCGACTTGCCCACCGCGACCGAGCCGGCGAGGCCGATGATGAACGGCACCGGAGCGGCCGGCTCACCGAGAAACGTGGCCGTTGCCCGATGCAGTTGGCGCATGGCGGCGACGGAGAGGTTGAGCAATCTGGATACCGGCAGGTAGACATCGGTCACCTCGGCGAGGTCGACGGGCTCGCCCAGGCCGCGCAGCCGGTCCAGCTCGGCGGCGGTCAGTGGCAGCGGTGTCGACTCGCGCAGCTTCGCCCAGTCATCGCGGGAGAACTCAGCCCACGGCGAGCGCGCTTGGCCACTGTCGCGGGGGGTAGGCACCCGACGATTCTGCTGGAAGCCACCGAGCAGCCGGGCATGCTGCCCGAACCGCACCGGGGGGAGCCGCGCTCCGGGGAGACCCGGCCAATGACCGGAAGGCTGTCAGCCCGGCCGGTCGGTGGACCGGCCAATCCGATCGACCCCTACTCTTGGCAGCCATGTGTGGAATCGTTGGGTACGTCGGCGAGAAGTCGGCGCTGGACATCGTCATCGACGGCCTGCGGCGGCTCGAGTACCGCGGCTACGACTCCGCCGGTGTCGCCGTGCTCGCAGACGGTGCACTCGCCACCCAGAAGCGGGCGGGCAAGCTCAGCAACCTCGTGGACGCGCTCGGCGCGGACGGCTACTGGTCCGCCAACGGCAAGGCCGACGCCGAGGCCGAGCCAGCAGCCTCGGCCACGAGATCCGCGGTCGCGGCCGCCGGCGCGCCGAGTGGTTCCCTTGCCGGTAGCACGACTGGCATGGGGCACACGCGGTGGGCGACGCACGGCGCTCCGACGGACCGAAACGCGCATCCCCACACCGACTGCACCGGCCGCGTCGCGATCATCCACAACGGCATCATCGAAAACTTCGCCGCGCTCCGGGCCGAGCTGACTAAGGCCGGGCACCAGCTGCGCTCGGACACTGACACCGAGGTGGTCGCGCACCTGTTGGAGGACGGCTTCCCGGCGACCGGCGGCGATCTGGCCGAGGCGATGCGACAGGTCTGCCGTCGTCTTTCCGGTGCGTTCACACTGGTTGCTGTACACGCGGACGCCCCCGACGTTGTAGTAGGCGCACGCCGGAACTCGCCACTCGTGGTGGGTCGCGGCGACGGCGAGAATTTCCTCGCCTCCGACGTTGCCGCCTTCATCGCGCACACGCGGCAGGCGATCGAGCTTGGCCAGGACCAGGTCGTCGAGCTGCGCCCGCACGGCGTGACGATCACCAACTTCGACGGAACCCCGGCGGGGGTCAACGAGTACCACATCGACTGGGACGCCTCCGCCGCCGAGAAGGGCGGCTACGACTACTTCATGTTGAAGGAGATCGCCGAGCAGCCGCGGGCGGTCGCCGACACTCTGCTGGGCCGGATCGGCGCCGGTCACCTCCTCGCCCTCGACGAGATGCGGCTGACCGCCGAGGAGCTCCGCGAGGTCGACAAGATCATCATTGTGGCCTGCGGCACCGCCTACCACGCGGGTTTGATCGCGAAGTACGCGATCGAGCACTGGACCCGGATCCCGTGTGAGGTCGAGCTGGCGTCCGAGTTCCGCTATCGGGACCCGATCGTGGATCGGCAGACGCTGGTCATGGCGATCTCCCAGTCGGGGGAGACCATGGACACCCTGATGGCGGTCCGACATGCGCGCGAGCAGGGTGCCCGGGTGCTGGCGATCTGCAACGTCAACGGCTCTACGATCCCGCGCGAGTCCGACGCGGTGCTCTACACGCACGCCGGACCGGAGGTCGGTGTCGCCGCCACCAAGACCTTCCTCACCCAGCTTGTCGCCTGCTATCTCGTCGCGCTCTACCTCGGCCAGGTTCGCGGGACGAAGTACGGCGACGAGGTCGACGACATCATCCATCAGCTCAGCGCCATGCCGGACAAGGTCGAGAAGGTTCTGGAGACCGTGGAACCGGTGCGCGAAGTGGCCCGGTCGCTCGCGGACGAACGCTGCGTGCTCTTCCTCGGCCGACACGTCGGCTACCCCGTCGCGCTCGAGGGCGCGCTCAAGCTCAAGGAGCTTGCCTACATGCACGCCGAGGGGTTCGCCGCGGGTGAGCTCAAGCACGGGCCGCTCGCTTTGATCGAGGACGGCCTACCGGTCGTGGTCGTCGTGCCGTCACCGGCCGGTCGCGGTGTGCTCCACGACAAGATCGTGTCGAACATTCAAGAGATCCGGGCCCGCGGCGCCAAGACCGTGGTTATCGCGGAGGAGGGCGACGACGCAGTCGTGCCGTACTCCGATGTCCTGGTCCGGATCCCCCGTACGCCGACGCTGCTCCAGCCGTTGGTGGCGGCGGTGCCTCTGCAGGTTTTCGCCTGCGAACTGGCCACGGCGAAGGGCCACGACATCGACCAGCCGCGCAACCTCGCCAAGTCGGTCACGGTCGAGTGAGTCGGTCACCGAGCGGCGAGTTGGGACAGGAATTCGGACAAGATGGCTCGCGCATGCCACGCAAAGGGTACGAGCGATAGAAATCCGGCCCGGCTTGTCGGAATTCCTGCAGGCCAAGCAGAGGCGCGCGGACTGGCCTGCGAGCTGGGGGGATGTGTCAGTCTGGGAACGTGATCGTTGGTGTCGGCATTGACGTCGTGGACGTAGCCAGGTTCGCGGAGTCGCTGGAACGCACCGCAGGTCTGGCCGACCGGCTGTTCACGCCGGACGAGCGGCGACTCGGTATCTCCTCGCTCGCCGCACGGTTCGCGGCGAAGGAGGCCGCCGCCAAGGCGCTGGGCGCCCCGAGCGGACTGAACTGGCACGACGCGGAGGTCATCACCGCCGACTCGGGCGAGCCCTCGCTCATGATCAAGGGCTCGGTGGCGGAGCGGGCCGCCCTGCTCGGCGTGAAGACGTGGCACGTATCGCTGAGCCATGATGCGGGCATTGCCAGCGCCGTCGTCATCGCCGAGGCCTGACCGCCAAGACAGCATGCCGTGACTGGCAGCCGAGCAGCGACCACCCGATTCGGATGAATGTGCCGTTGAGTCGATAGGTTCGCGTCATCGGCACATTCATTGCTGCGGGGATCGAGTCAACGTCACATTCATTCGAAAGACGCGAGGACACAAGCGATCCGGAGATAGGCGGTACAGGGCTGAAGTATCGAGGCTGGCAGACATGCGCCGAGGGTACGCAAGCAATGCCCAGATCGGCGGGATGGAGCTGACGCAATGAGGCAGGCGCACACCGTGGACGTAGTGCGGGCGTCGGAGGGCGCGCTGATGGCTCGGCTCCCCGAGGGCGCGCTGATGCAGCGGGCCGCGGCCGGCGTCGCGGCGGTCAGCGCACAGCTCATCGGCCGGGTATACGGATCCCGGGTGGTGCTACTTGTCGGGTCCGGTGACAACGGCGGCGACGCGCTGTTCGCCGGCGCCCGGCTTGCCCGCCGGGGGGCGGCGGTCGACGCGCTCTTGTTGTCCCCAGATCGCGCACACCCGGCCGGGCTTGCTGCCCTCAGGTCAGCAGGCGGCACGGTGATCGACCGGGGGCGCGCCGCGTTCGACCGAGCCGATCTTGTCATGGACGGCATCGTCGGAATCGGCGGCCGCGGCGGGCTGCGGTCAACTGCGGCGGAGATTGCCCAGGCCCTTCAAGCCGCCCGCACCACCGTCGTCGCCGTTGATGTACCGAGCGGCGTCGACGCGTCGACCGGACAAGCCGACGGCACCGCCATCCAGGCCCACGTGACGGTCACCTTCGGGACCTACAAGCCCGGACTCCTGGTGGATCCCGGCGCCTCGTACGCCGGCGTGGTCGAGCTTGTGGACATCGGTCTCGGTGGTTTTCTCGATGCGCCCGACGCCCAGTCACTGCAAGCAACCGACGTCGCTCGGATGCTTCCGATGCCGACCGGGGAGTCTGACAAGTACCGCCGCGGTGTGCTGGGCGTTCTCGCCGGCTCCGACGCTTACCCCGGCGCCGCGGTCCTGTCGGTTGGCGGCGCACTTCATAGTGGTGCCGGAATGGTCCGTTTCGTCTCGACCCCGCGCGTGGTCGACCTGGTGCGAAGCCGGTGGCCGGAGGTGGTGGCCGCGGTCGGGTCGGTCGGGGATACCGGCCGGGTGCAGGCGTGGACGGTCGGGCCCGGCATCGGTACGGACGAGTCTGGCGAGCGCCGCCTGGATGACGTACTCGACTCGGATGTCCCAGCGCTGGTCGATGCGGATGGCCTGACGATCCTTGCCAAGCGTGGGAAGCTCGACCGAGCGGCGCCGGTCGTCCTCACCCCACACGCCGGTGAGGCTGCCCGGCTGCTCGCCCCGGAGTGGTCCGCGGCCGATGTCGAGGCGCGCCGGATCGAGGCCGCGCGCCGATGCGCGGAACGGTATGGCGCGACCGTGCTGCTCAAGGGCTCGACGACGGTCGTCGCCGGCGACGGCGGCGGACCCGTGCTCGTGAACCCGACCGGAACGCCGTGGCTCGCGACCGCCGGGAGCGGCGACGTGCTGTCGGGCCTTGGCGGTGCCCTGCTGGCCGCCAGTCTCGAACCGCGCGATGCCGCCGGCGCGGCCGCGTTCCTGCACGGCCTCGCGGCCCGGCTGGCCCTGGCCGAGCGCGTGGGTCCGATCACTGCCGCCGACCTCGTCACCTGGCTACCTGCCGCATGGTCCGCCGTGTCCGGCAGGATTGACGACCTATGAGCGATCAGGGTGAGCAGCCAAGGCGGGCCGAGGCGCGGATCGACCTGACTGCGATCAGGGACAACGTCGCCGTGCTGGCCGCGCGGGCGAGCACGAGCGGCGCCGGCGTGATGGCCGTCGTGAAGGCGGACGGCTACGGCCACGGGATGCTCCAGTCGGCCCGAGCCGCCCTGGCTGGCGGCGCTAGCTGGCTTGGCGTCGCAACAATTGACGAGGCGCTGGCACTGCGTGCCGCCGGGGTCAAGGAACCGATCCTGGCCTGGCTCAATGCGCCTGGAGATCGCTGGACGGGGGCCGCCGGCGCCGGTATCGACGTGTCCGCCAACGCGCCCTGGGCGATCGAGGACATCGTCGCCGCGGTCGACCGTGCCGGGCGACCGGCGCGCGTGCACCTGAAGGTCGACACCGGCCTCGGCCGCGGTGGAGCGGCGCGGCCGGACTGGCCCGACCTGGTGGACGCGGCGCTCAAGGCGGAGGCGTCCGGCCACCTCAAGGTCGTCGGCCTGTGGTCGCATTTCGCCTATGCGGACGAGCCGGGCCATCCGACCATCGCGGGCCAGGTCGCCGCCTTCCGTGAGGCCGTGGGGTTCGCCGAGGGCCGGGGAGTACGGCCGGAGGTACGACATCTGGCCAACTCCGCGGCGACACTCACCCTGCCCGATGCGCACTTCGACCTGGTCAGGCCGGGCATCGCGGTCTACGGCATCACGCCGGTGCCGCAACAGGGCCCGCCGTTCGTCTTTGGACTGCGGCCCGCGATGACCCTCGCTGCCAGGGTGATCCTTGCCAAGCGGGTGCCGGCGGGGCACGGCGTGTCGTACGGACACCAGTACGTGACGCCGTCCGAGTCGACCCTCGCGCTCGTACCGCTTGGCTACGCCGACGGCATCCCGCGGGCGGCGACGAACGTCGGCCCGATGCTGCTCGGCGGAACACGGCGGCAGATTGCCGGCCGGGTCTGCATGGACCAATTCGTCGTGGACGTGGGGGATGACCCGATCGATGCAGGCGACGAGGCCATCCTCTTCGGCCCGGGCGACGGCGGCGAGCCGTCGGCCGAGGACTGGGCCAAGGCGGTGGACACCATTGCGTATGAAATTGTCACGCGGATCGGTCCTCGTGTACCAAGGGTTTACTTGGGCACCGTGTAAGTTCCCCTTTGTCCTCTTTACGGCGTTTGCTTGGGTCGCGAAGGAGCCTTGGTGACCCGACCGATGGCTGAAGACAGTGGCTTAGGTGGCCCGTGAGAGCTGGTGGATGAATTGAGCCGATGGCACAGGTTGGGGAGGCGGGCCGGTGTCCTGGGGGCCGCGGCCGGAGTCATCGCCGGCGGGGCCGCGATGGGGATCGCAGTCGAGCGGTACGCCATAGGAAGATCGTTCCGGCGTGTCGATCCCGCCCGGGACGAACCGTTCGGGCGGCTGCGCGGGCAGCCGATCAATGTCGTCGCAGACGACGGGGTCGATCTCTATGTCGAGCTTGACGGAACCATCGATGCCGACCTGAGCATCGTCTTCGTACACGGATATGCGCTCAACCAGGACTCGTGGCACTACCAGCGGCGCGACTTGGGGGACCTCGGCCGACTGGTCCTTTACGACCAGCGCAGCCATGGCCGATCCATGCGCGGGCGCCGTGAGCGCTCGACCATCGACCAGTTGGGCGCCGATCTCCGGGCGGTAATCGATGCGGTTGTGCCGGACGGCAGTCCGGTCATCCTGGTCGGCCACTCGATGGGCGGGATGACCGTGCTAGCCCTCGCCGACCTGCATCCCGACCTCTTCGGCACGCGGGTCGTCGGCGTCGCCCTCCTCGCGACGTCCCCCGGCCGGCTCGCCGAGGTGACGCTTGGCGCGCCCGCATACACTGGCCGCATCCTGCACAAGCTTGCGCCGGGCTTTATCGGGGCGCTCGCCAAGCAGGCGGAGCTGGTCGACCGCAGCCGGAAGGCCGGCAGCGACCTCAGTTATGTCCTCACCAAGCGGCTGGCCTTTGCATCGGACGTGCCGCCCAGCCTGGTGCGGTTCGCGGCCGACATGCTCGCTTCGACCCCGATCGACGTCGTGGCCGACTTCTTTCCGGCGTTCGACTCCCACGACAAGATGACCGCCCTGCCGATCCTCCAGCGGGTCGAGACGCTCGTGATGGTCGGCGCGGACGACCTGCTGACGCCGGAGGAACACAGCCGGGATATCGTCCAGGCGGTGCCGGGCGCGGAACTTGTGGTGATTCCCGACTGCGGGCATCTGATCATTTGCGAGCATCCTGGTGTGGTGAACAGGCACCTCCGTGAGCTCGCCGTCCGCTCCCGGCGGAACGCGGGACTCGCCCGGCAGGAGTCAGCTTGACCGCCCCCGCCTTTGGGTGCAGGGACCCCGGCTCCAATCGCGGTGGAGCAAGGGTTCCTGCTTTGACAGACCGGCCGGGCCCGGTCACCGAGCCCGGCGCGGTGGCGCCGCTGCTCGGGAATTGGGCGACCCTTGCCGACACTGTCTGCCAGTGCGTGGCCTGCCCGCAGCTTGTGGCCGGCCGTACTCGGGTCGTCGCAGGCGTGGCACCGGCCGGTGCCGACGTGTTGCTCCTCGGTGAGGCCCCCGGCGCTTCGGAGGACGCGACCGGGACGCCGTTCGTCGGCCGGGCCGGGCAGCTGCTCGACTCGCTGCTCGCCCAGGCCGGCCTGCCTCGAGCCCGGGTGGCCGTCGCAAACGTGCTCAAGTGCCGGCCCCCGGGGAACCGAAAGCCGACGCGTTCGGAGATCCACACTTGCCGGCCGTGGCTAGCCAGGCAGATCGAGGTGCTCGACCCCGTCTTGATCGTGACGCTGGGCGGGACCGCCGCGGAGTGGGCGCTTGGCGGGAGCACAAAGATCAATGCCGTTCGGGGGACAGTACAGAAGTACGAACGGTGGCCCGTCCTCTGTACCTACCACCCCTCGGCGGCCATCCGCTTCGGCCCGAACGGCGCGCCGCTGGCCGCGCTTCGCGACGACCTCACCGCCGCGGCCGCGCTCGCCGGCCGCCTTCGCGCGGACCGGCAGGCGGCCGACCATCCGGTAACAGGGCGATGACCTCCGCGGGGTGTGCGGAGCAGATCCAGTTGAGGGTGGCTACCGCCGAGGACATGAGGGCACTCGGCCGGTCGCTCGCCGACTCGCTGCAAGCCGGCGATCTCGTCCTGCTCACCGGAGACCTGGGCGCTGGCAAGACGACGCTCACCCAGGGCATCGGCACAGGCCTGGGAGTACGGGGACCGATCGCGTCACCGACCTTCGTAATCGCCCGGGCACACCCGTCGACCGTGGCCGGTCCGGCCCTGGTGCACGTGGACGCCTACCGGCTTGGCAGCTGGGACGAGCTGGAGGATCTCGACCTGGAGGCGTCGCTCGACGACGTGGTGACGGTCGTCGAGTGGGGGACCGGGCTCGCCGAGGGGTTGGCGGAACGCCGCTTGGAAGTCGAGATTGCGCGGACGCACGGCGGCGACGCCGACGAAGAGTCGGAAGACCGTACTGTTCGGATCCGCGCCATCGGCCGCCCGCTCCCCAACCGCATGAGGCGCACCCTCGATCGATCGGGATGGCGCCAGTGAGACAGCTCTCGGTCTGCGGCTCCACCTGCGCTCGCCGCAACTGATCAATGCATCACAATCGATCGATCACGGTTGAGCGAGATCGACAAATTCGGCTTCTGGGTCTATTTGGGACCGCCAGACCGGATCGGGAGCATCGAAGTGATCGTTCGTGGTGACTCCGGTCGGCGCGCCCGCCCTGCTTCGGTCAACCAAAGCCGCACGACTGATCGCAAGCGAGCGTGCCAATCATGATTGCGGCCGGCACGCCCGGGCGCCGGGATCCGACCGGCGGCTTGTGGAGAAGGTGCGGCTCTCAGCACACGGCTCTTTGGGCAGGCCCTGTGAGAGGCCACCCGAACCGCGTGATCGGCGGTGTTAGCGGATGGGTGCGTAGCCTGGACCGCGTGCTCTTGCTGGCCTTCGATACGGCAACTCCCGCAGTGACTGTGGCGCTGCGTGACGAGTCGCGCGTACTAGCAGAGCGAACGGTGGTGGACGCTCGCCGCCACGGCGAGCTGCTCGCGCCGTTGATCGCCGAGGTGCTGACGGCGGCCGGACGGGACCCCGACGCGCTCACCGGGGTAGTCGTCGGCGTTGGCCCCGGACCGTTTACCGGTCTGCGGGTCGGGCTCGTCACGGCGCGGGCCCTTGGTGACTCGCTCGGCATTCCGGTGTACGGGGTCTGCACGCTCGACACAGTCGCACTCGCCAGCGGGCTCCGCGGTGACTACGCGGTGGCCACCGACGCCCGGCGCAAAGAGGTCTACTGGGCGCGCTACCAGGACCGCGCGCGAATCGACGGACCGCACGTTGACCGTCCGGAGGCGGTGGGTGCGAAGCTAGCCGGACTTTCGGTGGCTGGGCAGGGGGCCGTGCTCTACCCCGACGACTTTGCAGATCCACGGGAGCCGCAGTTCCCGTCTGCGACGGCGCTGGCAGCGTGGGTGGTAGCAGGCTTGCCGACGGTCGATGCGCTGCCCCTCTACCTACGACGACCCGATGTGGCCGAGCCCGACCCGCCCAAGCCGGTGATCGCCCGGTGATCGCGGACCTCTTGCCCGCGACGGCGGAGGTGTGGCCTTGGGGCTTCTCCTAGCTATGGCGGGACTGTAATGAGCACGGTGGACTCGCGATCGGGCTCGCGGCGGAGGGCGCCGAGTGAGGTGACGCTGCGGCGGATGCGGTGGTGGGACCTCCCCGCGGTCTGCGAGCTCGAGCAGGGGCTCTTTCCCCAAGACTCGTGGACGGTCGAGACCTTCTGGTCGGAGCTCGCCGGAGTTCCGGCGACCCGTCACTATTTGGTCGCGGAGACGGCGGGCGGGGAGATCGCCGGATATGCCGGCTTGCGAGCCGTCCGCGACCAGGCCGATGTGCAAACCCTCGGAGTACGCCCGGACCAGCAAGGTACCGGGCTGGGCCGCTGCCTGCTGGACGCGCTCCTGACCGAGGCCGGGCGGCGCCGCTGCCACGCGGTCTTCCTTGAGGTCCGGGCCGACAACGAGGTGGCGATCAAACTCTACGAGCGAGCGGGTTTTGAGGTGACCGGGCGGCGCCGCGGCTACTACGCCGGCGGCGCCGATGCCCTGACCATGCGCCGCCGGCTCCCTGCGTCTCCGAACGGCTGAGCAACGCCGCGCGTCGGCCGGTCGATGGCACGGCTGTCGACCCGTGCGATTGATGTTGGCGACGATCAGGTGATGGCGCCTAGCCCGTATTGCAGGATCATGCGCTGGCCTCAGTGCATCTATCGCGGGGCGGTGTTGGCGCCGATGCCTCAGAAACTGGGTCCGCTCCGCAGGGAGTGGCGCCACTGCCCGCTCTAGCTGGCGGGCATCGGCGCCACTGCCTGGTCCAGCTGCGGGCATTGGCGCCACTGCCCTGCCTAGCTATCAGGGCGGCGGAATCCGGACTCGAGCCGAATTGCCTGGTCGGCTGTTACGGTCGAGGGCGTTATGGCGGTTAGTGGACCACTTGTGCTCGGAATCGAGACCTCGTGCGACGAGACCGGGATCGGAATCGTACGCGGCCGGACGCTGTTGGCGGACGCCGTCGCATCGAGCGTGGACGAGCACGCGAGGTTCGGCGGCGTGGTCCCGGAAGTAGCGAGCCGGGCGCATCTCGAGGCGATGGTCCCGACGGTCGACCGCGCGCTTGCGGAGGCCGGTATCGCGCTGCCGGACGTCGATGCGATTGCCGTCACCGCCGGTCCCGGCCTCGCCGGCGCGCTGCTGGTCGGAGTGGCGGCGGCGAAGGCGTACGCGCTGGCGTCGAACAAGCCGCTCTACGGGGTGAACCACCTGGCCGCGCACGTCGCCGTGGACCAGCTCGAGCACGGATCGCTGCCGGAGCCATGCATAGCACTGCTCGTCTCCGGCGGCCACTCCTCGCTGCTCCTCGTACACAATCTGACCGGCGACGTCGAGCCGCTCGGTGCGACGGTGGACGATGCCGCGGGGGAGGCATTCGACAAGATTGCCCGGGTGCTCGGGCTGCCGTTCCCCGGCGGACCGTACATCGACCGGGCGGCTAGGGACGGTGATCCCGCTTCGATCGAGTTCCCTCGCGGCATGACTGGACCGCGCGACCCGGCTTACGACTTCTCGTTCTCCGGCCTGAAGACGGCCGTCGCGCGATGGGTCGAGGCGCGCGAACAAAGCGGCGAGCCGGTGCCCGTCGCGGACGTCGCCGCATCGTTTCAGGAGGCAGTGGTCGACGTGCTGACCAGGAAGGCGGTCACGGCCTGCCGCGACCGCGGCGTGCGCGACCTGCTGATCGGCGGCGGGGTCGCCGCGAACTCGCGGTTGCGCAGCGTTGCGGAGGAACGCTGTGCGGCGGCTGGCGTCAGGTTGCGGGTGCCGCGGCCGAGGCTGTGTACGGACAACGGCGCGATGGTCGCTGCCCTTGGTGCCGAACTCGTCGCCCAGGATAAACCGCCGTCGGCACTCGACCTGCCGGCCGACTCCGCGCTCCCGCTGACCGAGGTCCTCGTCGGCGCCGCGTGAGCCGCTGCCCGAGCCTCTCCCAGCTCGCGAACGCCTGGACAGGTGGATGTGCCGCGCCGCTCGGGTGAGATGGTGCTTGGTGCGGTCGGGCTGGTGACCGATCTCTGAGCGGCGCATTTGCGGTCGTGCGTGCGCCCGGTCCGGAGATGCCAGGGGACTACCGTCACAGAGGTGGAGGTCGTTCTCGATGTCGACACCGGCGTGGACGATGCCCTGGCGATCCTGTTCGCCGTACGGCATCCGAAGATCGACGTCCGAGCTATTTCGTGTGTCACCGGGAACGTCGCCGTCGACCAGGTTGTCGCGAACACGCTGAAGGTGCTGGATGCGGCCGACGCTCGGGAGATTCCGGTGGCCAGGGGCTGTCCGCAGCCGCTGCTCGAGCCGGTCGCCGGCGGTCGAAGCGTCCATGGCCACGACGGCCTGGCCGATCTGGGAATGCCTGCGTCGGCGCGACGTCCCGCCGCACTGCACGCGGTGGAGCTGCTCCGCTCCACATTGGCAGCCGCACCGAATCCTGCAGTAGTCGTCACCCTCGCGCCGCTGACGAACATTGCCGTGCTGCTGCGGATGTATCCCGAAAGCGTGGATTCCATCGAGCGGGTCATCGTTGTGGGCGGCGTCGCGCAACCCGAGACGGTTGGCCGGACGGTCGACTTCAACGTCGCGGCGGACCCGGAGGCAGCCGCGATCGTTCTCGGCAGTGGGTTGCCGGTGATGATGTACGGTCTCGATGTCTTCTTCGACGTCTCGCTTACGAAAGCCGACGGGAAAAGGATGGCGGCATCGGCCGATCCGGCCGCGCAGCTTGCTGGTCGGTTGATCCTGCATCAGGCGCGCAGGTTCGGTCCCGACGCCGCGACCGTCGGCGATGCCGGCGCGGTGATGGCCGCCTTGGATCCGGACGGACTGCACGTGGTGCACGGATTCGTACACATCGACTTGGCCGGGCCCACGCGGGGTCGGACGCGCATCGAGATGGCGCCGCATCCCAGCTCCTCAACACGCGATGGGGGCCATGGCGACATCGCCTTTGACATCGATATCGCGCACTACCGGAGCCTCTTCCTGTCTATGCTCGCACCGGCGTGATATGACGCCGTCCCGGCAGCCGCCGCCAGAGCGCGTCATCGTCGGTCGGCCGGCACTGGCCGGCTGAGCCACAGGCTTGCACTGAACGACACCCCCCAGAGCAAGAACCACGGGTCCCAGAGAAAGGCATGCCAGGCCAGCGCCTTTCGGTCGGCATCCGGCCCGAGCTCGAACGCGCCGGCCTCCGCGAGCAGACCGGCCAAGGTCTGCACTCCGCCGTAGAGGACCAGGACGGTCGCGGCGATCCAGCCGAAAATCCGCGGCAGCCGGCCGCGGGTCCAGGACGGCAGCGTCCCGGCACCGACTCCCGCGAGCACCGGTGCGGCGAGCGCGACGATGACCTTCACGGCGACGATCAACCACAGCCCGGCGATCAGGGCCGGTTCACGTTCCCGGCCCCAGCGCTCGATACTGCCGCCGATCGTGTCCAGCAGCGCCGTCCCGCCGAGTGCCCAGTAGGCACTGATCGCCGCGTTGGCCAGACCAAGCGCGCACGCGAGGGCGGCGGTGCCCGTAGCGGCCAGCGTCGGCACGGGCCGAGTTTGTCAGATCCAAAGGTAGGGGCGCCCCGGTTGGGCCCGCCGCACCGAGGACGAGCCGGACCGGGCATTTGGATCGCGTGGCGGCCAGCCACTTACCGAGGGAGAGCGGGCGGTCGCCGATCTTGCTGCCGCGGGGGGCGACGAACAAAGAGATCAGCACGCGGCTCTTCCTCAGCGCAAAGACCGTCGAGGCGGTGCTTACCAAGGTCGACCGGAAGCTCGGCGTCCGCTCGCGCACCGAACTCGCCCGGCAGCTCGATCTCATTAGCGCCGGGTACGACGAGGGATTTCCCCGATTCCTCGACGATCAGGTCGCCGTACCGTCCGAGATGACCGTCGTCAAAGAGGTGGCACATCGACGAGGGGTTCCGGTGAATGTTCGCCCCCTGGCCCGTCGCGGGCTTCCTGTTGCGGCCGTCGCGGTCGCCATCCCGCTGGTCCTTATGGGCGCGACCAGCGCCAGCGCAGAATCGGCTCCGCTCACGCGGACCTTCGACAAGTGCCTGTTCGATCCCGCGGGTGTACGGCACGGCACTGCGGTCGGGCCATCAGGCGTGGAGGAAGCGCCTGGTTACCGCTCACTGGGCTTCACGAGTCAGGCAGCGTGTGGCGGGTCGACTTCGTCTGGGACGTCGGCGATAGCTACATCGCGGCCCTGAGCGGCACGCTGAATCTGATGACCGGTGCCGTGGTCATGAACGGCCAGGTGGTCAGTGAAAGCGCCTGTCAGGGTAGCCAGGTCGACGATGAGGGCCAGCTCTACGACGCCGGGAACTCCTGCTCCTTCGGCTCGATCCAGGTGATGCCGGCCACGAGCTGAGCGGCGCCCGAAGGCCTGCGGCCGCGGAGGGGGCGGCCGCAGGCCTGACCTTGGAATGTGCCGCATCCCCACGACCCGTACCCACCGTAGCCAGCCGGGCCCCACGCCGACGCGGTTGGCACTCGGGTTGACTGAGTGCTAATGCTCGGCCTAATGTTCGGGATTGGCACTCTCCGGTCGAGGGTGCCAACGCGACGAGGCAGGTCTGGCACCCGCGACGACAGACCCGGCCGGTCAATTCCGTAACCCGAAGTGACATCTCCGGAGGGGGAGGTCAAGAACGTGACGACCGCCACCAAGGTTGCCATCAAGCCACTCGAGGACCGCGTCGTGGTCCAGCCGCTTGAGTCGGAGCAGACCACTGCGTCCGGCCTGGTGATTCCGGACACCGCGAAGGAGAAGCCCCAGGAGGGCGTCGTCCTAGCGGTCGGCCCGGGCCGCTGGGACGAGGACGGCGAGAAGCGGATCCCGCTGGACGTCAAGGAAGGCGACGTGGTGCTGTACAGCAAGTACGGCGGCACCGAGATCAAGTACAACAACGAGGATTACCTCGTCCTCTCGGCTCGCGACCTGCTCGCGATCGTCGAGAAGTAGGAGCGCGAGCGAACCGCCCCGACGGCCCGGGCCGACCGGGGTCGGGGCGGTTCGTCCGTCACCCACGACCTGTACGCGCTGTATGCGCGCGACGAAACGATCTGCCGACACGTGAAGGACATTCAGTTCATGCCGAAGATCCTGGAATTCGAGGAAGGCGCGCGCCGGTCGCTTGAGCGCGGAGTGAACGCGCTCGCCGACACGGTGAAGGTCACCCTCGGCCCCCGGGGGCGCAATGTCGTCATCGACAAGAAGTACGGCGCCCCGACTATCACCAACGACGGCGTCACCATCGCCCGCGAAGTGGAGCTCGACGATCCGTACGAGAACCTCGGCGCGCAGCTCGCCAAGGAGGTGGCGACCAAGACCAACGACATCGCCGGTGACGGCACGACCACTGCCACCGTTCTCGCCCAGGCGATGGTACGAGAGGGCCTGCGCAACGTGGCGGCCGGAGCCAACCCGCTGAGCCTCAAAGGCGGCATCGACCAGGCGGTCGAAGCGATTAGTGCCAAGCTGCTCGAGGTCGCCAAGCCGGTGGAGACGAAGGAGTCGATCGCCAGCGTCGGTGCGATCTCCGCGCAGGACCAACAGATCGGCGACCTCATCTCGGAGGCCATCGACAGGGTCGGCAAGGACGGTGTGATCACCGTGGAGGAGTCGAACACCATGGGCCTCGAGCTCGAATTCACCGAGGGCATGCAGTTTGACAAGGGTTATATCTCGCCTTACTTCGTCACCGACCACGACCGGATGGAGGCGGTGGTCGAGGACGCCTACGTTCTCGTACACCAGCAGAAGATTTCCGCGGTGGCGGACCTGCTGCCGCTGCTGGAGAAGGTCATCCAGGCGGGCCGGCCGCTGCTGATCATCGCGGAGGACGTCGAGGGCGAGGCGCTTGCCACGCTCGTGGTCAACAAGATCCGCGGCACTTTCAACTCGGTTGCGGTCAAGGCGCCGGGCTTCGGCGACCGCCGCAAAGCGATGCTCGAGGACATCGCGATCCTCACCGGCGGGAAGGTCGTCTCCCCTGAGGTTGGGCTCAAGCTCGACCAGGTCGGGCTGGACGTGCTCGGCACGGCCCGCCGCGTGGTTATCACGAAGGATGACACCACCATCGTGGACGGTGGCGGCTCGCACTCCGAAGTCGAGGCGCGGATCGCTCAGCTTCGCCGGGAGGTCGAGAACACCGACTCCGACTGGGATCGGGAGAAGCTGCAGGAGCGGCTGGCAAAGCTCGCCGGCGGCGTCTGCGTGATTCGGGTCGGTGCCGCGACCGAGGTCGAACTCAAGGAGAAGAAGCACCGGTTGGAGGACGCCGTGTCCGCCACCCGGGCCGCGATTGAGGAGGGCATCGTCGCCGGCGGCGGGTCCGCGCTGCTCCATGCCGCCGCGGGCTTGGACAGCCTCGGCCTCTCCGGGGACGAGGCCACTGGCGTCGCGGTCGTCCGGCAAGCCGCGGTGGAGCCGCTGCGCTGGATCGCTGAGAACGCCGGCGAGCAGGGCTACGTCGTGGTGTCCAAGGTGCGGGACCTCGAGCCCGGGCACGGTTACAACGTTGCCACCGCCACATACGGCGACCTCATCAAGGAGGGCGTCATCGATCCGGTCAAGGTCACCAGGTCGGCACTGCAGAACGCGGCGTCCATTGCCAGCATGCTGCTGACGACCGAGACGCTCGTTGTCGACAAGCCGGAGCCGAAGGAGGAGCCGACCGGCGGCCACGGTCACCACCACTGACCGCCCTCCCCCCTAGGCGAATGAATGTGCCGTTGGCTCGAAAGGTTCGAGCCAACGGCACATTGATCTCAGCGAGTTCCGCAACAACGGCACATTCCTGCGAGACGTCGCGTTCTTAACTCGACGAAAGTGCCAACTCGATGAATGTGCCATTCGCTCGAAAGACCCCGGTATGAATGTGCCGCTGAGTCGATAGGTTCGAGCCAACGGCCCATTCATGGGTGCCGGTTTCGAGTCAGTGGCACGTTGATTCAAGGTGCGCGGCTGGTGATCCGGGTGCGCGGCTGGTGATCCGGGTGCGCGGCTGGTGATCCGGCGCCTGCTCCTGGATGAGGTCGCTTTCACTCCGGTATCCGCTGACTGATCGGTCGCCTCAGAGGCAAGGGTCCCTACTACCTTTGGGGCGCGCTCCGGGGGAGGCAGGGGATCTCCCCGATGCGCCGCACGTCGATTGCGCATAGTGTGCAGGCGTGTCGATGGAGACCCGGCGGCCGAGCGAAGGACGGCAGTCCCTCGAGAGCCGGCCGAGCAAGCTGCGGCAACCGATTGAAGCGCCGCGGCGCGGTCGTGCCCAGGCGCCGATCGACACCGGGCAGCTGATCGAGACACGGCAGTTGACCAAGCAGTACGCCAAGGGCGTGACCGCGCTGGACCAGTTGACGGTCGGCATCGATCCTGGCGTTGTCGGTTTGGTCGGCGCGAACGGCGCCGGAAAGAGTACCCTGATCAAGATCTTGCTTGGGCTGGTCCCACCCACAAGCGGCTCGGCGAGCGTGCTAGGCATCGACTGCCAAACCGACGGCGAACGGGTAAGGTCGCGGGTCGGCTACATGCCCGAGCACGACTGCCTGCCGCCCGACATCACGGCGGCGGAGTTCGTCACGCACATGGGGCGGATGTCCGGCCTGCCCGCAACGGTTGCCCGCGAGCGCGCCGCCGACGCATTGCGCCATGTTGGCCTGCACGAAGAGCGATACCGCCTGATCGGTGGCTACTCGACCGGAATGAAACAGCGAGTGAAGCTCGCGCAGTCCCTCGTACACGATCCCGCGCTCCTCCTCCTCGACGAGCCCACGAACGGGCTTGACCCGGCCGCCCGCGAGGCGATGCTCACGCTGGTGCGCCGGATTGGGACAGAGTTCGGCATCTCGGTCTTCGTCGCGTCCCACCTGCTGAGCGAGATCGAGCAGATCTGCGATTCGCTGGTGGCTATCGACGGGGGGAAACTGCTGCGGCACGACACGATCGCATCCTTCACGGGGCACAGCCAGGTGCTCGCAATCGAAGTGGAGGAGGGCGCCGACGCGCTTGCTGCAAGTCTCGCCGAGCGCGGTCACCCAACAACCATCGACGACCGCGCATTGTTGCTGCATCTTTCTGATGACGGCATTTACGACCTTGTGCGAGACCTGGTGGTCGACCTCGGACTGCGGCTGAACCGCCTGGAGCACCGCCGGCACCGGATCGAGGAGCTGTTCGCCGACCAACCCGCCGCCCAGGCCGCAGAGACTCCCGCCGCGATGGCAGGAGGTACCTCATGACGGAGCAGGCAGCACGGGCCACGACAGCGGGCGAGCCAGCGGGTGTCATACATGACATCGGCTACCGCGGCTACGACGGCGCCCGGCTCGGCCGGAGCTACGGGGTCCGGTCGCTGTTCACCCAGAGCCTGCGCGGCGCATGGGGGATCGGCCGCGGGGCGAAGGCGAAGCTGGTGCCGCTCGGCATGCTCGGCTTCGTGCTCCTGCCCGCGCTGATTTGGTCGGCAGTGGGCAACCAGGCGAACCGGCGGATGGTCGAATACGCCGACATCCCGGCCACGCTTCAGATGCCGGTCATCATTTTCCTCGCCGCACAATCGGTCGAGCTGCTCTCGCGCGACTTGCGCCACTCGGTGCTGCCGCTCTACTTCTCGCGGCCGTTGCGCCGCGACGACTATGTCTGGGCGAAATTCGCGGCGATGGCGACCGCACTCGCCATGTTGATGATTGCCCCGGTGCTGCTCGCCTATCTCGTGACCGCCTTCGACGGCGACAACGGAACGACGGTATGGGACGAGACCCAGGCTGCGTTCGATGGAGTGGGAATCAGCCTGCTGCACGCGGTCGTGCTGGCCGCGCTCGGGCTGGTCATCGCCGCCTTCGCGACCAAACGGGTCTATACCATCGGCGCGGTTGTCGCCTTCTTCCTCATCAGCTCGGCCGTCTCCGGCATTGTCGAAGGGGTCGCCGAATCCAGCCGAGTCCAGGAGCTCGCCCTCATCCTCACGCCATTTCGGCTCCTGGCTGCGACGTACACCTGGCTGACCGGGACTGACACGCAGGCGGGGCAGATCGAGGAGGGCATGGTGCTGAGGCCGGTTGGCGACTTCGGATGGATGTACGGGCTTGCGACCGTCGCGCTGTTCGGTCTCTGCCTCGGCCTGCTGCTGGCTCGCTATCGGAGGGTCGGGCGATGACCGCACAGTCGAGGTCGGAGGTTCAAGAACAGGGTCGTCCCGCCCAGCCGATGACAACATGGCAGCCGGCCCAACCAACCGGAACGCTGGTCGAACTGAACAACGCGAGCAAGTGGTACGGCAACGTGGTCGCCGTCAACGACATCACGATGACCATCGGTCCGGGACTGACCGGACTGCTCGGCCCGAATGGCGCCGGCAAGTCGACTCTGCTGCACATGATGGCGGGCTTCCTCGCGCCTTCGCGGGGCGAGGTGCTTCTGGGTGGGCATCCGACCTGGCGGAACATCGACGTTTACCGCAGGCTCGGCCTGGTCACGGAGCGCGACGCGCTCTACGAGTTCCTGACTGGTTGGGAGTTCGTGTACGCGAGCGCGAAGCTGCACAAGCTGAGCGATCCACGCGGCGCCGCGCGTCGAGCGATCGATCTGGTCGAAATGGCGGGACCGGCCGACCGCCGCATCCAGACGTATTCAAAAGGCATGCGGCAACGCATCAAGGTCGCGGGCGCGTTCGTTCACGACCCGCAGGTGCTGTTGCTGGACGAGCCGTTCAACGGAATGGACCCACGGCAGCGGCTGCACATGATGGAGCTGCTGCACGGCCTCGCCGGGGAGGGCAGGACGATCCTGTTCAGCTCTCACATCCTGGCAGAGGTCGAGCGGCTGTCCGGAACCGTGCAGGTGATCGTGTCCGGCCGGCTCGCCGCTTCCGGTGACTACCGGCATATTCGGCGGCTGATGACCAACCGGCCGCATCTCTTCCAGCTCCGGTCGAGCGACGACCGACGGCTGGCTTCGGTGCTAATCGCCGATCCGTCGGTCGCCGGGGTGGAGCTTGCCGATGGCTTGGTGACCGTCCGGGCGGCGGACTACGGCGAGTTCACCCACGTCCTGCCGCGGATTGCCCGCAAGCACGAGATCAGACTGCGCGAGATTCTGAACACGGACGAGTCGCTGGACAGCGTCTTCGCCTACCTGGTGGACCAATGAGACTCAATCCCACGATCATCTCGATCACTCTCCGCGGTCTGCTTGGGCGGCGGCGGGTGTGGCTGCTGATCCCGCTGCCGCTGATCGTCATCGGCATCGCGCTGCTCGCCCGGCAGGCCGGGGCGACCACCCAGCCCGAGGCAGTCGACATGATCGACGGACTTGGTATCGCGGCGGTGCTGCCGCTGACCGCTCTCATCGTCGGGACGGCCGTTCTCGGCTCGGAGTTGGAGGACGGCAACCTGATCCACATCCTCGCGAAGCCGGTTCCCCGCTCCGAGGTTCTACTCAGCAAGCTTTCGGTGGCGATCCTGGTGACCGTCGTGGCAGGCGCTTTGCCGATCCTGCTCGCGGGAATCCTGATTACGGGCTCATATGGCAGCCTGGCCCAAGGCTTTCTCGTCGCGGCCTTGGCCGGCGCGGTGATTTATCCGACGATCTTCGTCGCCCTGAGTGCGATTACGAAGCGGGCCGTGGTCTTCGGGCTGGTCTACCTCCTGCTGTGGGAGGGTGTGCTGGGCACATGGCTCAAGGGGACTCGGGTGCTCAGCGTGCGGCACTACCTCTGGCAGTTTGCCGATGCCGCTTCGACATCGCCGTTCATAAGTGGCGATGTGTCCTTCGCGACAGCGGTCGTCATGAGCGTCATACTGCTCGGGCTGGCCGTCTGGTTCGGTACCGACCGGCTGCGCTCGTACCACATGGCCCACGACGCCACGCAGTAGATCTCCGGCCGTCGGGCTGAACCCCGCGGGAGAGGCGCTAAGGCTCCTGTGTGTTCGTGCCGATGTACTCCGTACGGGGGTTGAAGGGCGGCACTGACCTGGCAGCCCTCGGGGGACGAACGATGTGAAGCCAGGGAGGCGCGCGTGACAGCTGTGTTCGTGTGCGGGCCGCCGATGGTTAGGGAGACGTTCCGGCGCACACTCGCCGCGCTCCCGGGTGTGGATCGAGTGGTCGTCCTGACGACTGCCGAAGCGCTGGTTGCCAGATGGAGCGCTGACCGACCGGATCTAGCTTTGATCGATGCCAAAGCTCCAGGCATCGGCGGCGTGGAGACTGTCCGCCGGGTGCTGCGGGCCGATCCGTCCGCCAAGGTCGTCATCCTCGCATCGCCGGACGACGAAGAGGCCGTGATGGCGGCCGTGGCCATCGGAGCCCGCGGCTACCTGTACAAGAACGCCACGCGCACTGAGGTGCGCAGCACCGTGTCCCAGATCGTCTCCGAGGCGTCGTCGCTGGTCGTGGCGCCCTACACCCAGCCGATGCCACGGGGCGGCCGGCCGGCGCTGACCGAGCGAGAGCTGGAGGTCCTGGCCGGAATGTGCGAAGGTCGGAGCAATGCTGAGATCGGGCGATCGTTGTTCCTGTCGGAGGACACTGTGAAGACTCACGCGCGCCGCCTTTTCAAGAAGCTCGGGGCGGTCGACCGCGCCCATGCCGTCGCGCTTGGCTACCGCTGGGGTCTCGTTCGGTGAAACTCCGTCTCGCATCCGATGTAACGTCTGCGCCGGCGGCGCCGACAAGTAGGAGAGGTGACGCGACCGGCGAGGTGGCCACGCTCGTCGCCCGCGCCGTAGCTGGCGACTCGGACGCCGCAGAGAGGCTGGTCGCGCGGTTCCGCCCGGCGGTGTATAGATACTGCCGGGCCCGACTGGGGGGAACTCCCGGCGCCGATCACGCAGCCGACGACGCCGCACAGGAGGTGTGCCTGGCCGTGCTGCACGCTTTAACGCGACACCGCACCGACCACCGGGGGAGTCCAGGGGGTACATCCCGCCGGGGACTCGACGGCGAGCTGCCTGATACCGGTGCGCCGTTTCGCTTCGGCGCAGCACCGTTCGAGGCCTACGTATTCGGCATCGCTGCGCACAAGGTCGCCGACGCGCAGCGCGCTGCCGCGCGCTCGGCTAGCCTGCCTGGCGACCTGCCGGACCGGCCCGATGACGCGCCCGGTCCGGAGGATCATGTCGTACGGACGAGCGAGGCGCAGCTTGCCCGCGTCCTGCTCGCGCAGCTTCCCGAGACTCAGCGGGAGCTGCTCCTTCTGCGGGTGGCGGTTGGCCTGTCTGCTGAGGAGACGGGGGCGATCCTCGGTATGTCCAAAGCGGCGGTCCGGGTCATGCAGCATCGCGCGCTGAACCGGCTGCGTGCGCTGGCCAAGGCGACGGTGAGTAAGCCATGAGCTGGTCGTTCGACGCACATGACCTTGATCTGCTTGCGGTAGAGGCGGACGAGCGGCTGCTCACCGAGATCGCGGCGCGAATGCAGGCAGCGCGTCCTCATTCTGACGCGGCGATCGGGCTGCTTTCTGCCCTCGCCATTGACGTGGACGCGCGCCCGATCCCAGGAGGTCGGCTCGTCGCCGGCAACACGAACGGGGACTCCACGAGCAGCATTGCCGGCGCCGTAAGCGTACGCCGCCCGTCACCAACGGATCGACCCCGTTCCAACCGTCGTCGCACCACGGCGGCCGGGTTGGCCGCCGCCGCGGCGCTGCTGTCAGCCGGTGGTGCGGCCGCCGCCGTCACAGCCGCCCCGTTCGCATCCACGATCAAGGAGACCGTTCGGTCGCTCTTCGACCACGAGTCCGAACCCTCGCGGGCGCAGGTCATCGGTGCGAAGCTTGCCAGCGCAAATGCTGCGCTCGCTCGCGGTGACATTTTCGAAGCCCAGCGGATTCTGGACGATATCCATGCCACGGTTGAGCAGTCGGATCCCGATGAGGTGCCGGCGAGCCTGGTCGCGCAGATCGAGCAGCTCGAGGCGAAGGTCGAAGTTGCGACCTACCCACGGGGTCCGCAGATCAGCCCGCCGCTGCCGTCGCCGCTGGCAGACGGTTCGGGCGGTGACCAAGAG
>JBKOZJ010000158.1:0-6906 GCA_046725875.1 Actinomycetota bacterium
CGCCAGCACGATCACATCCGGCGGGAACCGGAAGCCCGCGAACGCTGAGCGTGAAGGAACCGGTAGGACTGTTCGCCGAGTCAGCCGCATGCGGCCGGATCTTGCCTAAGCGACGCCTCCGTCGTCAATGCAACAGACCCCCGCGGAAGTGCCGGCGCCTGGTCAGGTGGCAGCAGTCGAACGTCAATCAGTCCGGTGCTCTCATTATGCCCGGCCTACATTGTCAAGCCTGCCTCTGGCAGTCAGCCTTGGCTGGGACTCGGCAAGTGTCCAGGAATGAGATTTGAACCTGCGGCGTGTATGACTGGTGTGCGTTAGACAGTGGTCTGTCGGCTGGTGTCGGCGGCCTGGCGGGTGTTGAGGATCGCTCAGTGACCGGGCGCGTGCTGGTTGACCCTCGCTCATTCGGGTGCGCTCGTGGCGAGCCGAGCGATGCACCGGAATCCGATGTGGGTGGTGGAGGTGTCCACCGTCTCGCCCTGGCGGGCCGCGGGCCGGTAGCGCAGGCAGTAGTTCGGCGCGCACAGGTGCGAGCCGCCCTTGATTACCCGGCGGGGGATCGCCTCGGCCAGGGCCGGCTCGCCGACCAGGGGGTTGCGGGGTACACAGCACGGCCGCTCGCCCGCCTCGGGATGCCGGCGGGTGAAGTAGTGGCTGGTCCACTCCCAGACATTGCCGGCCATGTCCAGCAGCCCGTAGCCGTTGGCCGGGAACGCCCCCACCGGCGATGTGCCGGCATAGCGGTCCAGCAGCAGGTTCTGCCAGGGGAACTCGCCCTGCCAGGTGTTGGCCAGCTGCCGGCCCCGTGGGGCGAACTCGTCTCCCCAGCAAAACACCTTGCCCTCCAGCCCACCTCGAGCCGCATACTCCCATTCGGCTTCGCTGGGCAGCGTCTTGCCGGCCCAGGCGGCGTACGCCTGCACATCGGCGTAGGCGACTTGGACAACCGGGTGGCGGTCGCGGCCGTGCAGGGTCGAGCCAGGCCCCTCCGGGTGCCGCCAGCAGGCACCGGGCACCCAGGACCACCAGTTGCGCCAGTCGCGCAGGTCGACCGGACCGCTGGTGGGGCGGAAGACCAGCGAGCCGGGAACCAGCAGCTCAGGATCGGCGCCGGGGTAATCGGTCGGATCCGGTGGTTGCTCGGCCACGGTGACATGGCCGGTGGCCTTGACGAAGCGGCGGAACTCGGCGTTGGTCACCAGGTGGGTGTCCATCCAGAAGCCGTCCACGTGGACGCGGTGGATCGGCCGTTCCTCCGGATAGAAGTCGTCGGAGCCCATCAGGTAGTCACCCGTCGGCACCCAGACCATGTCCTTGGCCGGTGGTGCCCCGGGCGGACGCTGGCGGTCAGCGGCCATCGCCACCGTCCAAAGCTACTGCCGTGCCATCGCGATCTTGAGTCGTTCCTCGGGGGTGATGAGGTGGTCGTGGTCGTCGACGTCCAGGTCGATCTGGACCCACCGGACCCGGCCGGTGAAAACGCTGGTCTTGGGACGGTAGTCGTCGCTGACCGGGGTGGAGGTGTCGCCCCCCACATCGGTGGTCTCGTCGGCCGAGAACACCATCGGTTCGGTGGCATCGACACGGCCTTCGCCGACCTTGGCGCCGTCGACGTACAGGGTGACAGCGCCACCCTTGCCGAGCCCGCCGCCGTCGTAGGCGAACTCGGCGCGGACTTGATGCTCGCCGGCCGGGATCGGCTGCTCGCCGTAGATCTTGAAGCGCTGCAGGCCGAACAGGTTGTAGCAGTAAGCGGGTCGGCCTCCGCCGGTGGCGTACAGGCTCCAGCCGCCGAAGGCGCCACCCTGGGAGACGATCACCCCGTCGGCGCCGCCGTCGGGGACGACGACCTGGGCGGTGATCACATGGGACTTGTTCTTGATGACGACCACTGAGTTCTCGCTGAGCCGTCCCATACCGCCGAACAGCAGCTGGCTGCGGCCGTGAATGAGCTGCGGCCGGCCGGCCAGCTCGGGATTGAACCGCTCGACCCGGCGGTCGTCCAGCGGGAAGACGTTGTACTTGCTGGCCTCCAGCAGGAAAAGCCGCTGCAGCTCACGAAGCTTCTGTGGGTTGTCGTTGGCGATGTCGTGCGCTTGGGTCCAGTCGTCGGGGCCGTACAGCTCCCAGACATCGTCGTCGAACGCGGGCAGCTCGGCCGTGGCCACCCAAGGCGTGCTGTGGCGGGTGACGGCGGTCCAGCCCTGGTGGTAGATGCCGCGGTTGCAGAACATCTCGAAGTACTGGGTCTCGCGCCGCTCGGCAGCGTCGGCGTCGTCGAAGCTGTAGACCATGCTCGTGCCGTGCAAGGGCATCTGCTGCACACCGTTGACCATGGTCGGGTGCGGCAGGCCAGCCACCTCCAGCACCGTCGTGGCGATGTCGATGACGTGGTGGAACTGGGAGCGGACCTCACCGCTGGCCTGAATGCCCCGGGGCCAGTGGACGATGGTGCCGTTGCGGGTGCCGCCCCAGTGCGAGGCGACCTGCTTGGTCCACTGATACGGGGCGTCCATGGCGTGCGCCCAGCCAACCGCGTAGTGGTTGTAGGCCTCCGGGGTGCCGAACCTGTCGAACCGGGCGGCCATGAACTCAGCGGTCTCCAACGCCGACACGCCGTTCAACATGAGCAGCTCGTTGAAGGTGCCATTGATGGTGCCTTCGGCCGAGGCGCCGTTGTCGCCGATGATGTAGTAGATCAGCGTGTCGTCCAGGATCCCGAGGTCGGCCAGGGCGTCGATCAGCCGGCCCACGTGGTGGTCGGTGTGCTCCAGGAAGCCGGCGTAGACCTCCATCTGGCGGGCCAGCACCGGCTTCAGCGGCTCCGGCATGTCCTCCCACGCAGGGATCTCGGCCGGCCGGGCGGTCAGCTCGGCGTCCGCAGGGACCACCCCAAGCTCCTTTTGCCGGGCGAGCGTCCGTTCGCGGAGCCGGTCCCAGCCATCGTCGAAGCGGCCCTTGTAGCGGTCCGACCATTCCGCAGGGACATGGTGGGGAGCGTGGGTGGCCCCGGGGGCGAAGTAGACGAAGAACGGCTTGTCGGCCATCAACGCCTTCTGCTGGCGGATCCAGCCGATCGCCCGGTCAGTCATGTCCTCGGTGAAGTGGTAGCCCTCCTCCGGGGTGCGGTCGGGCTCCACCGGCACGGTGTCCTGGTAGATCGCCGGGGCGTACTGGTTGGTCTCCCCACCGATGAAGCCGTAGAAGTGCTCGAAGCCGCTCCCGGTTGGCCAGGCGTCGAAAGGGCCCATCGGGCTGGTCTGCCACACCGGGACCTCGTGGCACTTGCCGAACTGGGCGGTCGAATAGCCGTTGAGCTTGAGGATCTCGGCCAGCGGGGCTGCGGTGTTGGGCCGGATCGAGTTGTAGCCGGGGGCGGAGGTGGCGATCTCGGTGATCCCGCCCATGCCCACCGCATGGTGGTTACGGCCGGTCAACAGAGCCTGTCGGGTGGGCGAGCACAGCGCGGTGGTGTGGAAGCGGTTGTATTTCAGCCCGCCGGCGGCCAGGCGGTCGGCGGTCGGCGTGCTGACCGGCCCGCCGAAGGTGCTGGCGGCGCCAAAGCCCACATCGTCCAGCAGGACGACCAGGACGTTAGGTGCTCCGGCCGGTGGCCGCAACGGGGTAATCGGCGGGAACCTGGTCGCGGGGTCCTTGGCGTCGTAGGTGACCGACCCCAGTTGCCCCCGATCCGGGATCGGCAGTGTCTCGCGTCCAACCACATCGTTCCGGCCCATCCGGCTCCCCCTCCGTCAGGCTCGCCGCTTAACCCGCTAAACATTCATGCCACTAGGCCGGGTGAGCCATCTTCACCCCCAACGGATGATTCCAGCCCCGGCCGCACACCGGCAGCAGCCGGCTGGAATTCCCCTCTGCGGGCTTGACCAGGTACCGATCGACCTGTTTGACGGCGAGGACGGCATGGAGGCTGGCGCCGTCGTGGGCGCCGAGGCTGGCGTGGACGGGCACCTCATCCCCGATAGCGAGATGTACGACGTTGCCGACTCCATCGCCCCGGCACCGCCGCGGCCATGGCTCTTATCGAGCACCTGTGGACCGGCCCGCTCCGGGATGCAATCGCCCGCGCCGGCGGTATCCCCGGTCAGCGACTCCTGGGTACATCCCCTCGTCCTCGTCGACCCGGACATGCTCATCGGGTTGCTGGGCGTCTCTGCGGTCCTGACCGGCCTGCTGCGGGTGCTGGGCGGGTTCGCTGCCGAGGAGCGGTTGGGGCACCGCTGGACCCTCGGCGGCATCGTGCTCGGCACGTTGGAGGTCGCGCTTGGCGTGTTGCTGCTATTGACGACTGAGGTCGAACCTGGGCTGCTCGCGCCGATCGCCGCCGCCTGGGGTGCGGTCAGCGGCCCTGCTGCTGGCCCAAGGGCTACGGCTGCGCCGCTTCGCGCGCACCTGGCAGTTATCGGGCACGCCGCCCCAAGATCCTTAGCCGGCCGGAACGTTCACCCTGGTCCGTCGCCGACGCTGGCTGCTGCGTCCCGCGGCTTCTCCGTCGAGCCGCGGCGCCAGGGCAGGGCCCCCTCCAGCTCGATCTCCAGGGAGAAGCTGAGGAACGTTCGGACCAGGACGACCAGCCCGAGCGTGAGGGCGCTGTCGATCGTGGGATCGACGGTGATCGTCTGCACGATGTCAGCGATGATTAAGACCTCCAGGCCCAGGAGAATCGCCCAGCCGACATCCTGTCGGGCGCGCTCGTAGGCGGCCCGGCGGCCGACTCGGCGAATCGCGGCCGCCGCAGACACGAAGGCCAGGAGCGAACCCACCACCAAGATCGCCACCCCGACGATCTCGAACCCCTGGACGACCCGCTCCATCGTGTCGTGAAAGTCCACCGGAGATCTCCTAGCCTGGTCGCAGTCAACGTTGCGCCGCCGGATGATGTGCCGCTGGCAGGACAACCACGATCATCGGGAGGATGTCCCGAGTTCCGTGGAACTTCGGTTGCCCGCTCGGTGTGCGTAAGACTGCGTCGACGCTTTCAGTTTGGCGGCTCGCCGACCCCGCTGCGGCTTGTTATGCGCGCTGGACATGTGATTAGCGTAGGGACGGTTTACAGCCAGGCCCGCCGGCCTTCCGCTTTTCAGGCTCACGAGACAACGGGTGCTTTGTGTTTCGGCGGGGCAGCGCCGCTGGGAAGATCCGTGTAGGTTCCCTGCTGTCTGTGGCGGTTGGCGACACTGCGGGGCATCCGCGCCGCTATACGTCCTCAAAGAAGTCTTCGTCGACTCGCTTTATGACATATGTCTCCCGGTCCTGCGCACCAATATTGTGATCCACCATCAGGCCCGCGAGCGTTTGCCCATCTATGAGGACCAGTGTCCGTGGCCATGAAAAAGTCCCCGCTGGTGGCCAGGTGTAGGTCCCCGTTGCTGGCCGGTTAGAAGTCCCCGCTCCTCGCGTGTCGTGTCCGGGCTGTGGGCCCTGCGCGGTGACGGTGTCGGTGTCAGCCAGATCACTGATCACCGCACAGGGGCCTCTATTGAAGAACGCGAGGGAACGGATGGACGTATTGGCCGCCTACCGGGATGTGGGCAGCTATCGGGGTGCCGCGGCGATCTGCGGCACGACCCACAAAACGGTGAAGCGGATCGTCGAACGGCATGAGGCTGGTGGTGTCGCCGCGCAGCGGACGGCCCGTGGCCACAACTATGACGACGTCGCGCGGTTGGTCGCCGAGCGGGTGACCAAGACACAGGGACGGATCTCGGCGAAGCGACTGTTGCCGGCCGCGCGTGCCGCCGGCTACTCGGGGTCGGCGCGGAACTTCCGGCGCCTGGTGGCCACGGCGAAGCGGCCGGCAGGGCAATCATCGCGGCCGCCGACCGGCGGTGTGGACACCGGGCGACACGTTGGTCATCGACTGGGGTGTCGAGGGCGGGCTGCACGTGTTCTGCGCAGTACTGGCGTGGTCGCGGTTCCGGTTCGTGCGGTTCGCCGCTGACGAGAAGGCCGGGACAACCCTGGCGCTGCTGGCCGAGTGCTTCGAGGTTCTCGGCGGGGTTCCCAAGACGGTGCTCGCCGATCGGATGGGCTGCCTGAAGGCGGGGGTGGTTGCCAACGTTGTGGTGCCCACGGCCGAGTACGTGCGGTTCGCGACTCACTATGGGTTCCGGCCGGACTTCTGCCAGGGCAACGATCCGGAGTCGAAAGGGGGGTCTGTTGCATTGGCCGATCGCGACGCACGCGGAGCGGGGCGTCTCGGCGGCGTCGCACTCAGATTGCGGTGGCCAGTTGGCGGAATGCGATGGGGAGTCGCCGCCCGGCCGGCTCATCGGTGGCGATCTCATAGTGCCCGCGGCACAAGTTCTGCACGAACGCGTGCCCCGCGGCGAGTATCCGCAGCCCGGTCATCGTCTTGATCCCACGCATCGGACGCAGCCGGCGTTTCAGCTGGGCGTGGTCGGCCTCCACCCGGTTATTGGCGTACCGCTCGACGTGATGCCAGACCGCCGGCCACAACTCGTCCAGGACCCGCGGATGTGTGGGCGCCCGGTCGGTGACGACCTCGACCGGGACCACACCGCTGGTGGTCTTAGCGTGCTGGAAGAACCGGCGGGCCGCGTCGGTGTTCCGCCGACCCGACGCGTACACGTCGATGACCTGCCCATACTGGTCGACCGCCCGGTACAGGTACACCCACCGGCCGGCCACTTTGACGTAGGTCTCGTCCACGTGCCACCGGTCGCCGACCCGGTGCCGGGCGAACCGAGCCGCGTCGGCCAGCAACGGCGCGAACCGCTGCACCCACCGGTGCACAGTGACGTGATCCACGTCGATGCCACGCTCGGCCAGCAGCTCCTCCACGTCGCGATAGGACAGCCCGAACCGCAGATACCAGCGCACCGCCAGCACGATCACATCCGGCGGGAACCGGAAGCCCGCGAACGC
>JBKOZJ010000159.1:0-18271 GCA_046725875.1 Actinomycetota bacterium
TCAGCTTGTGAGCGACCAGCGGATGGTCGAGGACAAGAAGCCGCATGAGCGGCAACGGTAGCGCCACGATCGTCCCCATGGTGGGCCGGTGGCCTGCTTCTGCACACTAGTCTCCTGCGCTGGAGTGAGAGACATACTGCCCAGCAGGTGCCGGGCCGGAGACACTTGTCCCGACGGGAGCGTTCATGAACCAGGGCGGCACTGACTTCGCCGTCGTCGCGTACCGCGAGGACGGCGGGTGGCAATGTGTCCGGCTCCCCACCAGGGTGACCGAGGGCCTCGAGCCGTTGCTCGCAGCGATGCGTGCACAGCCTAGCGAGGGCGAGACAATCGGGTTGGTGTCGATCGACGACGACTATTTCGTGGCGATCCGCCTCACCGGCGATCATGTGAAGGCGCTCCTGTCGGACGTCACGGCCGCCGAGGAATCGGGCCTCGCCCGCGAGGTGCTGGACGTGCTCGATCTCACGGTCCAGGATCCGGACGACTTCGATGAGGTGCAGCCGGCCGGGGAGCTTGGCATCTTCGCCGATCTTGGCATGGACGCCATGGAGATGGGGACGCTGTGCGACGACCTCGATCTCTATCCAGACGAGATGCTGGCCAGCATCTCGTCCAGGCTTGGATTCGGTGAGCGGTTCCAGCGCGCGGTGGACCCGGGGGCTGGCTAATGATCAGGAAGTGAGTGGACTAGTGGCGTATTTCGCCGCGCTGCTCGCGCGTTCCGACGAGGGATGGGATGCCAGCGATGTCGACCTCGACGACGTCGCGGATATCGACGGATTGGCCGACCTCATGCGTGAATCGGCCTACGACGACCAGCCGGTTTTGCTCTTCCTCGAGCAGGAGGACATGTGGTTCGGGATCGTTCGGGTGGACGGCGAGGAGGACCCGCGCGTCTTCGTTTCCGACGCCGCGGCGGTCGCCCGCTCGGCCTACGGTGATGTCCTTCTCGCCAGGCTGACCGAGGATCTGGACGACCCCGCCAGCTTCGACGGCAGCGGCGGCTACGACGGCGCTGAGACGGACGTCGACGAGGACGGCGGGGTCGAGCTTGCCAGCGCGCCGCTCGGTGACGCGGATCTGCTGTCCGACCTGGACGTCTCCGCGTCGGTGCTGTACGAGCTCTGCGCGGGGAACGGGATGCTCCCCACCGACGCGCTGAGCGAGATCGCCGACCGCGCCGGCTTCGCGGATGCACTGGAGTCCATGCGTTAAGGCACGTTGGTCGCCCGTAGCCCGATCGATCGGTGCGGCGCGGTTGGGCGATCTGACAGGAGGAGTCCGACCGAGATGTTGGTCGACCCACGGTATGTCCATGCCATGCGGCTCGCGCTGGCCGAGGCGGCCCTCGCGCCGGCAACTCGGGACGTGCCGGTCGGCGCCGTCGTCCTGGATCCCGTTGGCGAGGTCATCGGTCGCGGCCACAACGAGCGCGAGGCGCGGGCCGATCCGACCGCTCACGCCGAACTGATCGCGTTGCGAGCAGCCGCGGAAGTGGAGAGCGAGTGGCGGCTGAGCGGATGCACACTTGTCGTGACCCTCGAGCCGTGCACGATGTGTGCCGGTGCGCTGGTTCAGGCCCGGGTCGACCGGTTGGTCTTCGGGGCCATCGACGAGAAGGCCGGAGCGGTCGGCTCGTTGTGGGATGTCGTACGAGACCGGAGGCTCAACCACCGCCCGGAGGTGATCGGTGGCGTCCTCGCTGACGAATGCGCGGAGCTGTTGATCAATTTTTTCCGGGATCAGCGTCCGGTCGGATAGTCTGTCCGGCGGTGGCGTGTCCGAGCGGCCTAAGGAGCACGCCTCGAAAGCGTGTGAGGGGGCAACTCCTCCGTGGGTTCAAATCCCACCGCCACCGCGTCGTCCCGACGAAACCTTCGCTCGGTCCGTGGCTCATGATCAACTGGGGCTCGACTGGCGGTCCGGGCCGTCGAAATCGAGATCGAGGACGCGGGCGTGCAGCGTCGGGCGCTGCTGCAGTGCCGCCCGCACGGCACGATGCAGCCCGTCCTCCAGATAGAGTTCGCCCTGCCACTGCACAACGTGGGCGAAAAGGTCGCCGTAGTAGGTCGAGTCCGTCGCCAGCAGACTGTCGAGATCGAGCTGGCGCTTCGTGGTCACGAGGTCCTCAAGGCGTACCTGCCGCGGTGGAATCTGCGCCCAGTCGGACTGGCCCTGGCCGTGCTCGGGATAGGGCCGGCTGCCGCCAATGCGCTTGAAGATCACGACGGCCCAGTTTATTCGCTCGACGCGGTGCCTACCGGCGAACGGCCGCGCGGCCCGACAAGATCATCTATCTGGGGCAATCACAATGACAGGTCCACACCGGATTCGCCACAGCAGATCGGCCATTAGGTTGATCTACCTGCTCCAGCAGGCGACGAGGCCGGCTCCGCCGATGACGATGAGGAAGCGTCAGAGCTGGGAATGTGTGACACCGGTGGCGACCGGACGACTTCGACCCGGAATCGCATTCAAACGCGCTCGATACGACCGAATCGGTCAAGTTGGGGGGAAGTACGTGTTGCCGATGGTGACGCGGGGTAGTCACTATCGGCGGCCTCGGCCATCTTTGAGGGGGGAACTGAGACGGCCGGGGCCGCCTTGCGGCCGGCGGCGTTTCGCACCGGGCTCGGCTTCGAGGAATTCGGCGACGAGGGCGGCGAGTTCTGCGGCCGCTCCGGCAGGAACAGGTGGCCGCCCTTCACGATCAAGAACCGTGCCTCGGGAATGCATCGCGCGAGGATGCGGCCGTTCAGCAGCGGCACGATCGGGTCGTAACGTCGTGGTGCGGCAAGAGCGAGGAGCACGCGAGTCCGGGATCCCTTGAGGGCGGCAGCGAGCGGACTGTTCCTGCCGGGTCTGAATCGATCAGAGCACGGTCACCCGACCGGAGCATCAGTTCCTGCCGGTTGTCGAAGTCCTGATCTGAACGGGTGGCGGCGGCAGCAGGGCCTTTTACCCCATGCCCGAGACCGCAAGAATCACCCTCGGTGCGGTCAGCGCGGTCGGCTGAGCGGACGGCTCGCCGGGACTGCCGTACGGTAGAAGGGAGGCGATGACGCCGTCCTGTTGTGGCCGCTCCGGCCAGACTCACTGGAGGTAGCAGCGTGGGCCGTGCCGCCATGCTCACCGTCGATGACGATCCGGCCGTCTCGCGTGCCGTGGCCCGGGATCTGCGCCGCCGCTACGGGCAGAACTATCAGATAGTTAGGGCCTCTTCGGGCGCCGACGGGCTGGACGCGCTCCGTGAGCTCAAGCTCCGGGGCGGCCGGGTGGCGGTCCTTCTTGCCGACTATCGGATGCCCCAGATGAACGGCGTCGAATTCCTCGAACAGGCGATGGACCTGTTCCCGAACGCACGCCGGGCGCTGATGACGGCCTACGCCGACACGGAAGCTGCGATCCAGGCCATCAACGTCGTCGATGTGGACCACTATCTGCTGAAGCCTTGGGATCCACCGGAGGAGAAGTTCTATCCAGTGGTGGATGCGCTGCTGGAAGCCTGGAAGGCCGCCGGCGACCGTGAGGTGGAGGAAGTCAAGGTCGTCGGCCACCGCTGGAACTCAGCGTCCTACCGGATCCGCGACTTCCTGGCTCGGAACCTTGTTCCGTACCGGTGGTTCAGCGCCGACGAGCCGGAGGGTCGGCGGTTGCTCGATGCCGCCGGGGCCGGTCTGGAGGCGGTCCCCCTGGTGGTTACGGCGGACGGGCGGCCGCTCCCCGCACCCTCGGCGGCCGAGGTGGCCGCCGCCGTCGGCTTGTCAACGGAACCGGTACGGGACTTCTACGACCTGATCATCGTTGGCGGAGGTCCGGCCGGCCTGGGTGCGGCGGTCTACGGTGCATCGGAGGGCCTGCACACGGTTCTCGTCGAACGGAAGGCGATCGGGGGCCAGGCCGGTCAAAGCTCCAGAATCGAGAACTACCTCGGCTTTCCCGACGGCGTGTCCGGCGCACAGCTCACCGAGCGGGCCCGCCGCCAGGCGGCGAAGTTCGACGCGGAGGTGCTCACCGCCAGAGATGTGGGGAGCTTGTCGGCGCGTGGTGGGGCGCGCGTGGTCAGTTTTGGCGACGGCACCGAAATCTCAGCACACGCCGTGATCATCGCCACTGGAGTCTCGTATCGACCATTGCTTGCGCCGGGAGTGGCCAAGCTGACAGGTCGCGGCGTCTACTACGGCTCGGCGCCGACCGAAGCTACCGAGTGCCAGGGCACCGACGTCTTCATCGTGGGCGGCGCTAACTCCGCTGGTCAGTCGGCGCTCTTCTTCTGTCGTTACGCACGCAAGGTGACGCTTCTGGTCCGCGGTGACTCGCTTGAACGGTCGATGTCCTATTACCTGATCCAGCAGCTCGCCTCGATCGACAACATCGAGGTCCGGACCGGCACCGAGGTGACGGAGGTGCACGGCGAGGACCACCTGGAGGCGGTCACGTTTTTCGACAGCAAGCGGGCGACGACCATCACGCTGCCCGCCGAGCATCTGTTCGTGCTCATCGGAGCCGAGCCGCACACCGAGTGGCTAGACGGCGCGGTTTCGCGTGACTCGCGCGGCTTCATCTACACGGGGCCGGACCTGATGACCGGCGGGACCCGCCCGACTGGATGGGATCGCGACCGCGACCCGTATTACCTCGAGTGCAGCGCCCCGGGCATCTTCGCCGCCGGCGACGTGCGGGCCAACTCGGTCAAACGGATTGCGTCGGCCATCGGCGAGGGCGCGATGGCGGTGACGCTGGTGCACACGTACCTGGAGACCCAATGACCAGGAAGGCCACCACGGAGGAGCTGAGGACGCTCTTCCTCTTCGAGGCACTAACCGATGATCAGCTTGCCTGGCTGGCCGAGCGGGGCACGGTAAGGGACTACCCGGCGGGCAGCACGGTGATTGCCGAGGGCGACCCGGCCGAATCCTTCTTCGTCCTGCTTTCGGGCACGCTGGCGCTGTCCCGCCGGGTGCAGCAGGACGACATCGAGACCGTGCGCACGGACCAACGCGGGGTCTACATGGGTGCGACGCAGGCTTACCTGCGTGACGACCCGGCGGTGGCGCGCACCTACCTTGCCTCGATGCGCGCGATCAGCGACTGCGAGTTCTTCATCATGTCCGCCGCGGACTTCGCGACGATGGTCCGTGAGTGGTTTCCGATGGCGACACACCTGCTCGAAGGGCTCTTCTTCGCCATGCGGAACAGCCAGGCGCTGGTGAGCGAGCGCCAGCGGCTCGCGGCGCTCGGCTCGCTCACCTCTGGCTTGATGCACGAGCTGAACAACCCCGCGGCCGCTACCGTCCGGGCCGCGTCGGCGCTGCGGGAGCGGGTCGCCGGGATGCGCCACAAGCTTGCCATGCTCGCCGACGGCCGGATCCCGGCCGAGCAGCTACGGGCATTGATACAGGTGCTGGAGCCGATCATCGAGCGGGCTGCCAAAGCGCCAGATCTGACGCCCGTACAGGCCAGCGATCGGGAGGACGAGCTTGGCGATTGGTTGGATAGGCATGCGGTCACCGCCGGCTGGGATCTCGCCCCCGTGTTCGCTGCCGCCGGCCTCGACGTCGATGCTCTGGAAGAGGTCGAGGACGCGGTGGCACCGGAGTTGCTCAACCGCGCTTTGAGCTGGATGGGCTATGTGCTCGAGACCGAGCAGCTGATAACCGACATCGAGGACGCCGGAAACCGGATCTCGACCCTGGTCGCCGCCGCGAAGCAGTACTCGCAACTGGACCGGGCCCCGCACCAGTGGGTCGACGTGCACGACGGGCTGAAAAGCACCATCATCATGCTCTCCCACAAGCTCGGCGACGGCGTCAAGGTGGTCAAAGAGTTCGACAGGACGCTGCCGAAGATTCCCTCCTATCCAGCGGAGCTCAATCAGGTCTGGACTAACCTCGTTGACAACGCGGTCCATGCTATGAACGGCGCCGGCACTCTCACGATTCGTACGGCACGGGACGGCGACCGGGTGCTCGTCGACATCGGCGACACCGGACCGGGCATTCCGCCTAAGCTGCGACAGCGCGTCTTCGAGCCGTTCTTCACCACAAAACCCGTGGGGGAAGGTACCGGGTTGGGACTGGACATCGCATACCGCATTGTCGTAAACCGGCACGGCGGCGACATCAGCGTTACGTCCCAGCCGGGCGACACCCACTTCCAGGTCCGCCTCCCGATCGCGGAGCCCGCATCGGTCTGACAGCTTCGGCTCGGCGCGCGGATCACCTGCCTGCCCTCGCGTTGCTGGTTGACGATGCGGCGCGGCTCGGGCTGTGGCTCGCCATGTCGGCGATCGCTCCCCCGAACCGGTCGGGCCCCTGGACCATGGCCGGCTGGCCGGCCATGGTCGTCCCGGTTGGCGATCACGCGACCTCCTTGCCGGGGTCGTACCCACCGAATCGCCCGGTCTCCGCTTCGTTGATCGCCGAGTTGTCAGCGTAATCTGCAAGATCGCCAAGCTGTCAGAGCCTCGCGTCGCTATAGCGACCGGAGCATCTGACAGATTCGCCGCCCAGCCCGGCCGGGAGGTATTTGTCAGAACATCTGCCGCGTGAAAACGACCTGCGCGTCTGACACCTGCCAAGTCACCAGCGGACAAGTTCCACGATCTTGCTCGAACCGCTGACAACTCGCTGGGACGCGGTGCCCAGTACCTCGGGAGTACGCTCGCGATTCGATGGCTGGATCGGTGCTGCGGATCGGGGTGTTGACACCGCATGTGGCGCCAGGCCCCGAGACCGAGTTCCCCGCGATGGCGCCCGGTCTGATCACGACACGGGTCGCCCGTGTTGCGACCGAGGCCGCGGGCGTCCGGATCGGAACGAGCCCACCTGCACCGGCCGACGCCCGAGCGCTGACCGAGCCAGCCTTTCTGGACGATGCGGCCGAGACGTTCGCCGCGGGGCCGATCGATGTGATCGGCTACGCGTCCACCAGCTCGGCCTATGCCCTCGGCTTCGACGACGAGGCCCGCATGGTCGCGCGGCTGGCGGAGCGGACCGGCGTACCTGTCGCGTCGACGTGCGCAGCGGCGGTGCTGGCCTTGCGAGTCCTCGGGGCCGGACGGATCGCGCTGGTCGAACCGCCGTGGTTCGACGACCAACTGAACGCGCTGGGTGCGGCCTACTTTCGAAGCCAGGGATTTGCTGTCGTCTCGTCGGGGTCTGCCGGCCTGCCGCTGGATCCACGACGGATCGAGCCGACCGCTGTGTACGAGTGGACATCGCAGCATGTAGCAGGCGACGCGGAAGCGGTATTCATCGGCGGGAACGGGTTTCGAGCCGCGGCAGCAATCGAAGCGCTGGAGGCGAGCCTCGAGCGACCGGTCTTGACGTCGAATCAGGTGCTGTTGTGGCATCTCCTCGGACTCGGGGACGCCACCTTCGCGGTCAAGGGCTACGGACGGCTGTTCACCCACAAACCGCTCGCTGGGTGACCGTCTCGTCGCTGCCTCAGTCAGTCAGCGGGGCCGGCTCGGCCGTGGCCGCGCAGATGCTGAGCACCGGCGGGCTCTCCCGGATCGCCCGGATCGCACAGCCGGCGGCGGTGAACGGGGCCGCAGGCATCGTGGTGGCGCCGGCGGGACGGCTGTGAGCCGTGATCGGTTTCACCGCCAGGCGCAGCAAGATCGTCGAAATCGACATCCTGGCCGACCCAGCACACCTGCGCCATGTCGACTTGGCCGTCCTAACCGGCTAAACCGGACCGCCGGGCGGCGCCTCGTAAATGGCCCGGAAAAGCAGGCCGCAATTGGCCCGTGCGCGCAGGCCACTCTGGCCCTCAGGATCGTGGCATGAGCACTCCGCTGCAGTCGACACCCCGGACCACCTTGCGCCGTTCCAAGGAGCGCGGCGGCCACGACCGCCACGCCCTGTACGACGTGCTGCGCGAGGGCATGTTCTGCCACGCCGGCGTGGTCGTGGACGGTTTGCCGGTCGTACTGCCCATGGCGTACGGGTACGACCTCACCGAGCCGGACGGGACGCTCTATCTGCACGGGTCGATCGCCGGGCGGCTGCTGACCGCCGCGCTGGAGCAGACCCTCTGCGTCACGGTTACGCACGCCGACGGGCTGGTGCTGGCGCGGTCCGCGTTCCACCACTCGGTGAATTACCGCTCCGCGGTGATCTTCGGCCGGCCCCGGCTCATCACCGGCACCCAGGACAAGGTCGCCGCGTTGAACCTAATCCTGGACCACCTGGTGCCTGGCCGGTCCGAGGTTACCCGGCCCCCGAACCGCAAGGAACTGGCCAAGACCGCGGTTCTGGCGCTTCCGATGACCGAGGCCTCGGTGAAGATGCGCACCGGCGAGGCGATTGACGAACCCGAAGACCTGCACCACCCGGTCTGGGCCGGTGTCATCCCGCTGCGTGTCGTGGCTTCCGATCCGATCACCAACTCGGACTCCACGGTCGGGGTTCCGCGCCACGTGGCCGCCCGGGTCACTGCCCTCTCGGCGTACGCTTCCTGACCTTGCCCGCTGAGCCGTATACATCGCTCCCGAACCGTGGGTCAGGGTGCCAGCAGGGTGCGGACCTGCCCGGGCGTTCGACCGAGCTCGCGCCGGACAGTGCGGGTCAGGTGCGCTTGGTCGGCAAACCCGGTCTCCGCGGCCAGCTCGGCGAGATCCCGCTGACCGTCTGCGAGTCGCTCCAGTGCACGGCGTACCTTGAGCCGGTTGCGCAGCTCGCTGATGGTAACTCCGCTGCCTCGGCGGAAGAGCCGGCTCACATGGTACGGCGACAGTCGGGTGACTCGGGCCAGGTCGGCGAGCCGAAGATCGGGATCCGCGGCCATCGCCTGCCGGACCTGATCCACCACGCGTCCGGCCCGCCGCTGCGTGGGGAATCCCGAGGCAACCGCGCCCGGCAAGATGTCACTCAGGACGGTTCCGATCAGCAATTGGGAACGCTCGGCCAGTTCTTCGGTATCGGCGCCCGCCTGCGCCCGGGCGAGCAGCGCACGATGCCCTAGGTCCACCGAGGGGCTCGTGAAGATCGGCCGATCGGCTCGGTCCCGGGGCAGCGCGGCGCCGCAAGTGATCGCGGCGACGGTTGCGGCTTCGATTACGAAGCTGGTGCAAACGTCGCCGCCGGCCGGATGGGCGATCCGCTGTTCACTGCCCGCGCGTACGAGATAGCCCGAGCACGCGTCGACCACCGTTTCGGTCCCCTCGACCTGGCGCCGGAACACGCCAGACCGAACCAGGACCAGGCCGAAGTGGTCGATCGGCTCGGGGACCGACCACGCTGGTCGATCGCCACTGCAGGACACCACTTCCACGGTCATGTCTGCCGTGGCGAGCACCCGTCGCGACCTGAGCACAGCGGCACGCTAACGCCGGGCACCGACAACGGTGCCCGGCGCAGATTTGTCCAAGGCCGTTGTCCGGCGGCGGCCGTTCAGCGCGGAGCTCAGCTGGCCGCCGCGCCTAACCCGGCGGGGCTACCTGTAGACGCGTGGGCGGTGATTCGCAGCTTGTCACCCTCGATCCAGGCGGGTGCCAGTCCCACGAGCCTGACGGCACCGCGCCGCCGCGAGATCTCGAGCAGCTCGTTTGCGGCGCGCCTGTGTACCGCCGGCCACGACTCGTTCGTTCGACGGGTCGCAGTGACACCGATCTGTCCCCGGACTGGAATCGTCGAGGAGATCATCAGGTCTCTCCCTCCTGTCGTCATCGCTGACAGCCCCGTGTCGACGCCCGCGACCACCTGGTTCGTCTACCAGCCTCGCGGGAGAAGGAGAAATCCCGCTAAGGCCGAAGGTCCATGCTGTGCCGTGCCGACAGTCCCGACATCGCGGCCGACCGGCGCCCGCGGCGACTGACGGCGGCCGTGATCTCCGTGCTCTTGCGCAGCACAAAGTAGGCCGCACCCACCCGGGATGGCGGATGGGTGCGGCTTGTTTGTACGCGATCAGTAGTAGCTGCCGTAGACGACGACCTTTGTCCCGTACGACGTCTCCTGGAAGATGTAGTGAATCGCCGGTCGCCACACCCGAACGCACCCGTGGCTTGCGGGGTACGGCTTGACCAGGTCATTGGAAATCGAGCCGTGCAGGGCGATGCCTGGCCGGTTGCGGAGGAAGTAGATCGAGTCGTACATCTGCGCTCCGCTGTAGATGCTGCTTGTGTGCCAACCGGCCCACTTCTTCCAGACATAGCCGGTGCCACTCGGCGTCGAGTAACCCGGCTTGCCGGTGGAGACCCGGACGATCCGGCGGTACTTGTGGTCTACCACCTGATAGAGGATCTGGCAGGTCTTGTTGACGTAGATGCCGTTCGAGCGCGAGGTGGACGGGCGTGACGTCGCCGCGAGCACCGAGGAGGCGTCTCGGCTGGTCAGTGTGTACCGTCCGATCGGCAGTCCGTGGGTCTCCCGCCACGCGCAGAGCGCCTGTCGCGTACGTACAGTGATCACTCCGTCAACGGTGCCGGGGTGGTAGCCCAGCGCGCTCAACCGATCTTCTACGCGGTATGCCGTGGAGGCCGCCTCCGCGGATTTCGGCACGGCGACGAGCACCCCAACGCAGGTGAGCACCGTGACCAAGAGCATGATCATGAAGCTCCGAAACATTACGAACCGGCGGCCATTAGGCCGGTCTCGAGCGGTAAGCACTTTTATCCCCTTCAAGCGGTCCTGTCCTAGCTTGTTGACGCTTCGAAAGCCGTCCTTCGTTGCGCAACTCGCCCCTGCTGTGCGGGTAAGCGATGATGTCGTTGTGAAGCGTCCGGCGGTGCCACTCGCGAGGCATCTGCTCCGAGTACGCGACCTGATCGACCGGGCGTATGCCGAGCAGCTCGACATTGCTGCGCTCGCGCGCAGCGCGTCCGTGTCGTCTGCGTACTTCAGCCGAAGCTTCAAGGCTGCCTTCGGTGAGACTCCGCACCAATACCTCATGAGCCGGCGAATGGAGCGTGCCAAAGCTCTGTTGCGCTCGAGCGGGCTGTCCGTTACGGATGTTTGCCTCGCTGTCGGCTTCACCAGCCTGGGCTCGTTCAGCACCCAGTTCCGGCGGCTCGTTGGGGATAGCCCCACCGCGTACCGCGAACGTGACGGACACGACAGGCTGGCCCGGCTACCGCACTGCTACGTGCGCATGTGGACTCGGCCGCGCGGCTGAGGCGAGCCCACGCCTGCGCCAGGGCGGGCAGCTCAACAGGGCAGTTTTCGAGAAGCCCGGTGCCGCGGCGCATTCCTAGCATCGCGGTGAGGTCCGCAGACGGGCTGCGGAGCTGACATCTATGGGAGACCCGACATGCAGATCGAGTCCACGGACGGCACGGTGATCGCGTTCGACCAGATCGGCGAGGGTCCGCCGATCATCCTGGTCGCCGGCGCCTCATCTGATCGAGCCGTCGACGCCCCGATAGCCGAGGCGCTGGCGCGAGACTTCACGGTACTCAACTACGACCGGCGGGGTCGCGGCGACAGCGCCGACACACCGCCGTATTCCGTCGCGCGGGAGGTCGAGGACATCCAGGCGCTTCTAGACGCGGCCGGTGGGTCGGCGAGCGTTCTCGGGCTCTCGTCCGGTGCTGCATTGGCCGCCGAGGCAGCGGCGAGCGGGCTGTTCATCGACAGCCTGATCTTGTGGGAGCCTCCGTTCAGCATCGACCCGGACGGTCCAGGGCGGGCCGCCGCATACTCCCAGCGTCTGGCCGAGCTGCTTGCCGCCAACCGGCGGGATGACGCGCTCGTGCACTTTATGAAGCAGGTCGGCATTCCGGACGACGTGATCGCCGGAATCCGCCAGACACCGTACTGGCAGGTCGGCCTGAGCCTCGCGCCCACACTTGCTTATGACGCTGCGATCATGGGCGACACCACGATCCCAGCCGAGCGGTACGCCCGGATCGGTGCCCGCACGCTCGTGCTGGCCGGCTCGCAGAGCCCCGACTTTCTACGGCAAGCGGCTGTGCAGACGGCAGCGGCCATCCCAGGGGCGCGGGTCGAAGTCTTGGAAGGCCAGGACCACAACGTCGCCGGGGAGGCGATGGCACCGGTCGTCGCCGCCTTCGCGGACCACTGAGCCAAGCCGGGCAAGAGGAGCTAACCGATGTGCCACGGTGTCGCAACAAGTCTCTTGAGGAGGAGAGCATCCGTGATCACCGGCATGGGGCTGGTCTGCGTCAACGTACTGGATATGGATCAGGCCCGCGATTTCTACGTCGACACGCTCGGATTCGAGATCGACGTCGACATGGTCCAAGAGGGCTTCCACTGGTTCGTCGTCCATGCGCCGCGACAACCGGAGGTTCCACTGATGCTGGTCGTGCCGGGTCCGCCGGTTGTCGAGGGCGAGGTGGCTCAGCAGATCCGGTCGCTGGTTGCCACGGGGTATCTCGGTCCCGGCGCATTCGCAACCGACGACTGTTGGGCCACCTACCACGAGTTGAAGGCGAAGGGCGTCGAGTTCATCGAGGAACCTGCGGAGCGGTTCTACGGCATCGACGCCGCGTTCCGCGATCCCTTCGGGAACCACTGGCGGCTCACCCAACGGAAGGAGATCGAGCTGTCTAGCTAGCATCACTCGGCGCTGGATGACGAGAGTGACCATCTTCTCCCTTGTCCATGGAGAAGATGGTCACGACTCTCGGAGCGGGTACTTCCTCAGCGCGCAGGCCTGCGCATTGTCGAGAACTGGTAGATGGTCGTTGTGTTGTACTCACCACCCGGCCTGAGCACGGTCGAGGGGAAGTTGGGGTGGTTCGGCGAGTCCGGGAAGTGCTGTGTCTCGAGCGCCAGTCCGTCGCCCTGCCGATACATCCGTCCGCTCGTACCGATCAGTGTCCCGTCCAGGAAGTTGCCCGAGTAGAACTGGATGCCCGGTTCAGTGCTGAAGACCGACAGCACGCGGCCACTGCTGGGATCTGTCAGCCTGGCGGCGAGCTCCAGACCGGAGCCTTGCCGATCTAGCACGTAGTTGTGGTCGTAGCCCCGTCCGATGACCAGTTGGGGGTGGCTGTCGCGGATGCGGGCACCGATCTCCGTGGGTGTACGGAAGTCCAGCGGAGTGCCGGCAAGCGGTGCGAGCACCCCGGTCGGGATGAGCGTTTCGTCGACCGGCGTGTAGCGGCTGGCTTTGATCTGCAGCTTGTGGCCGAGGATGCCGCCGTTGCCCTCGCCCGCCAGGTTCCAGTAGGCGTGGTTGGTCAGGTTGACGATGGTCGGCGCGTTGGTCGTCGCGCGGTAGTTCATCCGGATCTCATTCTTGTTCGTCAGCGTGTAGACGACCGTCGTCTTGAGCGTCCCCGGATAGTTCTCCTCGCCGGCTGGACTGGTGTAGGAGAGCGCGAGCCCGACGCTATCCCGATTCTGGAATTCGTCGGTGATCGTCCAGACTCGCTTGTCGAACCCGACGTTTCCACCGTGCAGGTGGTTCGGCGGATTATTTATGGCGAGCTGGTACGTAACGCCGTCGAGGGTGAACCTTCCCTTTGCGATGCGGTTGGCATAGCGACCGGTGATGCAGCCGAAATACGGGTTGCGCTCGATGTAGTCCGTGAGGTTGTTGAATCCGAGCGTGACGTTCGCCAGCTTGCCGCGCCGGTCGGGCACCTCGATGGACTGCAGGATCCCGCCATAGGTGAGGATCTTGACTTTCATGCCACGGGAATTCCGTAGCGTGTAGATGTCAATCTTGGTGCCGTCCGGCATCGTGCCGAACACGGCTTTCGTGATGCTCGGAGGGGCATGACGCCCCCGGTTGGCGACCGAACCTGCCGCCGGTGAGGAGGATGCCGCGGCCAGGCCGATGGCGAGGGTTGTCAGGGCGGCTGCGCCTACGCGGGCAACGACCCTGACCCGCTGGGTCAGTGGAGACGTCTTTGACATTCCGCACCCTTTCGATTGAGGCGGTCATCACGTTCACTCGTCCATGCGCTTGGCTATCGACCACCTCTCGTCTGCTCTGCGAGGGGCTAGCCAGCAGCGATTGCCGCCGAGGTATGGAGACGGCGGGGATCGTCGGACCGCGCTGGTACTGGAGCAAGAAGGTCGGTCGACCCTTGAGGCCGGCAGTGCTCAAGGACCGCTTGAGTGACGGGCCCGGCCGATCACGCCGGGCGATCAGCCGGGCGCCTT
The DNA here is from genome assembly GCA_046725875.1 of Actinomycetota bacterium. Taxonomy (GTDB): domain Bacteria; phylum Actinomycetota; class Actinomycetes; order JAKEEW01; family JAKEEW01; genus JBKOZJ01. Next base: position 14,085 of record JBKOZJ010000159.1, read on the forward strand.
CGGTCACGTGACTATCGAGAATAGTGAAAGGTGTCAAGGCGAGGTTGGCACGATGCCAGGCGTCAGTTGGGCATCAGTCGGCAAGTCCGGCAGATCGTGGAATACCGGCTGCGGTACACCCTTCGGTACGTCCGACACATCGCGCTGTGCTTGCCGCGGTCTTCGACGGCTGACCGGCGTTCGCTCGCGCCTCGCGGCCGGTGCGAGCCCCCGGCGCGAGGTCACGCGAATGGAGAGCTAAGGTCCGTGACGTGGCTGTAAAGTCGCTGACGATCGACGCCACGGTTTCCGGTCCGGTCCTCGAGCGATTCCATCCGGCGGTACGGGTCTGGTTCGAGCGGCGGTTTCCCGATGGACCGACCGAGGCCCAGGCGAAGGGCTGGCCGGCGATTGTCGCCGGTGAGCACGCGCTCATATGCGCCCCTACCGGTTCGGGCAAGACCCTGGCCGGATTCCTCGCCGCCATCGACGCCCTTTACCGCGCGCACCAGGCCGGCCAAACCATCGAGGGCGCCACGCAGGTGTTGTACCTGAGTCCGCTGAAGGCCCTGGCCGTCGATGTCCACACCAACCTCGAAGAACCCCTCGCCGAGATCGCAGAGGTGGCTCGGGACCTTGGCCACGACCCGGCGCCCATCACCGTCGCCGTAAGGACCGGTGACTCCACTTCGTACGAGCGGCAGGTGATGACGCGCCAGCCACCCAACCTCCTTGTAACGACGCCGGAATCGCTCTATCTGTACCTGACCGCCGAACGGTCGCGCGCCACCCTCGCCACCGTGGAGACGGTCATCGTCGACGAGATCCATGCGCTGGCCCGTGACAAGCGCGGCTCGCACCTCACCCTCTCGCTCGAGCGGCTCCAGACGGTGACCGAACGACCACCGGTACGCGTCGGCCTCTCGGCGACGGTCAGGCCGGTTGAGACGGCTGCCCGCCTGCTGGTGGGCGCGGGTGAACCGATGCCCGCCGTCGTCGACAGCGGGCACCGGCGACAGCTCGACCTGTCGCTGGAGCTTCCCGACGGCGAGCTCGAGGCGGCCCTTTCCGGCGATCAGTTCAACGAGATCCTCGACCGCATCGGCGCCCACGTTGCCGCCCAGCGAACGACCTTGGTCTTCGTCAACACCAGGAAGCTGTCCGAGCGGGTGGCTCATGAGCTGGGCGAACGGCTGGGGCAGGACCAGGTCGCCGCCCATCACGGATCCCTATCGCGGGAGCGACGCCAGCGGGTCGAGCATCGCTTGAGGGCGGGCGGCCTGCGCGCGCTCGTCGCCACGGCCTCGCTGGAACTCGGCATCGATGTCGGGCCGGTCGAGCTCGTGTGTCAGATCGGCTCGCCCCACAACATCGCCACCTTCCTCCAGCGGGTAGGACGGGCCAACCACCACCGCACCGGTGTCCCCCGGGGGATCATCTACCCGACCACCCGAGACGAGCTGGTCGAGTGCGCGGCGTTGCTGGCCGCGGTCGAGCGGGGAAATCTCGATGCCCTGCACCCGCCCGACCAGCCCCTCGACGTCCTCGCTCAGCAGATCGTGGCCGAGGCGGCGGGCAGGGGCGACGACGGTGTGGCCGAGAACGAGCTGTTCGAGCTCGTCACCCGGGCCTGGCCATATCGGCGGCTCCCCCGTCCGGAGTTCGAGGAGGTCATCGATCTGGTCTCGGCGGGCATCGAGACCGGGCGCGGACGGCGGATGGCGTACCTCCATCGCGACCGGGTCAACGGGCGGCTCCGCGGCCGTCGGGGCGCCCGGTTGGCCGCCCTCACCTCAGGGGGCGCGATCCCCGAAACCGGCGACTACCGAGTGCTAATGGAGCCAGGCGACGTCTTCATCGGCAATGTGAACGAGGATTTCGCAATCGAGTCCTTTCAGGGCGACGTCTTCCTCCTCGGTAGCCATCCGTGGCAAGTCGTGCAGGTGACCAACGGCGTCATGCGGGTGCGCGACGCCACCGGCAAGCACCCCACGATCCCGTTCTGGCTGGGCGAGGCGCCGGGCCGCACCGAAGAGCTGTCCGAGGAGGTCTCCCGGCTGCGGAGCGCGGTGGCGGAACGGCTCGACGCCGGCGGGCGAGAGACCGCCGTCGCCCTCCTGCGGGAGGCCTCCGGTGTCGACGAGGTCGCGGCCGCCCTCATCGTCGACTATTTGCGGGCCGGCCGGGCCGGGCTGGGCGGCGTGCTCCCCACCCTCGACGACATCGTGTTCGAGCGTTTCTTCGACCAGAGCGGCGGCATGCAGCTCATCGTCCACGCCCCGTTGGGCGCCAGGATCAACCGAGCGCTCGGTCTCGGACTGCGCAAGAAGTTCTGCGTCACGTTCGATTTCGAGCTTCAGGCGGCGGCCAGCAACGACGCCGTACTGCTGTCGCTTGGCCCCCAGCACTCGTTCCCGCTGGAGGACGTGCCCGCCTTCCTTCGCTCCTACAACGTGCAGGATGCCGTCTCCCAGGCGCTGCTTCGCAGCCCGATGTTCACGGCTCGCTGGCGGTGGAACCTCAACCGTTCGCTGGCGGTGCTGCGCCGCAAGGGCGGTCGCCTCAACCCGTTCAATATCCAGCGCATGGAGGCGGCCGACCTCATGGCGGCCGTGTTCCCGTCCCTCGCCGCCTGCCAGGACAACGCCCCTGCCGGTCCCATTGAGATCCCCGATCACCCGCTCGTTCGGGAGACGGTGGGCGACTGCCTCACCGAAGCCATGGACATCGACGGTCTCCAAGCGCTGGTGCGCCGGTTCGAGCAAGGGAGCGTTCGCCTCCACTTCGTCGACTCCGTCGAGCCGAGCGTGCTCGCCCACGAGATCCTCAACGGCGCCCCCTTCACGTACCTCGACGAGGAGACCGAGATCGGCGAGCGCCGCTCGCGCGCGGTTCCGCTGCGCCGGGGGCTGCCGGTGGAGCCTCGGGAGCTGGGCCGGCTCGACCCAGACGCCATCGAGCGGGTGCGGGCGGAGGCATTCCCGGACGTGCGCGACGCCGACGAGCTCCACGACGTGCTGCTGTCCCTCGTCGCCGCTCGGCCGCGGCGCGAGTGGGCCGAGCAGTTCAAAGCCCTGGCGAACGCCGGCCGGTCCTTCGAGGTTTACCCGCCTGGCCCAACCGGCATCCTCTGGGCGGCGACCGAACGCCGGACGGAGGTCGAGCACCTCTTCCAGGATGCCCGGTTCGTACCCGATCACCCCGTTCCGCCTGGCCTGGCCACCGGTCCGGACGCGGTGACCGCCGACGAGGCTGCCGTGAGCCTCATTCGAGGCCACCTCGACGTCTCCGGTCCGGTCACCGTGGATGATCTCGCGGCCGCCACCGGCGTCTCGCCGGGCTCGGTCACTATCGCCCTCGAGGGCCTTCGGGCCAATGGGTTCGCGGTGAGCGGGCGCTTCGAGCCCGAGCGGGGCGAGCAGTGGTGCGGCCGTCGGCTGCTGGCCCGCATCCATGGCTACACCCGGGAGCGGCGGCGGGCTCAGGTGCGTCCCATCAGCCAGGAGGAGTGGCAGGGTTTCCTCCGGTCCTGGTGGCACGCCACTCCCGGGACCCAACGCCAGGGCAGGGCCGGACTGGCAGAGGTAATCGAACAGCTCCAGGGCTCGGAGTGGCCGGCCGGGGAGTGGGAGCGGCTCTTCGCCGAGCGGGTGGAGGCGTACCGCCCCGAGTGGCTCGACGACCTGTGCCTGTCCGGCGAGGTGGTCTGGGGTCGGCTGTCCCTCGTCGAGCCGGCCGCCGACAGTTACGATCCCGCCGCCGGGGAGCCTCGCCGCTCCGGGAAGACGCCCTCCCACCGGACGCCTATCACCTTCATGCTGCGGCAGGACCTGCCGTGGCTCCTCCCGGCCCACCGCGGGGCCGCCGTGCCCGCCGAACCCAATGCCGGCTCCGGGCGGGAGGTGCTCGACGCCCTGCGCGAACACGGCGCCCTCTTCCACTTCGACCTCCAGGCCATCACCCGTCGCCTCCCCACCGAGGTCGAGGAAGGCCTTTGGGACGGCGTCGCCCGCGGACTCATCACAGCCGACGGATTTAACGCGGTTCGGTCTCTTCTACACGCCCGCACCCGGCTCGCCCGCCGTCAGCGACCCTTCCCCCGCACCGGTTCCCGCGGCCGTCGGGGCACGTGGCGGCAGGGCGTCGAGGGCCGCTGGACGCCGCTGCCCGCCGCTGAGCCGATCGACGACATCGAGGAGCTGGCCGAA
>JBKOZJ010000160.1:0-7724 GCA_046725875.1 Actinomycetota bacterium
GACACCGCCGCGACGAGGACCAGGCCCACGGCGGCTGCGCGCTCCCGGCTAACGGGCGGCCGCAGCCCGCCGACGTCCCGGTTCATCCCGCGAAATCTACAACAGGCGGCGATCCGCGACCGGTTCCGTGCTCGTCACGAACCGCACATGATCGGCCTCCTCGGTGAAAGGAACCGGGCACCGACCGGCCTCATCTCGGACTGCGCATCGCATTGACCGGCGCCGCTGCGGGCTGGCGTCGCCGGTCAGACCCCGAGGAGGGGGTAGTCAGACGTGGCGAGCTTACGGAATTGGGCAAGCGGGTCCGGAACGAGTCTTCGGCTGGTCAGATCCAAGAGCCCACAGAGGGCCGTCAGTTCGGCCACCAGCGCGCCGCCCGGGCCGCGGAAGTGCTGCTCGATGATGAAGGTCTTGCCTCCCTGCGGACGGAACTCGCATGAGACGTCGACGTCGTCGCCACCGCGCAGCTCGCGCCGGTAGCGGATCGTGGTTTCGAGCGCGACTGGTCCGACTCCCGATTCGATGAGCTTGTCCTGTGTGATGCCGGCGGCCCGCAGGAATTCCCAGCGCGCGTGCTCGGCGTATTGCAGGTAAACGGCTTGGTTGAGATGTCCCTGCGTGTCGAGCTCGTATCCGCGCACTTTGATGCGCACCTGGAACGGCTCGGCCACCGCGTCCTCCGCAGCTCGGGACCCGAAACGGCATCAGCCTATCCAGGTCAGACCGGCGGCCGTTCATAGCCGCCGACCACGTTCGCCAGCAGGTCGGCGAACGTAATCGCCGTATCGTCCGCATACATCGGGCCCAGGATCTGCACACCGACGGGTAGACCCGCTCCGGTGCGGCCAATCGGTGCCGCCACGGCCGGCAGCCCGGCCACGGCTGCATGGGCCGTCCAGAACGGCTGGAGGTCGTAGCGCCGCGCGCCGTCCGAGGTCTGGACGAGCCGCTCCTCGATGGGCCGCGAGTCGTACGGGAACGCCGCGGTGAAGTTGACCGGGCAGAGAAATACGTCGACATCAGCGAAGTGCCGCTGCCAGGCGGCCCGCAGCGCAATCCGCCGGTTCTCGTGCGCGACGATGTCTTCTCCGGTCGGCGCTCGCGTACCAGGCTCTACGAACGCGAAGAACAGGCCCAGATGATGGCCGAATGACCGGTACGACGCCATCGGGTCTATGTCTGCCGGCCAGCCCTCCACGATGGTTGCGCCGGCTTTGGCGAGCGCATCCAGCACGCCAGATAGTTGTTCGGCAACGTCGCTAACCACTGGGGCAAAGGAATGGTCGAGCACCACGCCGACGCGGAAGTCTGCGAGTCGGTCATGTCGTGGCGGGGGGAGTCTCCACTCGTACGCGGCGGCGGCCGGGCCCTCCGGCCCACCGGTGACTTGTAGCGCGACGCGAAGGTCGCGCGCCGACCTGACGAGTGGGCCCGCGCTGGACATGTAGGTCATGTCACCCGGCTCGATGCGCGGCCCAGGGGGCTGGAGGCCGGTGAGCGAGACGATCCGTGCGGTTGGCCGCAACCCGTAGACTCCGCAGAAGGCCGCCGGGATTCGGATCGACCCAACCAGGTCGGTTCCGTAGTCCAGGAACGTCAGTCCGGCCGCAACGGCTGCCGCGCCGCCGCCGGTCGACCCACCCGGGGTGCGCGAGGTGTCCCACGGGTTTGCTGTTCGGCCGAAGACGGGATTCTCGGTCTGGCCGAAGTCGCCGAGCATGAAGGCAACGTTCGACTTGCCGACGATGATCGCTCCGGCGCGCTGGAGCCGACCGACGACGGTCGCATCCCAGTCCGTGACCGCATCCTTGAATTCCGGGTTTCCCCAGGTCGTAGCCATCCCCGCGACATGGAAGGCGTCCTTCACGGTGATAGGCACGCCGTGGAGCGGCCCGAGCTCTGCACCGGCTGCGACCGCCGCGTCGGCCGCGCTGGCCTGCTCGCGGGCCTTCTCGAGTTGTGGCTGGACCACCGCGTTGATATCGGGGTTCACCGCATCGACGCGGTCGAAGGTGAGGTCGACCAGCTCCCGAGCGGAAACCTGCCGACTGCGGATCAACGAGGCGACTGTTGTCGCGGACTGAAACAACTCCTGAGTCACAGCAGCCTCCAGCTGTGCTATGCGGTGGGCGCCCCGACTGTCGCCGTAGACGGGGGTCGAGCTCGTCGACGAGCGGCACGCGTCCTACGCACATATGACGTACGTTCCCTGCTCCAGTCATCGGAGCCGACGGTGGGGGCGGTTGCTAGATCGAGCGGAGAGGGCTCGCTACGCGGCCCAGCCGCTCCCGCAGGCAGCGGGATCCGCCATCGCCAAGGACAGACTCGACCGCGCGTCGCCTGGTGATTTAACGGTGGACCATGACCAAGAAGATCAGGACAGATTCGAAGATCAAAGGACCGTCACATTGACGAATCGGCATCTACATTCGACGGGGCGGTCACCTGATCTTCGGAACTGCTGATCGTTTTCGAGCTCACGGTCCACTACTGGCAGCACCGCCCCGACGGTCAGGAAATCTGGCTAGTCGAAGAGCTCCTCGAAGAAGCTCTTGCGCCGCTTCTTGTTGGGGTAGGGCTGATGCCTGTCGTCGGGCTGCGGATACGGCGGTTGCTCGGGATAGGACCGCTGTGGTTGGTGATGGGACTCCTGCGGCTGCGGAGCCTGCCGCGGCTGCTGCCCGGCCCAAGCGGCCTCAGCGTCGACCAGCCGCTCGAGCTCTCCGCGGTCGAGGAAGATCCCTCGACACTCGGTGCATTGGTCGACTGTCACGTTGCTGCGCTAGTAGCTTCGCATTTGCCCGTGGCATTTAGGGCACACCAGATCGTTCATCGGACCCAATCTAGCGGCGACGCGAGCCGGCAGCCCTAGTCGATCTTGTTGCCGTTCTTGAGACCAAGGATTTCGGCGAGGTCGAAGTTGACCGGCTCCTCGAGTTGTTCGTACGTACAGGAGCGCGGGTCGCGGTCGGGACGCCAGCGGACGAACTGGGTGGTGTGCCGGAAGCGCGGTCCCTCCATGTGGTCGTAACGGACCTCGACGACACGGTCTGGTCGCAGCGGCGTGAACGACAGGTCCTTTCCGGCGTTCCAGCGGCTGAACTCGGCCTCTCGTGGCGTTCGGGTGCCCTCCTCCTGCTTGGCCCAGTTCCAAGGATGGTCCTCGAAGGTCGTGACCATCGGCTGGAGCTCTTTGAGCAGCGACCTTCGGGTGGCCATCGGGAAGGCGCCGACGACTCCGGCGCTCGCGAGTTCACCGGTGTCGGTGTAGAGCCCGAGCAGGAGGGATCCGAGGGCATCCGGCCCGCTCTTGTGCAGGCGGTAGCCCGCAACCACGCAATCAGCCGTCCGCTCGTGCTTGACCTTGAGCATCACCCGCTTGTCCGGTTGATAGGTTCCGTCGAGCGGCTTTGCCACGATCCCGTCAAGTCCGGCGCCCTCGAACTCTTGGAACCAGCGCGCGGCAGTAGCACGATCGGTCGTCGCCGGTGTGATGTGAATTGGCGAGCCGGCGCCGGCAAGCGCATCCATCAGGGCGGCCCGGCGCTCCACGAAGGGCCGCTCGCAGTAGTCGATATCACCCAGCGCGAGCAGGTCGAAGGCGACGAAATGGGCCGGTGTTTGCTCTGCGAGCAGGTTCACTCGGCTTGCGGCCGGATGTATACGCAGCTGGAGGGTCTCGAAGTCCAGCCGGGTGTCCCCGGCGACGGGAATCACGATCTCACCGTCGACGACCGAGCGTTCCGGCAGGTTCGCGCGGACCGCCTCGACGACCTCGGGGAAGTAGCGCGTCATCGGCCGCTCGTTCCGGCTGCCGATCTCCACCTCGGCGCCATCCCGGAAGATGATCGACCGGAAGCCGTCCCACTTCGGCTCGAAGCTGAAGGCGCCGGTCGGAACGTCCTTTACCGCCTTCGACAGCATCGGCGCGACTGGCGGCATGACGGGTAGGCGCATCCACATATCTTGGCAGTGACCGTGTCTCCCAGCGACTGCCGGTGCTCACCGCCGGTGGTAACGGGTAAAGAGGTGGCCGTCCTCCTCCATTACCTCGGTCAGCCGTAGCGGCAGCGGCTCGTGGTGCCCCCGCGACCAGCTCATGATCCGTGGCGCGTCGGGCCGGACTGCTAGTGCTGGGCTGATCGTTACGCAAAATTCGTCGACCAGGCCGGCGGCGGCCAGCTGCCCCAGCAGCCTCGGTCCGCCCTCGCAGAGGATTCGCATCAGGCCACGTTCGGCCAGCGCAGCGACGGCCTCGCGAAGATCGACCGCACCTCTCCCCACCTCGATCACATCAACGAGCTCGTGAACCGTCGCTAGCCGGAGGAGCGGTGCGTCCATGGTGGTCACGATGATCGGCACCGGCCCGTCGGTGGCCTGGAAGAGCTCGGACCGGTAGTCGAAGTCGAGGCTCGCCGAGACGACGGCAAGGCGCGGGGCGGGGGATAGGCCGTGCATATTGCGCCACTGCGCCACCTCCGCCCGCGGCCGGGAGCGTTTGTACGCCTCCCGGCGGGCGGTTGCGGCGCCGACCAGGATGACATCGGACACGCCCTGCAGGGTGACAAGCAGGCGCCGATCGGCGGGGCCGGACAGGCCGCGCGAGCTGCCGCGAGCATCGGTCGCCGCGCCGTCCACGCTTGCGATCATGTTGGCGCGTAGCCAGCGCCCACCGAAAGGGATCTCTGGATAGGCGTACGCGGTGACCAGATCGACGTTCTCCGCGTAGCTCGGGTAGAGCCGGCGCACGGCGATCAGTGAACCATGAGGTTCTCCCGCTGCCAGCGGCAACTCCACTGCGGCCCCGTCGAGGCATTGTGCTGTCGGGTCAACGGGCTGGGCTAATGCCCCGCGGCGTCCCATCTGGCGCGATATAAGCAAAGCGCGCGGGAATCCGAGACGAGAGCAAGCGTCGTGCGGCGTCGCTCTGCAACAGATCGGGGTCTCCCTGCTTCAGAGTCATGGAGTGGGCGCCTGCAGAAGTCGCTCATTCGCCTCCGGTCTGTCCGCCAAGCTCATCCTGTCCCTTTGCTGGCGGCTTGCTCGTGTTCGCGCTCGAAGCTATTGACCGGCCGACGGTGGCGAACTCATCGCCATCGCGCGAATCGGGACCGCAGCAACAGGACCTTCGGCAGGGAGGAGTCACGCTCCATTAGCGAGACCGAAGGCACCGATCGCCGGAGGTGGCGTCCGAAATCTGGTGCAAATCCATAGGCGTGGTTCCGGCTTCATGGTCAGGTTATGCATTGGTGTTGACAGGTTGGGGTTGGTCATCTGGCTGAGTGCGGTTGTGTTCTGTCTCAGCGGCGACGAGCAGTGACGATCCAGGCGCGAGAGTTGAACCAGACACCATCGTCGCTGAGGTGCCCGGCGAGCGCCTCGCGCAGACGCCGGGCCGCGCGTGCCGCAGCGGCGGGATCCAGCCGCTTCAGTGTTTCACTGGTGCAGGCGAAGCCGCGGACCCAGTCGAGGGCTGCGGCCACGTCCGGACCGTAGTAGACCGGCTCGCGGACGTCGGTGAACGCGACGTCGGCGAACCCTGCAGACTCCAGGATCTCCTGCACGGTCGGCGGGTCGGCGAGCGAGAACGGATCTGGTCCCCCAGAAGCTACGGCCACCGCTCCGTCGGGTCCTGCGAGGGATTGGTGGATGGCAACGTCCCACTCGTTGCGCTCGTGGGCCTGCCAGACCATCATCACCAGGCGCCCGGACGGGCGCAGCGCCCGCCTGATGTTGGCGAACGCGGCGCCGCGGTCGTCGAAGAACATCGTGCCGAACCTGCTGATTGCCAGGTCGAAGCGCTCCTCCGGAAAGCGGTAGACCTGAGCGTTAGCGTGCTCGAAGGTGACGTTGCGGATCCCCTCCGCCCGGGCGAGCTCTCGGGCGCGCTCGATCGCGGGCGCGGAGACATCGACCCCGAGCGCGCTCCCTGCCTGGGCCCTGCGCGCCGCCTCGCGGGTCGTCTGCCCGGTTCCGCACCCGATGTCGAGGACGTGGTCCTGGAGCTTGACGCCAACGGCCGGGCGCAGTACCTCGTTGTGCCGCCGCAGTTCAGCGTCGTAGCCGCTGATGCCGGACGTAGCCACCCAGACCCTCCTTCGGCTGCTCAGATCCCGATCGACACTCCCACCTGCCGTCGGGCAAACCACGTGCGTCGCCTCTTTTGCACCGGAGTTTGGACGCCACCTCGCCGGTCCCCATGCGGTAGGTGCGCGGGTGGTGAATCGCCTTCATGACTACACCAAATTTGTCGGTCGCGGCCGCTATATTCGAACGTATGTTCAGCTCATCCCGGGTGGCGTCCGACCCCGCCGAACGCTGGCCAGTTGTCGAGGGGGATGGGTGGTGGCCGGCGGCGATGCCGACGGCTGCCGACCATGGGTGGTGGGATGACGTGCTGGCGGCGGAGGAGGTGGTGCTGGCCGGGGCGTGCGGTGAATGGTCCGGGCCGGGCCTGCTGCCGGGGGATGACCGGGCCGGTGGGCGGTGGCCGGAGCTGGGCGGCGAGGCCCCTGGGGTCCAGCTGGCCGGCCGGCTGGTCGGGTTGGGTATCGCGGAGTTGGACGAGTACGACCTGGTGGAGGTCGTCGCGGCGTGGGAGCGGCTGACCGCGTTCGCGCAGGCGCAGCAGGTGGCGGCGGTCGCGGAGCTGGTCCGGCGCCCGCTGTTCGCCGGGTTGTCCACCGGCCGGGATGGCCTGGACCCCGTGCGCGGGGCGGCGTTGGAGGTCTCCGCGCGCTTGAGGGTGTCGGCGCGGGAGGCGGAGCGACGAGTCGAGCTGGCCCAGGCGTTGACCGGGCCGCGGACGGCGACGTTCGGGGCGCTACTGGACGGCCGAATCGACTATTGGCGGGCCCGCACGCTCGTGGACGGGCTGGCCGTGCTGGACGACGAGCGCACCGCTGCGGAGGCGGAGGTGCGGCTGCTCGAGACGGCCCCGGAGCTGACCCGGGCGACGCTGCGCCAGCGTGTAGCCAGGGTGGTCGCGGCGGCCGACCCGGCTGGGACCGAGCACCGGCACGCGCGGGCGGTCGCCGACCGGACCGTATCGTGCCGGCCAGAGCCGGACGGGATGGGGTCGGTGTGGGCGCTGCTGGCCGCCCCGGATGCGCGGCTGCTCGATCGGCTGCTGGACGCGGCCGCGGACGGGCTGCGGCAGGCCAACCCCGATGATGACCGCACCCATGCGCAGCGGCGCGCCGACGCGCTGGCCGCGATGACCCGGGCCGCTTGGTCTGCAGGTTGGATCGGCGCCTGCCCCACCTGCGCCGGCCGGCCATCAGGCAGGACGGCTCTCGCTGACGGCCCCCGGGTCCATGCGCCCATGACAGCGTCCGAAACGGAGGAGGGCGGGGCCCGCGGTCGCCACGGTCACGGGGACGAGCACGGCACGACGGCCCCGCCTACTGGTGCGGACTCGCCGGGCGCGACGACGACGAGCACCGGGCCGGACGTGTCCCCCGAGGAGCTGGCTGGCTCTGCGTCCGGGATCCGGCTTAGTGGGCGGGGCCGCCGGCTGGAGATCGGGGTGCTGGTCCCGTTCTCGACGCTGATCGGGATCGACGAGCAGCCGGCGGAGCTGGTCGGGTATGGGCCGATCCCGTCGTCGGTGGCGCGGCGGATCGCCGCGGACGGGACCTGGCGGCGCATCCTCACCGACCCGGCCACCGGGATGGTGCTCGACTACAGCACCGGCCGGTACCCACCACCGCCGGAGCTGGCCG
>JBKOZJ010000161.1:0-6800 GCA_046725875.1 Actinomycetota bacterium
GCCGACCGATCTGGCCGAAGATCTCGTCCACCTCATCGACGGTCAGCGTCGGCTCGCCGGCGGGGTCGGGCATGTCACGCAGGCTGGCCCAACCGACGCCGATCTGACGTTGGGTCAGATCTCCCGAGAGGAAGGCGACGACGGTCGCGACCTCGGCGGCACCGCCCTCGGCGCCCGCCTGCCGCAGGCATTCGGCGAGATGGCCGATCTTCGCCAGCCGGGATGACGTCGCCGTCACGGCCGCCGACGTCGCCACCACGTCTCCAAAGAGCATGCCGCCATCTTCCCAACCACCGCCGACAACCGCGCCGACCACGGCCGGCAGCTACCGAGGGGCGTTTGCGATCAAGTCATGGCAGTCAGGCGGCACGGCATCGACAAGCCGATCAGGGCTGGCGGCGGTGCATCACCCCTAACGAGAAGACGATCAGAATGAGGCATTCCCGCGGCAAATTGATCATTTATTGGGTCAAGGGTTGGCAGTTCTGCGGTAAGGATTCGCGGATTTCGCAACGCAGCGATGCCACGCCTCGATCCAAAGCGTGATCGAAGTCATGCAGGGACGCCACCGAATGATCCAGTCGGCCCGCAGAGCATCGCAGGAGTGCTAGAGATTTGTCGGGCAAGCGCAAGGCGTAAGCAGAGAGGCCAGCGACCGATCGCTGCACTAGAACCGTGAGCACAGCGCGAGCGCCGGATCCGGACTGTAGACCTGGAGTCACCCGACATGATCCACATCTAGGGCCGGGCATGGCTGAGAGCCGGAGGGGGAACCCAACCTCATAATCCGAGGAGGCGCAGGGCAGCGGCTCGAATCGCGGCCTCGGACAGCAGGACCGTCGAGGCCGCCGGGCCGAGCGGGATGAAGCTGTCTTCACTTGCAACCCGGGCGACGAGACCGCCGTAATCAGCATCAGCCAGCGCGGCCAGCACACCCTCGGCCACTCCCCCGTTGCGCCGGGTCTCGTCGGCGACCAGCACCCGCCCCGTCGCCATCCCCTCGCGCAGGATGTCGTCCAAGGGCAGCGGGACCAGCCACCGCAGGTCGACGATGCGGCAGCCAACGCCGTGTGCGATCGCCAGCGAGCGCGCTACTCGCAGGCTCATTCGAAGCCCGTTCCCGAAGGTAACGATTGTCAGATCGGCACCGACCCCGTATGTACGAGCCCGACCCACCGGCACATGCGCATCCGCCCACTGGTCGGGGGCCCAATAGGGAGCGAGCCAGCCGCCGTCCCCCTCCTCGTACAGGTCACGGGTGTGGTAGAGCGCGATCGGCTCCAGAAAGACGCTCACCACGCCGCCGGCCTCGCCCGCGGCTACGCATGTTCGCAGCAGCGCGGCGGCGTCGTCCGGCCGAGCCGGTGCGGCAACGATGAGCCCCGGCACGTCGCGCAGCACTCCCAGCGCATTGTCGTTGTGGAAGTGGCCGCCGAAGCCGCGCTGGTACGCGAGTCCAGGAACGCGCACGACCATGGGATTCGCGTACTGCCCCTGCGAAAAGAACCGGAGCGTCGCCGCCTCCCCGCGGAGCTGATCTTCAGCATTGTGCAAAAAGGCGAGGTACTGGATCTCCGGTATCGGCAGCAATCCAGAGACGCCACAGCCGAGCGCCAGTCCGAGGATCGACGCTTCATCAAGCAGCGTGTCGAAGACGCGGGCCGTACCGAACCGCTGCTGCAGGCCCCGGGTCACGCCGTAGACGCCACCCTTGCGGCCCACATCCTCGCCGAACACCAACGCGCCCGGCCGGGCGGCGAGGACATCAGCGAGCGATCGGTTTATCGCCATCGCGAGCGTGACCGACCCCTCGTCTTCAGGCAGGCGCGGCTCGGCGTGCGACCCGGCGGCAAATGCCGCCTGCCGCCGTGCCGAGTCAGCCACGAGGGCCGCTCGGCTCGCCACCGAATCCTCATCCGGCGCCGCGAGCGGCTCCATCACTTGGCGCGGACCGTCGAGCCGCGGCTCGTCGACGACGCTACGCACCCCCGCGAGGACTCGGTCACGAGCTGCCTCGTACCGTTCGATCACATCATCAGGCGTACAAAATCCACCGGCTACGAGCAGGCGGGCAGTGCCGATGAGCGGGTCCCGCTCCAGATCGGCGGCGATCTCGTCGGGAGTGCGGTACGCCACCTCGACGTCTGAGCCGGCATGCCCGAGATACCTCACCATCCGCAGGTGCAGGAATACCGGCCGGCGTCGCTCCCGGACCTGGGCGAGCGCCTCCCGTGTTGTCTCGTACACCTGGGCGAGGTCGCACCCGTCGGCCTGCAGATAGCGCAGGCCGGGACGCCCCGACCACGCCGCGGCTATCCAGTCACGCGGCGTGCGCACGCTGATGCCGAAACCGTTGTCCTCGCAGACGAACAGTACGGGCACCGGCACGCCGTTCGTCGACGAATAGGCTGCGGCGTTCAGACCGGCGAGCGCGGTCGCATGGTTGACCGTCGCGTCGCCGAAGCTGCAGATGACAACCGCGTCCTCCGGCCAGGCCACCGTCGCCTCGAGCTTGCGGGCGCGCTCGATCGCGAACCCGATTCCCACCGCTCGCGGGAGATGCGAGCCGACCGTCGAGGTCTGCGGAATGACATTCAGGCCGGCATGGCCGAAGACCTTATGCCGGCCGCCACTGATCGGTTCGTTCACAGCGGCCGCGACACCAAGCAGTACGTCGCGCACCGCATCCGTGACCCCCGACGCCTGCGCCGCACGGGCCAAATAGAACCCGCCCGAGCGGTAGTGGAGAAGCGCGGGATCGGAGGCACGCAGCACCGCGGCGACCGCCGCGTTGCCCTCATGCCCGGCCGACCCGATCGTGTAGAAGCCGGCACCCTTCGCCTGCATCCAGCGCGCCGCGAAGTCGAGCTGACGGCTGGTCGCCTGCGCATCGAAGAGCTCGAAGCAGGCTTGGCCGCTAAGCGCGGACCCCGGTCGCAGTGGCTCAGTCAGCCGGCGGGTCCACCGGTCCGCCTCGCTCGCGTCGACACGCCCGGCACTGACCGCCCTCGGGTGCTTCTCGAGCCGAGAGACGGTCTCCAGGAAATGCCGGTCAAGGCGGGCCGCCTGGTCATCAACCATCAACCGTGCATGCTTCACTATCCGCCGAAGCCAGTCGAGCCGGGGCATGAGAACTGACCGACGAGCGAGACTCGCCCGACATCACGGACGGGCTCCAAAGCCATCGGCGGGAGATAATCCGGACGTGCGTCTATCCGCCCGAGTCGACTATGCGCTGCGTGCCGCCGCGGAGCTTGCCGCGGCGGGCGAAGGTCCCGTGACGGCCGACCAACTAGCCGAGGCGCAGGGCATTCCGGTCAAGTTCCTCGAGACGATCTTGGGTCAGCTTCGCCGAGCTGGGCTCGTCCGAAGCCAACGCGGTCCGGACGGCGGCTACTGGCTGGCCCGGCGCGCGGACGAGATCTCATTGGCCGACATCATCCGAGTGATCGAGGGCCCTCTTCTTGGCGTACGGGGAGAGCGGCCGGAACGGATCGCGTACAAGGGAGCGGCGAAGGCCCTCCAGGAAGTCTGGATCGCCCTGCGGGCTAATGAGCGGGCCATTCTCGAGACCGTGACGCTCGGACACATCGCCAGGGGTGAGCTGCCGGGGAAGGTCCACGCGCTGACCGAAGATCCTCGCGCCTGGAGCATCTGAGGCTACCCGCCCCCGAACGCGTGACCGTCACCGCCGACCAACCGATAAGGGGCCGGGCACCCGAAGTCGGACACGTCGAGTGCGGGCTGCCCTTAACGCGTCGGCTCAGCATCTGAGACGGATATCCCGAAGCACTGGAACCTTGCCCCGGCCATGCGGTAGTTTCCCATCTAACCGATAGGGAAAGACGACAAAGGAGCCCGTGTGCTGCCGGATCATCTTCATCGATCAGCTAGAGGAGCGACGTTCTCGCTGGGCGTCGTCGCCGCCCTGCTACTGCCAACCCTCGCCGCCTGCGGCGGCGGCGACGACTCCGCCGGGAGTGTGGGTGGCGACAAGGGGCCGGCGTCGGAGCTTCGGCTCGGTTTCTTCGCGAATGTCACGCACGCCACCGCCCTTGTCGGAGTCGAGGAAGGCTTCTTCACCAAGCAGCTCGGCAGCACCAAGCTCAAGACTCAGGTCTTCAATGCCGGCCCGGCCGCCGTGGAGGCCGTCTTCGGCGGCGCGCTCGATGCGAGCTACATCGGACCGAACCCGTCGATCAATGCGTACGTCCAGAGCAAGGGCGAGGCGATCCGCATAATCGCCGGCGCCACCTCGGGCGGCGCCGCTCTCGTCGTACGCCCGGACATCAACTCGGCGGAGGACCTGCGGGGCAAGAAGCTTGCTACGCCCCAACTCGGCAACACCCAAGATGTCGCGCTGCGGGCCTGGCTTGGCGAGCAGGGGCTGAAGACCTCAAAGACCGGCCAGGGCGATGTGACCATCCTGGCGGGCACCGAGAACGCGACCACGCTCCAGCTCTTCAAGGACGGCGAGATCGACGGCGCCTGGCTGCCCGAGCCGTGGGTGACGCGGCTCGTCCTCGAGGCCAGCGGAAAGGTTCTCGTCGACGAGAAGACCCTCTGGCCCGAGGGCAAGTTCGTGACGACACAGCTCATCGTCACCACGAAGTACCTCAACGAGCATCCGGCAACAGTCCGCCAACTCCTCGAAGCCCACGTGGACGCAACCCAATGGATCGCCGGGCATCCAGACCAAGCCAAGAAGGACGCCAACACTCAGCTCGGCGAGCTCACCGGCCAGGAGCTTCCCGGACCGGTCATCGACGGCGCCTGGAAGAACATCGACATCACCGTGGATCCAGTCGCCACCAGCCTGGTAACGTCCGCCGACCACGCCGCGGAAGCCGGCCTCATCGAGAAGCCAGACCTTGCCGGGATCTACAACCTCAAGCCACTCAACGAGATCCTCACCCAGCGCGGGATCCCAACCGTCTCCGACGCGGGGCTGGGCTCAACATCGGACTCGGGCTAATGAGCGTGCGGCAAATGGATGTGAAACAGGTGGACATCGGGCAGACAAGCCTGGCGGAGCCGCCGTCGATGCTCCCGGAGGGTCGGCCCGGGCCGGCGGTACGCCTCGACCGGGTCTCCAAGCGCTTCGACCGCGGCGCTGGACCGCCTGTCCTGGAGGCTATATCCGTCGACGTCAAGCAGGGCGACTTCGTCGCACTGCTCGGCGCATCCGGCTGCGGTAAGACGACCCTGCTGAACGTCGTGGCCGGGCTGGAACCCCCGACCTCCGGATCGGTTGACGTCGCTGGGCGCCGAGCTGCTCTGATGTTCCAGGAGGCTGCGCTCTTCCCGTGGTTGACCGCGGGCCGCAACGTCGAGCTGGCGCTCAAGCTGCGCGGCGTGCCGCGGTCGCAGCGGCGACGCGAGGCGCGGCGACTCCTGGAGCTGGTTCGGTTGCCCGGCGCTTACCGATCCCGGATGCACGAGCTCTCCGGCGGGATGCGGCAGCGGGTCGCGCTCGCCCGCGCACTCGCCCAAGACGCTCCGGTTCTGCTCATGGACGAGCCGTTCGGCGCGCTCGACGCCATCACCCGCGACCTGCTGCATGACGAGCTCACCAGAATCTGGTCCGAGACCGGCGTCACGGTCGTATTCGTCACCCACAACGTGCGCGAGGCGGTTCGGCTGGGTCAGCGGGTCCTGCTCATGTCCTCCCGGCCGGGCCGGATTGTGCGGGAGTGGACCGTCGACATCCCGCAACCACGCCGGATCGAGACCCCGGCCGTGGCGGCGCTCGCCGGGGAGATCACCGAGCACTTGAGAGAGGAGATCCGCCGCCATGGCGAGCACTGACACGCAGCCAGCTCGGGGAAGTGCCACGGTGGACGAGACGCTGGCCGGCCTGGACGCACTGTCCATGCAGAAGGCCGGCCGGGCCGGCCGGTGGAGCCGGATCTGGCGCAAGGCCCTCCCGCCGCTGGTCGCCGTCGCCGTCGCCCTCGGGAGCTGGCAGTTGCTAGTGGTGCTGAACGTCAAGCAGGAAGGTGCCCTGCCCTCGCCCGCCCAGGTGTGGGAGACGCTTCACGATGAATGGACGTCAGGCGCGATACCGACAGCGATCTGGAACAGTGTCCGCCGCGGCGGGATCGGCTTCTCGGCCTCGGTCGTCATCGGTACGATCATCGGCCTGGTCGTGGCGCGGGTATCGCTGGTCCGCACCGCCATCGGCCCCACCC
The DNA here is from genome assembly GCA_046725875.1 of Actinomycetota bacterium. Taxonomy (GTDB): domain Bacteria; phylum Actinomycetota; class Actinomycetes; order JAKEEW01; family JAKEEW01; genus JBKOZJ01. Next base: position 6,192 of record JBKOZJ010000161.1, read on the forward strand.
TGACCAGCCTGCAAATCCTCCCGTCGGTCGCGTGGGTGCCCGCCGCGATCATTTGGTTCGGCCTGTCCGACGCCACGATCTACGCAGTCGTCCTGCTCGGCGCCACACCATCGATCGCGAACGGCATCGTCGCCGGTGTCGACCAGATCCCGCCGCTCTACCTGAGAGCCGGCCGGGTCCTCGGAGCGCGCCGGCTCAGCGCGGTCTGGCACATCCTGCTCCCGGCGGCACTCCCCGGCTACATCGCCGGCCTCCGCCAGGGGTGGGCGTTTTCGTGGCGATCGCTCATGGCGGCCGAGCTCATCACCTTCTCGCCAGAGATCGGTCCCGGACTCGGCCAATTCCTCGACACCGGCCGGCAGCTCTCGGACATGAGCTGGGTGATGGCCGGCATCCTCGTGATCCTCGCCGTCGGGATCGCCATCGAGCTACTGATCTTTGCGCCGGTGGAACGCCGAATCCTGCGCAACCGAGGACTGATCGCCACCGCCGCGGTTCGTCGCGCCGGCGAATGAAGGCAACCCGCCTCAGTACTCCAACCGGAGTTCGTGACCCCGCGCGCATGCTCGACCGGTGCCTCCGCGCCTCCTGCTAGGGGGCGCGACCCTC